>NZ_JBIBWT010000001.1:0-344652 GCF_043081525.1 Streptomyces sp. NPDC014864
GTTGATAGGCCGGATCTGGAAGCACGGTAACGTGTGGAGGTGACCGGTACTAATAGGCCGAGGGCTTGTCCTCAGTTGCTCGCGTCCACTGTGTTGGTTCTGAAACCACGAACAGCCCCGCCCGTAATGGGTGGTGTGGCGTTCACAGTTTCATAGTGTTTCGGTGGTCATAGCGTGAGGGAAACGCCCGGTTACATTCCGAACCCGGAAGCTAAGCCTCACAGCGCCGATGGTACTGCAGGGGGGACCCTGTGGGAGAGTAGGACACCGCCGAACAAATTTTGAAGAAAACCCCGCACCTCACGGTGCGGGGTTTTCTGCGTTCAGGGTCGTCTAGGGTCGAGCCATGCGCTATGACCTCGTCATCTTCGACAACGACGGTGTCCTCGTCGACAGCGAGCCGATCTCGAACCGGCTGCTCGCCGCCCAACTCACCGAGCTGGGTCACCCCACCTCTTACGAGGACTCCATCCGGGACTACATGGGATCCGCGATGCACCGCATCCACGACCTCGTCCTGGAGCGCACGGGAAGGGCGCTGCCGGCCGACTTCGACGACGTCTTCCACGCCCGTGTCTTCGCCGCGTTCCAGCGGGAGTTGAAGCCGGTGGCCGGCGTCGCCGACGTACTGGAGAAGCTGACGGCGGACGGGACGCCGTACTGTGTCGCGTCCTCGGGGAGTCATGAGCGGATCCGGGTGGGGCACCGGACGACGGGGCTCGACCGGTGGTTCGACGAGGACCGGATCTTCAGTTCGCAGGACGTCGGGCGGGGCAAGCCGGCGCCGGACCTGTTCCTCCACGCGGCCGAGCGCATGGGAGTCGCGCCCGGGCGGTGCGTGGTGGTCGAGGACTCGCCGCTGGGCGTGCAGGCCGCCGTCGCGGCCGGGATGGACGTCTACGGGTTCACCGCCATGACGCCCGCGGACCGGCTGACGGAGGCCACGCAACTGTTCTCCCGCTTCGACGAGTTGATGGACCTGCTGATATGACCCGCCCCGTCGTGCGGCACTGACATTTGTCATGCGGAGCTCCGGACGATCGTTTCTACTGCCGAGCGGGGGCCGGCCGCGAAGCTGAGGGCATGACGACGGACACGGGCAAGAGCCAGAGCAAGCTGAAGAACCTCGCGCCGCTGCTCATCGACGTTGCGGTGCCCATCGGGGGCTACTACCTGCTCAAGAACGGGTTCGGGACGAGCACGCTCGCGGCCCTCGGCTGGAGCAGCGTGGTGCCGGCCCTGCGGACGGTGTGGGGTGCGGTCAGGGAGCGGCAGGTCAACGGGCTGGCCGCGCTCATCCTCTTCGTGAACGTCGTCGGACTTCTGCTCACCTTCGTCTCCGGTGACCCGCGGCTGATGCTCGCGAAGGACAGCGGGGTGAGCAGTGCCATCGGGATCGGCATTCTGGTCTCGGTGGCCCTGGGCAAGCCGATGATGACCGTCGGCATGAAGCCGTGGCTGATCAAGGGGCAGGCGAGCCGGGAGGCCGCCTGGACCCGGCTGCGGGACGGGTCCGAGGCGTTCCGGCGGGCCGAACGGCGCTTCTCGCTGGTGTGGGGCGGGGTGCTGCTCGGCGAGTGCGTGGCGCGGGTCGTGGGCGCCTTCACGCTGCCCGTCGACACGATGGTCTGGCTGGGCTCGGTCGTCATGGTGGCCGCGATGGTCCTCGGTTTCCTGGTCAGCGGCGCGGTGGCCGCCGGTCCGATGGCCCGCATGCTGATCGCCGAGGCAGAGGCAGAGGCAGAGGCAGGGACGAGGACCGGGACCACGGCCACGGCGTCCATGGGCGCCGAAGCCGACTCTCCCGCCCCTCGGCCTACCCCCTCGGCGCCCCTGCCCGCCCCCGTGCCGGCCGTGACGCCCGCCCAGTGATGCCCGCTCAGTGACGGCCGCCCGTGCGGCCCCCGCCCCGTGAGGCCCAGCCGCAGGGCGGGCCGAGAACCGAACCGAAAAACTGAGCCGAATTCATCTTTGGCCGGATCTACCCACGGGTAGCCCGGGGTCCTACGCTCGCCGCCATGACAGAAGTGCTGCGGCGCGGCAGGGCCTCGTTGGCGTTCAGCTTCTTCGCGCAGGGCGCCGCCTTCGCCCTTCTCGTGACGCGCATTCCCGCGATCCAGGACCGCTACGGCGTCTCGGACGCGCTGCTCCCCGCCTTCCTCGCGGCCGTGCCGGTCCTGGCCGGCGTCGGCAGCGTGACGACCGAGCACCTGGTGAAGCGGATCCGGCCCAGCCGGGTGCTGCGCTGGTCCCAGCCCGTCGTGATGCTGGCCCTGCTCGGAGTCGGGGCCGGCGGCCAGGTCGCCGAACTGGCCGCCGCACTCGCGGTCTTCGGACTCGCCGTGGGGGCGCTGGACGCGTCGATGAACATGCTCGGGGTGAGCCTGCAGCGGACGTACGGCCGCAGCATCATGCTCGGCTTCCACGCGGCCTACAGCCTGGGCGGGATCGTGGGTGCCTCGCTGGCCTGGGCGGGGGCGCACTGGCATCTGGCACTGGTCGTGTCGTACCTGCCGGTCGTGCTGGTGCTGCTGCCGGCGGCCTTCGTGGGGAGCCACTGGTACGTCGACGGCGACGGCACCGCCGTACCGGACACCGACAGCGGGGCCGGGAGCCCGGGCGGCGGGTCCGTCGTCTTCAGGCTGCTGCTGCCGCTGTGTCTGGTGATGACCTTCGCGTACATCGGCGACTCGACCGTCTCCAACTGGAGCGCGAAGTACCTCCAGGACGTGCTGGGCAGCTCGGAGCAGCTGGCGACGGTGCCGTACAACGTCTACATGGTCACCACGCTCCTCGGGCGGGCGATCGGGGACTTCGGGGTGCGCCGGTTCGGGGCCGTGGCCGTCGTGCGTCTGGGCGCGCTGGTGGCGGCCGCGGGGTTCGCGGTCGTCGCCGGGGCGCCGGGGGCCTGGGCGGGGATGCTCGGGTTCACCCTGGTGGGCCTGGGGCTGTGCGTGCTCGTGCCGCAGACCTTCGCGGCCGCCGGCCGGCTGTTCCCGGGGGCGTCGGACGCGGCCGTCGCCCGGCTCAACATCTTCAACTACGTCGGTTTCCTGGTCGGTTCGCCCTTGGTGGGGGCGCTCGGCGACGCCTGGAACTACCGCGGGGCCATGCTGGTGCCGATGGTGTTGGTGCTGGTGACGTTGGTGTACGCCCGGTCGTTCGCTCGTCAACCGGACCGATACGGTGACCACCATGAGCGGCCGCGCACAGCTGATGTGGGACGAGGCAGTAACGGGCTATGACTTCGGGCCGGACCATCCGATGGATCCGGTCCGGCTGGCCCTGACCCGGAAACTGGTCGACGCCCTCGGGCTCGATCGCGCGGCGCGGATCGTCGCGGCCAAACCGGCCGGTGAGTCGACGCTGCGGCTCGTCCACCGGCAGGACTACATCGAGGCGGTGAAGGCCGCGTCGGCCGCCCCGCAGGCCTGCGACGGGTCGTACGGGCTCGGGACGCTGGACGACCCCGCCTTCGCCGGGATGCACGAGGTGTCCGCACTGATCGCGGGGCAGTCGGTGGGGGCCGCGGAGGCCGTGTGGCGCGGGGAGGCGCTGCACGCGGTGAACTTCGCCGGCGGGCTGCACCACGCCATGCCCGGCAGCGCCTCCGGGTTCTGCGTCTACAACGACGCCGCGCTGGCGATCGCGCGCCTGCTCGAACTGGGGGCGGAGCGGGTCGCGTACGTCGACGTCGACGTGCACCACGGGGACGGTGTGCAGGCGGCGTTCTGGGAGGACCCCCGGGTGCTGACGATCTCGCTGCACGAGCATCCCCGGACGCTGTTCCCGCAGACCGGATGGCCGGAGGAGACCGGGGCGCCGTCCGCCGAGGGCTCGGCGGTGAACGTGGCGCTGCCGGCCGGCACCGGGGACGCGGGATGGCTGCGGGCGTTCCACGCGGTGGTGCCGGAGCTGCTCGCCGGCTTCCGTCCGCAGGTCCTGGTGACACAGCACGGCGCCGACACGCACTTCGAGGACCCGCTGGCGCACCTGGCGGTGTCGCTGGACGCGCAGCGGGCGGTCCAGGTGGCCTGCCACGACCTGGCGCACGAGCACGCCGGCGGGCGCTGGGTGGCGCTGGGCGGGGGCGGGTACGCGGTGGTGGAGGTCGTACCGCGGTCCTGGACGCATCTGGTGGGCATCGCGGCCGGGCGTCCGGTGGAGCCGGAGACGGTGATCCCGGAGAGCTGGCGGCAGGAAGTGTTCGCCCGGACACGGCGGTTGGGGCCGATGCGGATGACGGACGGGCGCTGGCCGGTGTCCTGGAGCGACTGGGAGGCGGGGTACGACCCGGCGGACCGGCTGGACCAGGCGGTCCTGGCGACCCGCCGGGCGGTGTTCCCGCTGCGGGGACTGCTGGCGTAGGCGGGGCGCTTCAACGTTCGTCAGGCTCGACGCCGCTCAGGTTCAAGGCTGCTCAGGTGCAAGGCTCTTCGGGGTCGGCGCTGCTCGGGCTCAATGCTCTTCAGGCTGCACGTCCTTTAGGCCAACTGTGCGGTGTTCCCCTGTTTTCGTGACGCCTGTGTCCGTGGTCCGTCACCATCGCTGGCGTGTTGAGCACCGCGGCGCTGCGCGCCCATCTGGTGGCGGCTCGTCTGGCCGGGACCGTGGCCACCTCCCGGGAGGAGAGCCTGCGGCGGTACCGCTTGTTCGCGGCCCGCGATCCCCGCGCGCTGATCGGCATCGATCCCGAACGCGCTTGGGCGCAGGGGGATTTGATCGCGTTGATGGCCGAGAAGTGCGGCGTCTCGGCGGATCCGGACCATATCTCCGGCCATGATGTGATCGACCCGGAGCTGACCCTCGCCGCCCTGGAGGCCTTCGCCGAGCGGCTCGCCACGGCCGCCCGGCGCGGCGCGCCGGTGCTGCTCGGCACCGGCCACCCCCATCGGCTGCTCGGTTTCTACGCCGCCTTGGCCGACGCCCTGTCGGCGGCCGGATGTACCGTCCTCACCCCGGCGCAGGGTCGCTGTGTCGACATAACGACCCGGTTCGGTCTACGCACGCACAACCTCGCCTACGTACGGGGAGTCGCCCTGGTCCGGCGGCCGGGGACGGAACGCCCCGGTTGTGAGCCCGGCGCGCACACGCACTCACCGCTGCCGGTTCGGCTCGCCCTGGCCGCGGCCGCCGACGCCGGCGGTCCGCTGCCCGAGCTGGTGATCGGTGACCATGGATGGGTCTGCGGAGCAGGTCAGCTGGGGTTCGAGGCCATCGGTCTGGCCGACACGGACGACCCGGCGCCGTTCGTGGGGGAGGCGGAGGGGCGCGTGTCCGTCGTCGTTCCGCTCGACGACGCCGTACGGCCCGCTTACTACCGCCCGCTCACCCGCTACGTACTCAATCGAGCGTGTCTGTCACAGTAGGCCGCCGATGGGTGCACCTCTTCCCCACTCGCATCACAGGCCCCTACATTGGGGAGTGAGCACGCAACGACGAAGAGTCACCGGAAGGGGAAGCCGGTGGCCGTCGAGTGCGGAAGGTTCAGGTGTGTCATGGCTGCAGCTGGCGAGAGGCCTCTGAACGAGGTTCAGTTCCTTACCGTGGCGGAGGTCGCCTCGGTGATGCGAGTGTCGAAGATGACCGTGTACCGGCTGGTGCACAGCGGTCATCTGCCCGCGATCCGGGTGGGGCGGTCCTTCCGCGTCCCCGAGCAAGCGGTTCACGAGTACCTTCGCGAGAGTTACGTGGGGGTGGAAACCGCCTGACGACGAACCGGCGGGATCCGGTACCGAGCACTTCCCGGGTCCCCCGGTCACCTCGATTACGACCTCAGCGCTCGGACGGGTAGGCTGGCCCCTCGTAGGTCGTATGGGCCCATGGCGCCCAAACACCGAGTGATGAGAAGTGAGCGAGGGTAGTCGTGGGCTCTGTAATCAAGAAGCGGCGCAAGCGGATGGCCAAGAAGAAGCACCGCAAGCTGCTCAAGCGCACCCGCGTCCAGCGTCGCAACAAGAAGTAGTGACGCCAGTCGCTACGAGGTAGCGCGACATCGCGAGAGCGTGTCCGTGGCCCCCCACCGCATCAGGTGGGGGGCCACGCGTCTGTCCGGGCCCGTCCGCGGCGCGGCCTCTTCGGCGGCCTGGTTCCGGCCGTCGGCCGTCCCCGTCCGGCGGCCGGGTCTGTTCGTACGTTTGCGCGTATCGTCACTTCACGCATCGGGTGGTCATCACAGCGCAACATCGACCCGATAGGTTGGCCGCAGACGGGGAACGCGGCGGGATACGGGGTCCTGGAGAGGAAGGCGCTGATCTTGGGACAGATCGTGCTGGTGACCGGAGTGGCCCGTCAGCTGGCAGGCCGGTTCGTACGGCGGATCCAGCGTGACCCGCAGGTGGACCGGGTCGTCGGCGTGGACGCGGTCCCGCCCGAGCACCATCTGGGCGGTGCCGAGTTCATCCAGGCGGACATCCGGCAGCCCGGCATCGCGCGCGTGCTCGCCGAGACCTCCGCCGACACGGTGGTCCACATGGACGTCTCGGGCACCCCGCTCGGCAGCGGCAACCGGGCCACGGTCAAGGAGACCAACGTCATCGGGACCATGCAGCTGCTCGGCGCCTGCCAGAAGTCGCCGGGCGTCCGGCGGCTGGTGGTGAAGTCCAGCACCAACGTCTACGGGTCCGCGCCCCGGGACCCGGCCGTGTTCACCGAGACCACCCCGCCCAAGTCGCTGCCCAGCGGCGGCTTCGCCAAGGACGCGGTCGAGGTGGAGGGATACGTCCGGGGCTTCGCGCGGCGGCGGCCGGACGTCGCGGTGTGCGTGCTCAGGTTCGCCAACATCCTCGGCCCGACCGCCGACGCGCCGCTCGCCTCGTACTTCTCGCTGCCGCTCCTGCCGACGGTGTTCGGCTACGACCCGCGGCTGCAGTTCGCGCACGAGGACGACGTGATCGAGGTGCTGCGGCTCGCCTCGCACGAGCCGCGCCGCGGCACGCTCAACAGCGGCACCTTCAACATCGCCGGGGACGGTGTGCTGCTGCTCTCCCAGTGCGCGCGACGGCTCGGCCGCCCCACCGTGCCGCTGCTGCTGCCCGCGGTCACCTGGACGGGCTCGCTGGTGCGTACTCTGGGCATGACGGACTTCTCACCCGAGCAGATCCGACTGCTCACTCACGGCCGGGTCGTGGCGACGGACCAGATGCGCGAGACCCTGGGTTTTGTGCCGAGGTACACGACCGCGGAGACCTTCGCGGACTTCGCCCGCAGCCGCGGCCCCGGACTCCTGCCGCCGGAGGCCCTCGCGAGGGCCGTCGACCGGATCGTCGCGCTGTCCCCCGGGGACAGCGGCCACCCCCCGACGCACAGCGCCAACTGAGGAGCGCAGCAACGATGGCGGACGCCAAGGTCATTCCGTTCGACGACGACCGGTCCCGCGGGGGCGCCGCGCAGCGGCCGCAGCGGCGCCGGAGCACGGGGAGCCGGCGCACCGGCGGCGAACCGGCCCTGGTCCGGGAGGTCCAGCCCCTGCCCACCAGGGGCGTTCCGCAGGAGGATGTCCCTGTGACCCGGGAGGAACAGCAGCCCCAGGAGCCCCGCCCGCCGCAGTGGCACGGCGGGCTCGAACGGCGCCTCGCGAGCGGCCTGTCGTTCCTGCGCCGCCGCCTCACCGGGGACTACGAGGTCGACGACTTCGGCTACGACGCCGAACTCACCGACCAGGTCCTGATGTCCCTGCTCCGGCCGGTGTACGAGAAGTACTTCCGGGTGGACGTGAAGGGCGTGGAGAACATCCCGGACAAGGGCGGAGCGCTGATCGTCGCCAACCACTCCGGGACGCTCCCGCTGGACGGCCTGATGATGCAGGTCGCCGTGCACGACCACCATCCCGCCGGCCGGCATCTGCGGCTGCTGGCGGCCGACCTGGTCTTCGTGCTGCCGGTGGTCAATGAGCTGGCCCGCAAGCTCGGCCACACGCTCGCCTGCGCCGAGGACGCCGAACGGCTCCTGCGGCAGGGCGAACTGGTCGGGGTGATGCCGGAGGGCTTCAAGGGCATCGGCAAGCCCTTCGGCGAGCGCTACAAGCTCCAGCGGTTCGGCCGCGGCGGCTTCGTCTCCACCGCTCTGCGCCAGGGCACCCCGATCATCCCCTGCTCGATCGTCGGGGCCGAGGAGATCTACCCGATGATCGGCAACGCCAAGACGGTCGCGCGGCTGCTGGGCTTCCCGTACTTCCCGCTCACGCCGACCTTCCCGTGGCTGGGCCCGCTGGGCGCGATCCCGCTGCCGACGAAGTGGACCATCCAGTTCGGGGAGCCGATCCCGACGGACGGCTATCCGCCGGAGGCGGCCGAGGACCCGATGCTGATGTTCAACCTGACCGATCAGGTCCGGGAGCAGATCCAGCACACGCTCTACAAGCTGCTGGTGCAGCGCCGGTCGGTCTTCTTCTGACCTCTGCGCGCTCTGTACGGCCCGCCACGACGACGGGGGCGCCCTCTGGGGAAAGAGGGCGCCCCCGTCGTCGTACGCCTGTCTACGACGCGTTCTCCCCCTCGATGCCGAGGCCGGGGAGGAGGCCCGGCAGCAGCGGCGGGATGGTGACGGCCGGGGCGCTGCTGGGCGACGTGCCGGCGGACGGCGAGGCGCTGCCGGTCTTCGGCGGGTCGAGCAGGCCGCCGGTGCTGCCGCCGATCAGTCCGTCGCTCTCGCTACCGGAGCCGGCCGGCTTGCTGGGGCTGCCGCTGCCGGACTGCCGGCCGCCCGCGGTGGGGCCGCCGCCGGTGCTGGGCTGCGCCGAGTGGGCGGAGCCGGACGAGGCGCCGCCGGACGAGGACGGGGTGGTGCCCTGCCGCCCGCCGTCGCTTCCCCCCTGGCTCGGGGACGGGGGGAGCAGCGACTGCAGCGGGGCCACCTCTTCGTCTATGGCGGCGAACACCGACGACACCTGCTGACTGACGTCCCCGAGCTGCACGGGCAGCCGGTCGCGCAGTGCGCCCCAGGCGTCGCGGTGGGACCGGGAGAAGGTGGAGAGGGCCTGGATGGGGCCCAGGGAGTCGGGGTCGCGCTCGTAGGCCTCGTGCAGCAGGCGGTGGCCCTCCGCAGCGTCGTGCTGCATGCCCACCAGGGTGCGCCGGATCTCGCCGAGGGACTCGTGGTCGAGCGCGCCGCTGCGGCCACGCTCCATCAGCCGGCGGGCCTCGTTCAGCCGGGTGGAGGCCAGGTCGAGGTAGGCCTGGCCCTGTTCGTCGGCGTTCTCGGTCAGGTAGTTGAGCTTGAAGTCCTCGATGCCGCGTTTGAGGCCGTAGAGCGAGTCACCGGGCAGGGCGTCGGAGCTGGCAGCGGCCACTCCGCCGAAGGCGCTCGCCGCCACACCCACGCTGAGCCCGCCCGCGGCCAGGCCCTTGGTCAGCCGGGTGCGCGGCCGCAGTTTCCCCAGGCCGCTCGCCCGGTGGGCACCCCGCGCCCGATGGCCTCGCTGCTCGGGGACCAGCTCGCCCGCTTCGCCGCTCGCGGTGCCCTCCTGCAGCATGGCCTCCATCGCGGCCACCAGTTGGGCCCGCTGGACGACCTTGACCTCGGGGTCCAGCTCCGGCCTGGGCAGTGCGCCGAGACCGGTGGCGAGGGCCAGCAGACGGCCCCGCTCGGTCTGTTCCGCATCAGCCGGGGCCGGTGCCAATCCTTCGGACTGCTCGGCCGCTGTGCCCTGGTCGGACAGCTCCTCCAGGGCCTGGGCGAAGGCGTTCGCCCGCCGGTGCGCCGATACGTTCGCGATCACTGGCGGCACCTCCTCTCGTCATGACGGTCGACTCCCCAGGGGACCTGAGGGTTGCACGTCCACACCCGCGTCCACGCGATCGGGTGACCAGCGTGGGCCAGGACGTGACCACAGGGAGCCTGTATCCCGCACAACGAGCGGCTCGGCAATTGGGTTACGGACGAACGAGGATCAGGTCGGGAAGTCAACGCAGAGCAACAGAACGTGAGTTGAACGTCGCTGAGCGTGTACGGCTCAGCGGGCGTCTTCGGGCAGAAGACGGGCGAGGGTTCGCACGGCCCGGTACTGGAGAGTCTTGATGGCGCCCTCGTTCTTTCCCATCACTCGTGCGGTCTCCGCGACGGACAGGCCCTGCAGGAAGCGGAGCGTCACGCACTCCTGCTGCTGGGGGTTGAGCCGCCGTACGGCGTCCAGCAGGGCGGCGTTGGACAGGGACTCCAGGACGGAGTCCTCCGGGGAGCGCTCGACCTCGTTGGCGTCGAGCATCTCGCCGGTGGTGACCTCCAGCCGGAAGCGGCTGGACTTGAAGTGGTCGGCGACGAGGTTGCGGGCGATGGTGACCAGCCAGGCGCCGAAGTCGCGGCCCTGCCAGGTGAAGGTGCCGATGCGGCGCAGGGCCCGCAGAAATGTCTCGCTGGTGAGGTCCTCGGCCGTCGCCTTCCCGCCCACCCGGTAGTAGATGTAGCGGTACACCGTGTCGCTGTACTGGTCGTAGAGGCGGCCGAAGGCCTCGGCCTCGCCGGCCTGTGCGCGCTCCACGAGGTCCATCATCCGGGCGCTGTCGCTGTCCGCGGCCGGGCGGCGGACCGTGGCCGCGCCGGCCGGGCGCCCTCGCCTGCCGGCTGCCCGCCCGTCCCCCGAGCGGCGTCCGTCGACGACGGCGCTGCGCGCCTGCGCCTGCTCCATGCCGTCGGCCAGCGCGTAGCGTGGGCCCATGGGGGCGGCAGTGGCGAATGCGGGGCCGGCGTACGCGGTGGGGACGAGACCGCGCAGCAGGTCCAGGACCGTAGCGCGGAGCGTAGCCAGGCCCGAGGCGTCAACCCCGACGTTTGCGTACACGGGACTCCCAGAGGCAGAGCTTCCATCACGTGCAGTGCGGAACCGTTCACCCGTCGTAGCGACGGAGGGGTACCGGTTTGCGTCTGAGGAGAATAACGCTTCGTATAGGCGCTGCTACACCGAGTTGCTCAAATCGTCGATTACGTCGCTTCCGTAACCGATTGGCGCCCGATCAAGTGCAACAGAGTGACCGTTTGTTGATCGATCGAGTTCGCGTTCCGGTGACTCCGGGGCATGTTGTGGCGGTGTACGGCCAACAGGAATGGCCAGGCCAGTGCGTGGGTACGTTCGACCGCTTGCCCCGGGAACCGGGTGTGGCGCGGCCCGATCAGAGGCGTCACCCGGAAACGTGCCGTCAACCGAGTCATCCGGCCACCTCGGGGACGGGGTGACGCCGTCCCGCGGGCGGTTGACGCGGGCCGTCCCGGTTACCGGCGTCGCCGGTGCAGCGCGATCGCGGCCGCCGTGCCGCCGGCCACCGCGCCCACGCCCGCCGCCGCGGGGATGCCGACCTTGGCCGCCTTGCGGCCCGTGCGGTAGTCGCGCAGCCGCCAGTCCATCTCGCGGGCGTGCCGGCGGAGCTTGCTGTCGGGGTTGATGGCGTAGGGGTGGCCGACCAGGGACAGCATGGGGATGTCGTTGTGCGAGTCGCTGTACGCGGCGCACCGGGACAGGTGCAGGCCCTCCGCCGCCGCCAGGGCGCGTACCGCCTCCGCCTTCGCCGGGCCGTGCAGGGGCTCGCCGACCAGTCGGCCGGTGTAGACGCCGTCGATCGACTCGGCCACCGTGCCGAGCGCGCCGGTCAGCCCCAGGCGGCGGGCGATCACCTGGGCGATCTCCACCGGTGCGGCCGTGACGAGCCACACCTTCTGGCCCGCGTCCAGGTGGGCCTGTGCCAGCGCGCGCGTGCCCGGCCAGATCCGCTCGGCCATGTACTCGTCGTAGATCTCCTCGCCGATCGACTGCAGTTCGGCGACGCGGTGGCCCTGGACGATGGACAGCGCCGAGTCGCGCGCCTCCTGCATGTGCTCGGGGTCCTCGACGCCGGCCAGCCGGAACCACGCCTGCTGCCAGGCGAACCGGGCCAGGTCGCGCGTCTCGAAGAACTTCCGCTTGTACAGGCCCCGGCCGAAGTGGAACAGCGCGGCGCCCTGCATGACGGTGTTGTCCAGGTCGAAGAAGGCGGCTGCCTTGTCGTCCCCCTGGACCGGGAACGGCGTGGCCTCCGGAGTGGAGGGAACGTCCTGTTCCTGGGTGGACTTGCGCGCTGCCTCCGCCGAGGCCTCGCCTGCCAACACGCTCCGCGCCGTGGCGGAGCGCCTACGGGGAGTGAGCCATCCGAGAGCGGCCATGGCGTGAGCATAGCCAGTGCGCGGGGTGGTTCCGGACGCGTGAGGTTCGCAGCCCGTGAACTCTCCGCGACGGTGTCGTTAAAGAAGTCGCGCGACCGGCGTGTCGGCGCGCGGATCCGGCAGGCCGGGCGTTCGCGGCCCGGCTCGCGCGGGCGGGGTCCCGCACCGCCGCGACGGCGCGAGAATGGCCGACATGAGTCCCATCTTCCGCCGCAAGTCCCCGGCTCCCCAGGACCGGCTCGTCACGCTGATCCGCAAGCCCGGCTGTCATCTGTGCGACGACGCACAGGTGGTCGTGGAGAAGGTCTGCGCCGACCTCGGTGTCTCCTGGGAGGCGAAGGACATCACCCTGGACCACCGGTTGCACGACGCGTACTGGGAGCAGATCCCGGTGGTCCTCGTCGACGGCGCCCAGCACACCTTCTGGCGCGTGAACGAGGAGCGTCTGCGCAAGGCACTGACCGACTAGTACAAACATCGGGAATTTCGCTTAGGATCGACGGCGTCCTGGTCTCGGGGGTGGGGATCGTAGAGGAGAGTGTGCGGTTTTGCCCCCAACAACGAAGGAGCGCGGGCGCCTGTGCGCCGGTTCCTCGCCGGTGCGCCGGGGGCGCGTGACCCCGGTCACGTTGGCCGGGCAAATCGGACACCATCTTTGTGCACGCGTTCACAAAGACATAGCCTGCATTCGACGGGGCGGTCCGGGGACGTATGACCGCCCACAGCCCCGCTCTACCCGCAGGAGCACCGTGGCAACTGGCCGAACTCACCGACCGGCGACCCGCAGCCGAGGGATTCCCGAGGCCACCGTCGCCAGGCTTCCGCTGTACCTCCGAGCCCTGACCGCGTTGTCGGAGCGCTCGGTCCCCACGGTCTCCTCCGAGGAGCTCGCGGCCGCGGCGGGAGTCAACTCCGCCAAGCTGCGCAAGGACTTCTCCTACCTCGGCTCCTACGGGACGCGGGGCGTGGGCTACGACGTCGAGTATCTCGTCTACCAGATCTCCCGCGAACTGGGCCTGACCCAGGACTGGCCGGTTGTGATCGTCGGTATCGGCAACCTCGGCGCCGCGCTCGCCAACTACGGCGGCTTCGCCTCCCGCGGGTTCCGGGTCGCCGCCCTCATCGACGCCGACCCGGCGATGGCCGGAAAGCCCGTCGCCGGCATCCCGGTCCAGCACACCGACGAGCTCGAGAAGATCATCCAGGACAACGGCGTGTCGATCGGCGTGATCGCGACCCCCGCGGGCGCCGCCCAGCAGGTCTGCGACCGTCTGGTGGCCGCCGGGGTCACCTCCATCCTGAACTTCGCCCCGACCGTGCTGTCCGTCCCCGACGGCGTCGACGTGCGCAAGGTCGACCTCTCCATCGAGCTGCAGATCCTCGCCTTCCACGAGCAGCGCAAGGCCGGCGAGGAGGCCGCCGCCGACGCGCTGCCCGCCGCCGCTGCCCGCGGCGGGTCCGCCGACCAGGGACCCGACGGGGACGTGCCCGCCGTGATGCCGGCATGAGTCTCCTCGTCGTCGGGCTGAGCCACCGCAGCGCCCCGGTCAGCGTCCTGGAGCGGGCCTCGCTGAACCCGGACGCGCAGTGCAAGCTGCTGCAGGACACCGTCGCCGCCGAGCCGGCCGCCGAGGCCGCCCTGCTGGCCACCTGTAACCGCATCGAGCTGTACGCCGACGTGGACAAGTTCCACGCCGGTGTCGCCGAGCTGTCCACGCTGCTCGCCCAGCACAGCGGGGTCGGCCTGGAGGAGCTCACCCCCTACCTCTACGTGCACTACGAGGACCGGGCCGTCCACCACCTGTTCTCGGTGGCCTGCGGCCTGGACTCGATGGTCGTCGGCGAGGGCCAGATCCTCGGCCAGATAAAGGACTCGCTGGCCAGGGCGCAGGAGCTGCACACCGCCGGACGCCTGCTGAACGACCTGTTCCAGCAGGCGCTCAGGGTCGGCAAGCGGGCCCACTCCGAGACCGGCATCGACCGCGCCGGCCAGTCCCTGGTCACCTTCGGCCTGGAGCAGCTGTCCGCGGGCGCGGACGTGCAGACCTGGGCCACCGGCAAGAAGGCCCTGGTCATCGGCGCCGGGTCGATGTCCTCGCTGGCCGCCGCGACGCTCGCGCGCGCCGGGGTCGCCGAGATCGTCATCGCCAACCGCACCCACGACCGCGCCGCGCGCCTCGCCCGGATCCTCACCGAGGGCGACGACACGGACGTGCTGGCCCGCGCGGTACCGATGGACGCGGTGCCGTTCGAGCTGACACGTGCCGACGTCGCCGTCTCCTGCACCGGCGCGACCGGGCTGGTCCTGCCGGCCGGGACGATCGCCGCGGCGGTGGAGGGCCGCACCGGACGGCCCGTCCCGGACGCCGGCGGCGAGCGCCGGACCGAGGACGCCGAGGACCGCCGTACGCCGGCCGGGAAGGACGTCCGGGACACGCCGCTGCCGCCCACCGGCGTGGGCGGCGAGGAGAACTGCCCGCTCGACCTGACCGCCGTGCAGGCAGGTTTCTCCGTGATGGGCGATGCCGCCGTGGCCGGCATGGACGCGGCCACCCTGGAGCAGCACGCCACCTGGGTGGACAACGGCACCGTCGACCGCCGCGAGTCCGGCCGCCGCAGCGCCGAGGCCGACGCCGAGCTGATCACCGCGCTCGCCGCGACCGTCGCCACCGTCGGCCGCATCCCCGAGCGCCGCAAGCCCGAGCAGGTCACCGAGGCCCCGCGGCCGGAGCCGGTGCTGTTCCTCCTCGACCTCGCCATGCCGCGCGACGTCGACGCGGCCGTGCACCGGCTGGCCGGGGTGCGCCTGGTCGACATCGAGTCCCTCGCGGAGGCCTCCGCGGACGCGCCGATGGCGGCCGACGTCGACGCCGTACGGCGCATCGTCTCCGACGAGGTCGCCGCCTTCGGCGCGGCCCTGCGGGCGGCGCACATCACGCCCACCGTGGTCGCGCTGCGCAGCATGGCCGCCGACGTGGTGGCCGGTGAGATCGCCCGCCTGGAAGGGCGGCTGCCCGGCCTCGACGACAAGCACCGCGCGGAGATCACCCAGACCGTGCGGCGCGTCGTGGACAAGCTGCTGCACGCGCCGACCGTCCGGGTCAAGCAGCTCGCAGCCGAGCCCGGCGGCGCCGGGTACGCGGACGCGCTGCGCACCCTGTTCGACCTCGATGCCGAGACGGTTGCCTCCGTCTCCCGGGCGGACGGCGAAAAGAACATCGACGACAAAGTCGACGCGACCGTCAAGAGCGTCGACTCGAGCGTCAGGAAAGTCGGCGCGAACGTCGACACGAACGGCAGGAACCGAGGGCCGGCATGAGTGACAAGGCACTGCGGCTGGGGACCAGGCGAAGCAAGCTCGCCATGGCCCAGTCCGGGCAGGTGGCGGACGCCGTGAGCCAGGTGACCGGACGGCCCGTCGAGCTCGTCGAGATCACCACTTACGGTGACACCTCGCGCGAGCACCTCGCGCAGATCGGCGGCACGGGCGTGTTCGTCACGGCGCTGCGCGACGCGCTGCTGCGGGGCGAGGTCGACTTCGCGGTTCATTCGCTCAAGGACCTGCCGACCGCGCAGCCGGAGGACCTGGTCCTGGCCGCCATACCGGAGCGCGAGGACCCGCGCGACGTGATCGTCGCCCGGGACGCGCTGAAGTTCACCGACCTGCCCCGCGGGGCGCGCATAGGCACCGGCTCGCCGCGCCGCATGGCGCAGCTGAACGCGTACGCGCGCAGCCACGGGCTGGACATCGAGACGGTCCCGATACGCGGCAACGTCGACACGCGCATCGGCTTCGTCCGCGGCGGCGAGCTGGACGCGGTCGTGCTGGCCGCGGCCGGCCTGAACCGCATCGGCCGCGGCGACGAGGTGACCGACTTCCTGTCGGTCGACACGGTTCTGCCCGCCCCCGGCCAGGGGGCCCTGGCGATCGAGTGCGCCGCGGACAACGCGGACCTGATCGCCGCGCTCGCCGAGCTCGACGACCCGTTCACCCGGGCCGCCGTGACCGCCGAGCGATCACTGCTCGCCGCCCTGGAGGCCGGTTGCAGCGCCCCTGTGGGCGCGCTGGCCGACCTTCTGGCCGACGGGCAGATTGTCAAGGAAATGCGCCTGCGCGGCGTCGTCGGCACGACCGACGGCACCTCGCTGGTGCAGCTGTCCACCACCGGTCCCGTACCCCGGACGCATGAGCAGGCGATGGCGCTCGGTCGCGAACTCGCCACCGAGATGCTTGCCCAGGGCGCGGCCGGTCTGATGGGGGAGCGAGCACAGTGAGCCCCACCACCCTTCCCGCCGGTCCTGAACACGGGCACGTCACCTTCCTCGGTGCCGGACCCGGAGATCCGGGACTGCTCACACTCCGCGCCGTCGAGGCGCTGGCGAACGCGGACGTCCTCGTCGCCGAGCACGAGGTGCTCGACGTCGTACGCACGCACGCCAGGCAGGGCGTCACCGTCGTGCACACGGACGGCGGTCCTTCCTCGGACCAGGCTCCGGGCACGGGCACGCCCCAGCTGACGGTCGTTGACGGCACGTCAACATCCGCTGGGGTTCCCGCAGTGCGGGATGCCGCACATCTTGTCATGGAGGCCGCGCGGGGCGGCAGGCGGGTCGTCCGTGCGGTGTCCGGGGACCCGGGACTTGATACGTACGCCGCCGAGGAAATGCTCGCCTGCGCCGCCGCGGGTGTGCCCTTCGAGGTCGTCCCCGGCATCGCCAGCGCCGTCGGCGTGCCCGCGTACGCCGGTGTGCCGCTGCGCGACGCGCAGGGTGCCGACGTGCGGTTCGTGGACGCCCGTACGGCGTCCGACCGCTGCTGGACCGAGGTCGGCGCCTCGGACGGCACGGTCGTGGTGTCGACCACGCTCGACTCGGTCGCCGCGGCGGCCGGGGAACTGGTGTCGGCGGGCCGCAAGCCGGACACCCCGCTGAGCGTCACGGTCGCCGGTACGACCACCCGCCAGCGCACCTGGACGGCGACCCTCGGCACCATCGCGCAGACCCTGAAGCAGGCGAAGGTCCTGCCGTCCCCGGACGGCGGGCGGCCGGTGATAGCCGTGGTCGGTGAGCGTTCCGCCGCGGCGCAGCGCGACCAGCTCTCGTGGTTCGAGTCCAAGCCGCTGTTCGGCTGGAAGGTGCTCGTGCCGCGCACCAAGGAGCAGGCGGCCTCGCTCTCCGACCGGTTGGTGTCCTACGGGGCCGTGCCGCACGAGGTCCCGACCATCGCCGTGGAGCCGCCGCGCACGCCCCAGCAGATGGAGCGGGCGGTCAAGGGCCTGGTGACGGGCCGCTACGAGTGGATCGCGTTCACGTCGGTCAACGCGGTCAAGGCGGTCCGCGAGAAGTTCGAGGAGTACGGCCTCGACGCCCGCGCCTTTGCCGGCATCAAGGTCGCGGCGGTGGGCGAGCAGACCGCCAACGCGCTGATCGCCTTCGGTGTGAAGCCGGACCTGGTGCCGAGCGGAGAGCAGTCCGCCGCCGGTCTGCTGGAGGACTGGCCGCCGTACGACCCGGTCTTCGACCCGATCGACCGTGTCTTCCTGCCGCGCGCGGACATCGCCACCGAGACGCTCGTCGCCGGGCTGATCGAGCTGGGCTGGGAGGTCGACGACGTCACGGCCTACCGGACCGTGCGCGCCTCGCCGCCCCCGGCGGAGACCCGTGAGGCGATCAAGGGCGGCGGCTTCGACGCGGTGCTGTTCACCTCCTCCTCCACGGTGAGGAACCTGGTGGGCATCGCGGGCAAGCCGCACAACGTGACGGTGATCGCGTGCATCGGCCCCGCCACGGCCAAGACGGCCGAGGAGCACGGCCTGCGGGTCGACGTCATGGCCCCGGAGCCGTCGGTGCTCAAGCTGGCCGATGCCCTGGCCGACTTCGGCGCCCGGCGCCGCGCCGCCGCGCTGGAGGCGGGGGACCCGGTGACCCGCCCGAGCGAGCGCCGTCCCGGGGCGCGGAGGCGTCGGTCGACGACGTGAGAGACGGCGGAGCGTTCCTTCACAGGGGCGCTCCGTCTGCTCCGTCAGCCGCCGTCAGCGCCCGGAGGCGTACGGCAGGAAGGTCGCCCGGGCGGCGGGGGCGGTGGTGAGGCGGGCTCCTCGGGGGGCCTTGGAGTCGCGGACGAGGATGCGGTCGGGGACGGCCGCCCCTTCGACGCAGCCGGGGCCTTCGTCCGTGCTGTAGCCGCACTTTTGGCCCGGGCACGGCTGGGCCGCCTACCCGGAGGAGGCGGCCCGTTGCCTGGCGCCTGAGGCGGACGGGGTCTTGGCGGTGGGGCTTGGTCGCTGATGCGTCAGCAGCCCGGCACTGTGCTTGGGGTGCCGCACTGGTCGGGGATGTTCGCCACCACGGGGCTGGTGATGCGGGTGACCGTCCCGAAGTTGAGGATGCCGCCGCCCCTGGCGTTCGTCCCGGTGGCGGTGTTGCCGGTGACCGCGCTGCCGGTGAGGTTCAGCGATCCATATGCGGCGATGCCGCCACCCTCGGCGTTTGTCCCGCCGGCGGTGTTTCTGCTGACCGGGCTGCCGAAAGTTGGCGCGTGTCCGGCCGTCACCGTGCAGGAGTCCCGCCTCCCGGCGTCCGACAGGGCGTCGGCAAAGGCACGGGAGTGGCGGGCGTAGCGTAGGAGATATGACGAAGTACGGATCCTTTCCCGGTACGCGTCCTCGTCGGCTGCGGACCTCGCCCGTCATGCGGCGGATGGTCGCCGAGACGCGACTGCACCCCGCCGACTTCATCCTCCCGGCGTTCATCCGGGAGGGCGTGAGTGAGCCGGTGCCGATCTCGGCGATGCCCGGGGTCGTGCAGCACACGCGGGACAGCCTCAGGAAGGCGGCCGTGGAGGCCGTCGAGGCCGGGGTGTCCGGGATCATGCTCTTCGGGGTGCCGGAGGAGTCGAAGAAGGACGCGGCCGGGACGTGCGGTACCGATCCGGACGGAATTCTCCAGGTCGCCCTGCGTGATGTGCGCGCCGAAGTGGGGGACGACCTGCTCGTCATGTCCGACCTGTGCCTGGACGAGTTCACCGACCACGGTCACTGCGGCGTCCTCGACGCCGAGGGGCGGGTCGACAACGACGCCACGCTCGAGCGGTACGCCGAGATGGCGCAGGTGCAGGCCGACGCGGGCGCCCACATCGTCGGGCCCAGCGGGATGATGGACGGTCAGATCGGCGTCGTCCGGGACGCGCTCGACCAGATCGGGCGCGAGGACGTCGCCATCCTCGCCTACACCGCCAAGTACTCCTCCGCTTTCTACGGGCCCTTCCGCGAGGCGGTCGGTTCCTCGCTGCAGGGCGACCGGAAGACCTACCAGCAGGACCCGGCGAACCTGCGTGAGTCGCTGCGGGAGCTGGCGCTCGACCTGGAGGAGGGCGCGGACATGGTCATGGTCAAGCCGGCCGGGCCCTACCTGGACATCGTGGCCCGCGTCGCCGACGCCGTGGACGTGCCCGTCGCCGCCTACCAGATCTCCGGCGAGTACTCGATGATCGAGGCCGCCGCCGAGAAGGGCTGGCTCGACCGCGACCGGGCGATCCTGGAGACCCTGACCGGCATCAAGCGGGCCGGCGCGCGCACGATCCTCACCTACTGGGCGACGGAGGTCGCGCGGAAGCTGCGCTGAGCCCCCGCCGCCCTCGGCGGCCACCGTCGTCCGCCGGTGGCCGCGGGGGGACGCGCGCGGATGTGGGTCACCGGGGTGTGGAAAGCCTCAAGTCGCCCCGGAAACTGGGTGGTTGACTAGTAGTTGCTCGTTGAAGAGACTGACCACCTCACCAGGAGACCCCCATGTCCGGTGACGCTCTCAGCCAGGATCCCGTCGCGCCCCAGAGAAGCATCGACACCACGAAGGCGCATCCGGCCCGGGTGTACGACGTCTTCCTCGGCGGCAAGGACCACTATCCCGTCGACCGCCGGGCGGCCGCCGCCGCGCTCGCCGCCAACCCGCGCGGGTATCTCGACGTACGACACAACCGCGACTTCCTGCGCCGCGCCGTGACCGAACTGGCGGACCGGGACGGCATCCGGCAGTTCCTCGACATCGGCACCGGTCTGCCCACGGCCGACAACGTCCACCAGATCGCCCAGCGGATCCACCCGGACACCCGGGTGGTCTACGTCGACAACGACCCAGTCGTGCTCGCCCACGCCCGCGCCCTGCTCACCAGCGGCCCCGAGGGCCGCACCGACTACATCGACGCCGACCTGACGCACCCGGCGCGCATCCTCCAGCAAGCCGCCGAGATCCTCGACTTCGATCAGCCGATCGCCCTCTGCCTGGTCGCCGTCCTGCACTTCGTCGAGGACGCGGAAGCGCACGCCATCGTGCGCGAGCTGCTCGCCGCGCTGCCCTCCGGCAGCCGTCTGGTCGTCAGCCACCTCACCGAGGACCTCAACCCGGAGAACGTCCGCGCCGTCCAACGCACCTACACCGAGCGCGGCTTCACCTTCGTGCTGCGCTCGAAGGCGGAGGTGGAGCGCTTCTTCACGGACAACGCCCTCGAACTCGCCGCCCCCGGCGTCGTCCCCGCGCACCGCTGGCGCCCCGACCACGCGGCCCCCGTCCCGGAGCAGCCGGACGCGACGTACCTCGCGACCCTCGACGACATCGACAAGGTCCGCTACCGCGACATCAACGACGCGACCGACGCCGACATCAACGTGTACGCGGCGCTGGGCGCCAAGCCCTGACGGCCCGGGCCGGCCCCGCCCGGTTCCGGTCGGCCGGCCCTCGCCGAGGACCGGCCGGAGCCGCGGTCAGTCCCACCAGAACGACCACATCCGCTCCCCGACCAGCTCCTCGGCGTAGGCGCGCAGGGTCTCCGCCTCGCCCTGGGTGATGTTGTCCGGGCAGAACGCGAAGTGCTCCGCCGCCACCGCCTCCGCCTCGGTGAGGGTGGTCGGCGGGGCCGCCACGGAGACGACGAGGATGTCGAAGCCGAGCGCCACGACCCGTATCCCGAAGCGGTCCTCCCAGGAGCGGAGCACCGCGCACAGCCGGGCCACGTCGCTCTCGTAGTTGACCGGGCCGCTCCAGCCGATCGCGGCGGGGATGTCGGCGGAGCGGCGGGCCGGGACCAGGGCCAGACGGGGCTGCTTGAACCAGTCGCCCCGGCCGTCGCTGAGCGCGTCGGCGACGCCGGCGGCCCTGACGTCGGGATCGGCGGCGAGCACGCCGGCAGGGGCGAGGCCGGGCCATCCCGGGCCGAAGGGGGCGACCCGCTCCTCGTACGTCGCCGACTCCCCGAAGTGCTCCACGACCTTGTCCCGGCCGGGGTAGTCCTCACCGGCGCCGGCCTCGTAGGCCGCGTACTCGTCCCAGTAGGAGGCCAGCACCTCCTCGGCGTCGTGGTCCCCCGGGTACGACGTCTGACGGGGCCGCAAGTGCCAGTGCTCCAACCCGCCCTGCGTGCTCCCCACGTCCACGATGAGCGGCAGCAGGCCCACGCGCGCCGCCGGAGCGCCGAGCGCCGCCCAGTTGCCGGGGGACGCGTCCCGGCCCGCGTGCCACAGCAGCGGTTCGTCCGCCGGACCGTAGTACGTCGTGTCGAGCAGGACACCGGGCGGGAGTTGCAGCCCGAGCGAACGCCCGCTCGGGTCGGACGCCAGCTTGGGCAGCGGGTTCGGAAGAGTCGCCATGCCGGTGACTGTAGGGGCAGCCACTGACAACCGGCCTCGGCGCAGAGGTGGTTGCCCGTCCCCGGACACCACCGCCCGCCCGGGGTCGAGCGGGAGGCGTGCGAGCCGGAAGGCGGACGTCCGCGCGAGACGCTCATCCGCAACCGGCTCGCACCTCCGCCGCCTGCCCCGGGCTCAGGAGTTGCTCTGGGCGGCCCCGCCGGAGCCCCGGCGGTTGCGGCCCGTGGCACCGACGGACTGATGTGTCCCGCCGTTGGGCGAGACTCCGTGGTGGGTCAGGACCTTCATGATCTCCGAGGCCAGAGACTCCGCCAGGGCGGGGGCGAGGGACTCGGCCAACGCCTTCGCGAGAGTCTGCGCGAACAGCATCCTCTCCAGTTCCGAGGACCGGGGGGACGGCGGTTGGGACAGTGACGCCATGGCCGCTTCCACCAGGGCGGCCGCCATCGGGTCCCTTCCGTACCTCATACCGGTGGTGCCGTGCGGACCTCCGGCCTCGCGCACCATCTCCTCGAAGACCTCGTCGATGAAGGTCTCCAGGGGATCCCGTTCCGAATCTCCGCCGGACTCAGCTGCCATTGTGTGGTTCCTTCGATTCCTCGGTTGCGTTACGGGGCCTGCCCTCCGAAGGCGACGCTCGCCACCTTCGGAGGGCAGGGGGCTGCCATGTCCTAGCGGCGCATCAGTGCGGCGAGGAGCAGCGGGTGCTCGATCAGGGACTCGCCCCCGCGCTCCTCGCGGCGGCGGCGCATCAGTGCGGCGAGGAGGAGGGGGTGCTCGATGATCGACTCCTCCCCGCGCTCTTCGCGGCGGCGGCGCATCAGTGCGGCGAGGAGGAGGGGGTGCTCGATGATCGACTCCTCCCCGCGCTCCTCGCGGCGGCGGCGCATCAGCATCGCGAGGAGGAGGGGGTGCTCGATCACCGGCTCTTCGCGCTCCTCGCGGCGGCGCATCAGCGAGGCGAGGAGGAGAGGGTGCTGGATCAGCGCTTCGCCGCGCTCTTCGCGGCCGCGCATGAGCGCAGCGAGGAGAAGCGGGTGCTCGATGATCGACTCTTCCCCGCGCTCCTCACGACGGGCCAGCATGGCCGCCAGCAGGATGGGGCCGATGCCGGTTTCCTCTCCGACCTCTTCCGCGTCGACCTCTGTCTTTTCCCGCGTGGGGCTCTCCGTCGTTGCCGTCATGTTTTCCTCTTTCTGTGGCGCATGACTCGGCGGAGTGCTCGGCCGTCAGCGGCCGGCCGCTCCGCCCTTCACCGTCATCGTGGAGGGGGGCGGGGCGGGTCGCATTTCGATCTTGCGCCTCAGGTCCGGGGCCGTCGCGGGGGCGTGGGGAGCCGGCCGGCCTGCTCGCCATGGGGACCAAGGTCGTCCCTTGCCCCGGAGGTATGTCCGTACCCTCCCCCAAGCGGGTGACGACCTCACCGTCGCCAGGTCGCCGAGGAGGGCCCCCGCACGAGGAAGGCCCGAGAACGAGGAAGGCCCGAGAACGAGGAAGGCCCGAGAACGAGGAAGGCCCCGGCCTGTTGTGAGCAACAGGCCGGGGCCTTCCGGCGGAGCGAGCGCCGGTCAGAGCCGCTCGGGCGTCCTGATGCCCAGCAGGGCCATGCCCTGGTGCAGGGTGCGGGCCGTGACGTCGCACAGGAACAGGCGGTTCTGCACCTGCTCCGGCGTCTCGGCCTTCAGCACCGGGCACTTGTCGTAGAACGTCGTGTACAGCGACGCCAACTGGTACAGGTACGCGGTCAGCTTGTGCGGGGCGTACTCCGCGGCCGCCTCCGCGACCGTCTCCGCGAAGGCGTCGGCGTGCAGGCCCAGCGCCCGCTCCGCCTCCGTCAGCCCCAGCTCCGGGTGGGCCGCCGGGCGGACCTCCCCGGCCTTGCGGAGGATCGACTGGATACGGGCGTACGCGTACTGGAGGTAGACGGACGTGTCGCCGTTCAGCGAGACCATCTGGTCCAGGTCGAACTTGTAGTCCCGGTTCGCCGAAGTCGACAGGTCCGCGTACTTCACCGCGCCGATGCCCACCTGGGCACCCCGCTCGGCGATCTCCTCCTCGGACAGGTCCTGGGCCTTCTCCCGCACCACGGCCGACGCCCGGTCGATCGCCTCGTCCAGCAGATCGACCAGCTTGACCGTCTCGCCCTCACGCGTCTTGAACGGCTTGCCGTCCTTGCCGAGGACTGTGCCGAAGGCGAGGTGGAACGCCTTCACGCCGTCGTTCAGCCAGCCGGCCCGGCGGGCGGTCTCGAAGACCATCCGGAAGTGCAGGGCCTGGCGGGCGTCCACGACGTAGAGCAGCGTGTCCGCCTTCAGATTGAAGACGCGGTCGCGGATCGCGGACAGGTCGGTGGCCGCGTAGCCGAAGCCGCCGTCGGACTTCTGCACGATCAGCGGGACCGGCTGGCCGTCCGCGCCCTTGATGTCGTCGAAGAAGACGCACAGCGCGCCCTCGGAGCGGACCGCGACGCCCGACTCCTCCAGGAGGCGGCAGGTCTCGGTCAGCATGTCGTTGTAACCGGACTCGCCGACGATGTCCGGGTCCTGGATCTCCATGTCCAGCTTCTCGAAGACGGAGAAGAAGTAGATCTTCGACTCGTCGACGAACTTCTGCCACATGGCGAGCGTGCGCGGGTCCCCGGCCTGGAGGTCCACCACCCGGCGCCGTGCCCGCGTCTTGAACTCCTCGTCGGAGTCGAAGAGCCTGCGCGCCGCCTTGTAGAGGCGGTCGAGGTTCGACATCGCCTCCTCGCCGCTGATCTCGGCGGCCTTGTGGTCCAGCTCGTGCGGGTGCTCGTCCAGGTACTGGATGAGCATGCCGAACTGGGTGCCCCAGTCGCCGATGTGGTGCCGGCGGACCACGTTCTCGCCGGTGAACTCCAGGAGCTGGGCCACCGAGTCGCCGATCACGGCGGACCGCAGGTGGCCGACGTGCATCTCCTTCGCCACGTTCGGCTGGGCGTAGTCGATGACCGTCGTGCCCGGGTGCTCCGCGTACGGCACGCCGAGCCGGCCCTCGGGGTCGGCGGCGCGCGCGGCCAGGTTCCCGGTGATCGCCCGGTCGGCGACCGTGATGTTGAGGAAGCCGGGCCCGGAGACCTCGATGTCCTCGATCAGGTCACCGGTGGTCACCTGGGACACGACCTGCGTGGCCAGCTCCCGCGGGTTCGCCTTGGTCTTCTTCGCCAGCGCCAGGATGCCGTTGGCCTGGAAGTCCGCCCGGTCGCTTCGTCGCAGCAGCGGGTCCGCGCCGGCGGCCTCCGGCAGGGTGGCCGAGAGGGCGGACGCGAGGTGCTGGTGGACGGAGGCGGTGAGGGACGTGACCGAGGCCATAGGAGTGGGTGCCGTTCTCCTCGACGAATGGTTAGACCCGGCCAGTATCCCACGCGGGGTAAAGCGAATTTTCCGGTCGGCGGGTGAACGCCGGGCCGCTCCCGCCCGTCCCACGGGGTGGGCACGGCGGCACGGCGGCGGACGAGGCGACACGATGGGGGCGGGCGCGGGCACGACCCCGATAAGGCGTTTTCGTGGAAGTGGTCCCGCCTGGGACAATGGAGCGGTCAGCCGTGCGACCGTACCGGCTGCTCGCGGAGAAACCTCCAGAGAACTCTTCAGAAAGAGGACGTGCCGATCGTGGCTCAGAGCACCGAGACCACCGACTGGGTCTCCCGTTTCGCGGATGAGGTCATCGAGGAGTCGGAGCGTCGGGCCCCGGGCAAACCGGTCGTCGTCGCGTCCGGGCTGTCGCCGTCCGGGCCCATCCACCTGGGGAACCTGCGCGAGGTCATGACCCCGCACCTCGTCGCCGACGAGATCCGCCGCCGCGGGCACCAGGTGCGGCACCTGATCTCCTGGGACGACTACGACCGGTACCGCAAGGTGCCGGCCGGTGTCGCCGGCGTGGACGAGTCGTGGGCCGAGCACATCGGCAAGCCGCTGACCTCGGTCCCCGCCCCCAAGGGCTCGCCGCATCCGAACTGGGCCGAGCACTTCAAGGCGGCCATGGTCGCCTCGCTCGCCGAGCTGGGCGTGGAGTTCGAGGGCATCAGCCAGACCGAGCAGTACACCACCGGCGTCTACCGCGAGCAGATCCTGCACGCGATGCGGCACCGCGGCGACATCGACGCGATCCTCGCCCAGTACCGGACCAAGAAGACCCCCGCCAAGAAGCAGCAGCAGAAGGCGGTCGACGAGGCCGAGCTGGAGGCCGAGGAGGGCTCGGGCGCCGCGTCCGAGGACGACGGCAGCTCCGGCTCCGCCGGGTACTTCCCGTACAAGCCGTACTGCGGCAACTGCGAGAAGGACCTCACCACCGTCACCGTCTACGACGACGAGTCGACGGAGCTGACGTACGGCTGCACGGCGTGCGGTTTCTCCGAGACGGTCCGGCTCAGCGAGTTCAACCGCGGCAAGCTGGTCTGGAAGGTCGACTGGCCGATGCGCTGGGCCTACGAGGGCGTGATCTTCGAGCCGAGCGGTGTCGACCACTCGTCCCCGGGGTCCTCCTTCCAGGTCGGCGGGCAGATCGTCGGGATCTTCGACGGCAAGCAGCCCATCGGTCCCATGTACGCCTTCGTCGGCATCTCCGGCATGGCGAAGATGTCGTCGTCCCGCGGTGGCGTGCCCACCCCGGCCGACGCGCTGCAGATCATGGAGCCGCAGCTGCTGCGCTGGCTGTACGCCCGGCGCCGGCCGAACCAGTCCTTCAAGATCGCCTTCGACCAGGAGATCCAGCGGCTCTACGACGAGTGGGACAAGCTCGCCGCCAAGGTCGCCGAGGGCTCCGCGCTTCCCGCCGACGTCGCCGCGTACACCCGCGCGGTGGGCACCGCCGCCGGTGACCTCCCGAAGACGCCGCGCCCGCTGCCGTACCGCACGCTGGCGTCGGTCGCCGACATCACCGCCGGCCACCAGGACCAGGCGCTGCGCATCCTGTCCGAACTGGACCCGGCCAACCCGCTCGCCTCGCTCGACGAGGCCCGGCCCCGGTACGACAAGGCCGAGGCGTGGATCAACACCCACGTCCCCGCCGACCAGCGCACCATCGTCCGTGAGGAGCCCGACGCCGAGCTGCTGAAGTCCCTCGATGAGCAGGCCCAGCAGTCGCTGCGCCTGCTGCTCGACGGCCTGGAGGAGCACTGGTCCCTCGACGGCCTGACCCACCTCGTCTACGGCGTGCCCAAGGTCCAGGCCGGGTTCGCCGCCGACGCGACGCCCAAGGAGCTGCCCCCGGAGATCAAGACCGCCCAGCGGACCTTCTTCGCGCTCCTCTACCACCTGCTCGTGGGCCGCGACACCGGCCCCCGGCTGCCCACCCTGCTCCTGGCGGTCGGCCAGGACCGGGTGCGGGCCCTGCTGGGCGAGTAACACGGTGACACGACGAGGGGGGCTCCCGGTGCACACCGGGAGCCCCCCTCGTCGTACCGCGTGGGCGTCTACGCGATGTGGTCGTCCTCCAGCTCCGCGGTGTGGCGGTTCTGGAAGCGCATGACCATCTTCTTGGCCTCGGCGTCCAGGACGGGCACGCCATAAGTCGCCTCGACGTTGTCGCTGAACTCGCGCGGCGTCGGGTAGCCGCTGCCGTTGATCGACTGCTTGAACACCTGGTAGTACGCCTCTTCGTCCGGCTCGACGGGCGGGGTGCCGCCGCCCTCACCCAGCTGACGGGTGCGGTTCGGGCCGGACGGGATCGGGAAGCTGCCGGTCTCCTCCGGGCCCGGCTCCGCGAACTCCTGGGCGGAGGGGTCCTCGTACCGGGCGGCGGCCTGGTACTGGTCCGCCTGGTACTGCTCGGCCTGCTGCTGCTCCGCGTACCACTGGGCGTACCGCTCCGGGTCGTACGTCGGGTCGTAGTCGCCCTGGTAGTCGACCGCCGCCGGGGTCTGGAACCAGGGGCTCTGGTCGTCCGCCGGCTGCTGCGCGTACTCCGGCTCCGGCTCGGGGCCGGCGGGCTGCCGCTGCTGTTGGGCGACCAGCTCCGGGCGCGACGACGACTCGCCCGCCCGCGCCGGCCGCTGCGCCGCGGACGCGGGGTGGGCCGTGCGCGCCTCCGCGGTCGCGGCGTCGAGCTCCTGCCGCGGCGCCGGGGGTATCAGCGCCGGCTCGATGCCCGCCGCCGCCAGGCCCGCCGGGGCCGTCTCCGCCAGCGGAACGCCGTAGCGGGCCAGCCGCAGCGGCATCAGGGACTCCACCGGAGCCTTCCGCCGCCAGGTCCGGCCGAAGCGCGAACGCAGCCGCGCCTGGTAGACCAGGCGCTCCTGCTCCAGCTTGATGACCTGCTCGTAGGAGCGCAGCTCCCACAGCTTCATACGGCGCCACAGCAGGAAGGTCGGGAGCGGCGAGAGCAGCCAGCGGGTGAGCCGGACGCCCTCCATGTGCTTGTCGGCGGTGATGTCGGCGATCCGCCCGATCGCGTGCCGGGCCGCCTCCACCGAGACCACGAACAGGATGGGGATCACCGCGTGCATGCCGACGCCCAGCGGGTCGGGCCACGCGGCGGCGCCGTTGAACGCGATCGTCGCCGCCGTCAGCAGCCACGCGGTCTGGCGCAGCAGCGGGAAGGGGATGCGGATCCAGGTCAGGAGCAGATCGAGGGCGAGCAGGACGCAGATGCCCGCGTCGATGCCCACCGGCAGGACGTAACTGAAGTTGCCGAAGCCCTTTTTGAAGGCGAGTTCGCGGACGGCCGCGTACGAACCGGCGAAGCCGATCCCGGCGATGATCACGGCACCGGTCACGACCACGCCGATGAGAACGCGGTGCATCCGAGTCAGCTGCAGTGGCGCGGCCACCCGTACTCCCTTCCCATTGCGTGTTGTTGCGCGCAACAGGGTGGCACATCCGTACGAGGAACGGGTGGCCGGATCCGATTGCTCGGATCTGTCCGCCTGCCGGCCTGTCGGTTCTTCGCGCGCTGACCTCCGGTTCCTGGAGGCCGACGTCTCAGTTCTTCGAGGCCGACGGGGACGCCGACTTGGAGGGCGACTTCGAGGCCGACGGTGACGCCTGCTTCGAGGGCGACCCGGACGCCGGGCCGGACGGGGACTTGCCCGGCTTCGAGGCACCGGAGCCGCCGTTGGCGTCGGCCACCGCGGCCACCACTTCCCGGGCCGCCTTCTCCGTGTCCTTGGCCAGCTCGGCGGCGTCCGGCGCCTTGTCGCCGGCCAGACCCGCGCCGTTGTAGTCGACGGTGACGACCACGTTCTCCACCCGCGCCACGACCGTCTGCTGCTTGAAGGTGCCTTCCTTCTTCTTCAGGTCGTAGCGGATCGCCGTCGCCTCGTCGCCCGTCCCGGACAGGGGCTGCGACTTACTGTTCTTCGCGCCCGTCACCGACGCCGCGTCACGCACCTGCTTCTGGTAGTACGCCCGCGCCTGCTTGTCGCCCGCGCCGCGCGAGGGGTCGGACTCGAAGCGCAGCAGGGAGACATTCAGCCAGCGGAACTGCGAACCCTTCACGCCGTTGTTGTCCAGGCTGTTCCAGGAGCAGTTGCCACGCGTGGAGACGTCGCTCGACGTGCCCTCCTTGCCCGACTTCGCACCCTTGGGAACCAGTTCACCCAGTGTCTTCCCCGACAGGACCTTGCACGCCTCCGGGAGCTTGCCGTACGCAGCCGCCTGCACCGTCGGTGAAGCGCTCGCGCTCGTGGACCCCTTCGCGTTCCCCGCCGGGGTCTCCTCGGCGCCGTCGGAGGAGCCGGAGCCGGAGGAACAGGCCGCGGCCAGGAACATCACGGGGACGGCGGCCGCGCAGACGACGGCACGGTTCAGACGCTTCACTGCTCGCTGCATGGTTCCTTCACTCATGACGCTCGGTGATTCCTTGCGGTCGGATCGGTTCCGAGGGGCCACGGTACGCGGTGGGACAGCCGAGCGTTCGAGGTTCGCGTGCTGTGCGCCGGGGCGTGAAGGCGTGCGGAACGGCGGTCAGCCGCTGAGTGAATCGGCCAGTTGTGCCGCCAGTTTCCGGGCCCTGTCCTGCATTTCCTTGCTGTCCGGGACCACGCCGACGGTCGCCGGCTGCTCCTCGTACTCGATGGTCACCACGACGTTGGACGTGCGGAACGCCACAGTCACCGTCCGCTGTTTCGCCGTCGAGCCGGAGCTGCTGAGCGCGTCGTCGAGGAACGCCTCGTCGCCGAGGTCGCTCAGGACGCGGGGCTGGAGGTCGGCCGACGCGGCGCTGCGGGAGGGGGACACCGACGTGGAGGACGAGGAGGTGAGGGAGGGGGAGGACGGGGCGGAGGCGGTGGGCGAGGACGGGGCGGCGGAGGAGGAGGGCGGTCCACCGGCGGCGCCGGTGCCGCTGCTCGGGCTGCCGCTGGTGCCGGTGCTGGTGCTGGTGCCGGAAGTGGTGGCGGTGGGCTCGGGGAGGTCGGCGGCCGCCTGCTTCGCCGCGAAGACCGACTGGGCCTGGCTGTCGTCGCTCATGCCGTTGTCGTAGGAGACGACCCGCTCGAAGTCGACCGACAGATGGTCGGTGGCCTCCGGGCCGTCGACCTTCCACCGGCAGCCCACCCTGCGGTCGGTGTCGTACGTGAGCGTGGCCTCGCCTTCGTACGCCTTGGTGCGCTGGTCCAGGTCCGTGAGCTGTTTGATGCCGGGCAGCATCGCGTCGAGGGTGCCGTGACCGACCGCGCCGCAGGGCTCCGGCAGCGTGCGGTACTTGCCCGGCTGGGCCGCCACCGTCGCCGTACCGGCGTCGCCCGGGTTGGAGTCGTCCGTGTCTGCGCTGCCCGGCGAGCCCGAGGTGCAGCCGGCCAGCAGCGCCACGAGAAGCGCGGCCGACCCGGATACGTACGCCTTCCGCAGCACGGGCGGGCTCCTCTCGACGATGTCCGTTCACGGGGTGGTCTCGGCGGTCCCCGCGGCTTATTCGCTTGCCGGGCGGGGGCGCCCCCTGGAGACAATGTGTATCGCACGCACTGCCGTGGACGCCGGTCCGTAGTCCTGTTTCGTCGACCTTGGCGCCGGTATTGCGATTCAAGGCTTCTGTAGATGTTCGGGGGAATGAGGACGATATGTCGTACGTGGAAATGCCGGGCGCGAAGGTACCCATCCGTATGTGGGCCGACCCCGCGACGGTCGAGGGCGCGGCGATGCAGCAGCTCCAGAACGTGGCGACCCTGCCCTGGATCAAGGGCCTCGCGGTCATGCCGGACGTCCACTACGGCAAGGGCGCCACGGTCGGCTCGGTGATCGCGATGCGGGGCGCGGTGTGCCCGGCGGCGGTCGGGGTCGACATCGGCTGCGGGATGTCCGCGGTCCGCACCTCCCTGACGGCGAACGACCTGCCGGGCGACCTCTCCCGACTGCGCTCGAAGATCGAGCAGGCGATCCCGGTGGGCCGCGGGATGCACGACAGCCCGGTGGACCCCGGCCACTTCCACGGCTTCGCGACCTCGGGGTGGGGGGACTTCTGGGGGCGGTTCGACGGCGTGGCCGACTCGGTCAAGTTCCGCCAGGAACGGGCGACAAAGCAGATGGGAACGCTCGGCAGCGGCAATCACATGATCGAAGTGTGCCTCGACGAGTCGGGCGCGGTCTGGCTCATGCTGCACTCCGGTTCGCGCAACATCGGCAAGGAACTGGCCGAGCATCACATCGGTGTGGCCCAGAAGCTTCCGCACAACCAGGGTCTCGTCGATCGCGACCTCGCCGTCTTCGTGGCCGACACCCCACAGATGGCCGCGTACCGGAATGACCTGTTCTGGGCTCAGGAGTACGCCCGGTACAACCGCGCGATCATGATGTCGCTCTTGAAGGACGTGATTCGCAAGGAGTTCAAGAAGGCGAGGCCGACCTTCGAGCCGGAGATCTCCTGCCACCACAACTACGTGGCCGAGGAGCGGTACGAGGGGATGGACCTGCTGGTCACCCGCAAGGGAGCGATCCGGGCAGGCTCGGGCGAGTACGGGATCATCCCCGGTTCCATGGGCACCAGTTCGTACATCGTGAAGGGTCTCGGCAACGAGAAGGCCTTCAACTCCGCTTCGCACGGGGCGGGCCGGCGGATGAGCCGTAACGCGGCGAAGCGGCACTTCACGGTGAGGGACCTGGAGGAGCAGACGCGGGGTGTGGAGTGCCGCAAGGACTCCGGCGTGCTGGACGAGATCCCGGGTGCCTACAAGAACATCGACCAGGTCATGCGGCAGCAGCGTGACCTCGTCGAGGTCGTGGCGAAGCTGAAGCAGTTCGTGTGTGTGAAGGGCTGACGCGCGTGGCTCCCGGTGCCGACCGGGAGCCACGCCGCGCGGGCTGGTGGTCGACGGACAGAGGGACTTGGCCGGTCCGCGGCCGCCAGAGGCGGATGTGGCACCTCGTGAGTGCGGGTGCTACTTGGCGTGGCGGACCGCGTAGATCATGACGAAGGCCATGATGTGGATGCCGAAGAGGAAGTAGGCGAGGTAGTACCAGACCTGGCGTTCGCGCTTCGTCTCCAGGGCCAGGCGTTCGCGCTCCGCCCGGCGGTCGGGGGTGTCCGTCACGGCCGCTCCCGGTAGACCTTCGTGTTGGACGCCTGGGCGCGCGGGCGCACGATCAGCAGGTCGATGTTGACGTGGCTGGGGCGGGTCACCGCCCAGGTGATGGTCTCGGCGACGTCGTCGGCGGTGAGCGGCTCCGCGACGCCCTCGTAGACCTTGTCCGCCTTCTCCTGGTCGCCGCCGAAGCGGGTCAGCGCGAACCCCTCCGTCTTCACCATGCCGGGCGCGATCTCGATGACGCGGACGGGTGTGCCGACGATCTCCAGGCGGAGGGTCTCGGCGAGGACGTGGGCGCCGTGCTTGGCGGCGACGTAGCCCGCGCCGCCCTCGTAGGTGGCGTGCCCCGCGGTTGACGACACCACGACGACGGTGCCGTCGCCGCCGGCCTCCAGTTTGGGCAGCAGGGCCTGGGTGAGGTTCAGGGTGCCGAGGACGTTCGTCTCGTACATGGTGCGCCAGTCGGCCGGGTCGCCGGTGGCGACCGGGTCGGCGCCGAGTGCGCCGCCCGCGTTGTTGACCAGGACGGCGACGGTCTTGAAGGCGGTGGCGAACTCGTCGACCGCGGTGCGGTCGGTGACGTCCAGCTGGTACGCCGTCGCCGCGTGGCCGGCGGCGTTGATCTCCTCGGCGAGCGCCTCGATGCGGTCCTTGCGGCGGGCGGTCAGTACGACGCGGTAGCCGGCCGCAGCGAGTTGCCGGGCCGTGGCGGCGCCGATGCCGCTGCTCGCACCGGTGACGACGGCGATGCGGGAGGCGGCGGACGGTGCGGCGGTGGCCATGGGCTGCTCCTCGGGCTGCGGCGGTTCCTGCTGCCCAGAGTAGGCGACGGGGGCGGCCGTCCGAGTGGGCCTTCCGGCCCCGGCTCGCTGGTCGCCGGTCAGTTGCCGCCGCGCGGGGCCCACATGATCAGCGCCATGCCGGCGAGGCAGATCAGGGCGCCCGCGAGGTCCCAGCGGTCGGGCCGGTAGCCGTCCGCGACCGCGCCCCACAGGAGCGAACCGGCGACGAAGACCCCGCCGTACGCGGCGAGGACGCGGCCGAAGTGGGCGTCCGGCTGGAAGGTGGCGACGAAGCCGTACGCGCCGAGGGCGAGGACGCCGCCGCCCGCCCACAGCAGGCCGCGGTGTTCGCGCACGCCCTGCCAGACCAGCCAGGCGCCGCCGATCTCGAACAGCGCGGCGACGGCGAAGAGGGCGGCGGAGCGGAGGATCGTCATGCGGGCAGCCTCGCACGGAGCCCGCGGCCCTTTCTGCTTGGATGCCGGTGGTCGCGGTGCGGAGGAGGTGTGGCCGGGGTGGCGAGCCGGGGGCTGGGGCGGCGGTTCGGGTGGCTGTGGGCGGCGTACGGGGTCAGTACGTTCGGGTCGTGGCTGGCGTTCGACGCCTTCCCGATGATCGCGGTGCTGGTGCTGCACGCCGGGTCGGCCGAGGTGTCGCTCCTGGCGGCCGTGGGGCTGGCGGTGGGCGCGGTGCTGGCGGTGCCGCTCGGGCCGTGGATGGAGTTCCGCCGCAAGCGGCCGGTGATGGTCGCGACGGACCTGGTGCGGTGCGCGGCGCTGCTCAGCGTGCCCGTGGCGTTCGTGTTCGGCGGGCTCGGCTTCGCCCAGCTGCTGGTCGTGTCGGTGGTCGTGGCCGCGGCCGACATCGCCTTCGGCGCGGCGAGCGGCGCGTATCTGAAGACCCTCGTGCCTCCTGAGGACCTGCTGGCCGCCAACGGCAGGTTCGAGTCGACGACCTGGACGGCCAGCGTGCTCGGACCGCCGGCCGGGGGCGCGGCGATCGGGCTGTTCGGGCCGGTGGTGACGGTGGCGGCCGACGCGGTCAGCTTTCTGCTGTCGGCCGCCGGGATCCGGGCGATCGGCGGGAGGGAACCGCGCCCCGAGCCCGCGGCCGCACCGGCGCGGCCGCGGGCGGGCGATCTGCTCCAGGGATGGCGGTTCATCCTTTCCCATCCGGTGCTGCGCCCGCTGTTCTTCAACACGGTCCTGAACAACGGCCTGATCATGGCGGTCTCGCCGCTGCTCGCGGTGCTGATGCTCGGCCCGCTGGGGTTCGCGCCGTGGCAGTACGGGCTGGCCTTCGCGGTGCCGTGCCTCGGGGGTCTGGTCGGCTCCCGGCTGGCCCGGCCGCTGGTCGCCCGGTTCGGGCAGGGCCGGGTGCTGCTCGGCGCCGGGGTGCTGCGCGCGTGCTGGCCGGTGGGGCTGGTGCTGGTCCGGCCGGGCGTGCCCGGGCTGGCGCTGGTGATGGCGGTGGAGCTGATGCTGATCACCTGCTGCGCCGTGTTCAACCCGGTGTTCGCGACGTACCGGCTGGAGCGGACGCCCTCGGACCGGGTGGCCCGTGTGCTGTCGGCGTGGTCGGTGACCGGCAAGGCGACGGTCGCGGCCCTGACCGCGCTGTGGGGCCTGCTGGGCGCTGTGGCCGGCCCGCGGACCGCGATCGGAGTCGCGGGTCTGCTGCTCCTGGCGACTCCGCTGCTGCTGCCGGGTCGGCGCGAGCTCGCCTCCGAACCGGCCTCGGGGCGGGCGTCGAACACCTCGGGTCGGCCCACCGGCGCCGCGGACCAGCCCACCGAAGCCGCGGGTCGGCCCACCGGTGGGGAAGGGAATACCGCCGACGGGGCGCCCGTTCCAGGGATATAGTTGAACAATCAACTACCTGGAGGGTGAGCGACCATGCAGTTCGGGATCTTCAGCGTCGGCGACGTCACGCCGGACCCCACCACGGGCCGTACGCCGACCGAGCGCGAGCGCATCAAGGCCATGGTCGCCATCGCGCTGAAGGCCGAGGAGGCCGGCCTGGACGTCTTCGCGACCGGCGAGCACCACAACCCGCCGTTCGTGCCGTCGTCGCCGACCACGATGCTCGGCTACATCGCCGCGCGGACGGAGCGGCTGATCCTGTCCACCTCCACCACCCTCATCACCACCAACGACCCGGTGAAGATCGCCGAGGACTACGCGATGCTCCAGCACCTCGCGGACGGCCGGGTCGACCTGATGATGGGCCGCGGCAACACCGGGCCGGTCTACCCGTGGTTCGGCCAGGACATCCGCCGGGGCATCGACCTCGCCGTCGAGAACTACGCGCTGCTGCACCGGCTGTGGCGCGAGGACGTGGTCGACTGGGAGGGGAAGTTCCGCACCCCGCTCCAGGGCTTCACCTCCACCCCCCGCCCGCTGGACGGCATACCCCCGTTCGTCTGGCACGGCTCCATCCGCTCCCCGGAGATCGCCGAGCAGGCCGCGTACTACGGCGACGGCTTCTTCCACAACAACATCTTCTGGCCCGCCGACCACACCAAGCGGATGATCGAGCTGTACCGCTCCCGCTACGCCCACTACGGGCACGGCACGGCAGAGCAGGCGATCGTCGGCCTCGGCGGCCAGGTGTTCATGCGGCGCAACTCCCAGGACGCGGTGCGCGAGTTCCGCCCCTACTTCGACAACGCCCCGGTCTACGGTCACGGCCCCTCCCTGGAGGACTTCACCGGCCAGACCCCGCTGACCGTCGGCTCCCCGCAGCAGGTGATCGAGAAGACCCTTTCCTTCCGCGAGTACGCCGGCGACTACCAGCGTCAGCTGTTCCTGATGGACCACGCGGGACTGCCGCTGAAGACCGTGCTGGAGCAGATCGACATGCTCGGCGAGGAGGTCGTGCCGGTGCTGCGCAAGGAGTTCGCGGCGGGCCGCCCGGCGGGCGTGCGGGACGCGCCGACGCACGTGTCCCTGCTGGCGGACCGGACGTCGCAGGAGGCCGCCGCATGAGGCTCGTCGTCGTCTCCGCGGGGCTGAGCGTCCCGTCCTCCACCCGGCTGCTGGCCGACCGGCTGGCCGCCGCGGCGGAGCGGCGGGCCCCGGCCGGCGCCCTGGACGTGCGGGTGGTCGAGCTGCGTGACCTCGCCGTCGAGATCGCCCACCACCTCACCAGCGGTTTCCCCGGCAAGGCGCTGGCCGGCGCGCTGGACGCGGTGGCGGCCGCCGACGGGCTGATCGTGGTCACCCCGGTGTTCGCGGCGTCGTACAGCGGACTGTTCAAGTCCTTCTTTCGACGTCTTGGACAAGGACGCCCTGGCGGGCAGGCCGGTGCTGATCGCGGCGACCGGCGGTACGGCCCGCCACTCGCTGGTGCTGGACCACGCGCTGCGTCCGCTCTTCGCCCATCTGCGGACGGTGGTCGTCCCGACCGGCGTCTACGCCGCCTCGGAGGACTGGGGCGCCGAGGGCCTGCCCGAGCGGATCGAACGGGCGGCGGCCGAGCTGGTCACGCTGATGACGGGCCTGTCGGGTACGCCGGGTCCCTCGGCCGGTCCCGAGGCCGGTCTCCCGGCGTCCGCGTCGGCGGGGGCCTCGGCGCGGGAATCCGCGCCCGAGGCCGCGCCGGAGGAGGCAGGTGGCTTCCGGGTGGTGCCGTTCGAGGAGCGGCTCGCGGCCCTGCGGACGTGACGGCGCGCGGGCCGCGCCCGGACCCTGGGGCGCGGTCACCGGGGTCCTGCGGGTCGCGCGGCGCGAGGTGAGGGGACGGCGGGCGCCCCGTCCCGGGTTGCGTCCGGGACGGTGAGAGCCGGGTAAAAAGGGTGATCGTAGACCTGTTCGCCCCGGCCACGGCGTCGTGGGCCTTGGCAGACTGGACCCGTGCCTCAGACTGTGCTGCTCGCCGAAGACGACCGCGCCATCCGCCACGCCCTGGAGCGGGCTCTGACCCTGGAGGGCTACGCGGTGACGGCGGTCGCCGACGGCGTCGAGGCACTCGCCCAGGCCCACAAGACCCCGCCGGACGTCCTCGTCCTGGACGTGATGATGCCGGGCATCGACGGCCTCCAGGTCTGCCGGGTGCTGCGCGCCGAGGGCGACCGCACCCCGATCCTCATGCTCACCGCCCTCGTGGAGACCGCCGACCGCATCGCCGGTCTGGACGCGGGCGCCGACGACTACGTGGTCAAGCCCTTCGACGTGGAGGAGGTCTTCGCCCGCCTGCGCGCCCTGCTGCGCCGCACCAGCCCCAACGGCGGCGGCGCCCCCGCGGGCGAGGCGCCGGTGAGGGAACCGCAGCTGCCCGACCGGCAGGTCGAGGCGGCCGGCATCCGCATGGACCTGCAGGCCCGCCGCGTGTGGCGGGGCGAGCGGGAGCTGGAGCTGACCCGCACCGAGTTCGAACTGCTGGAACTGCTGGTCCGCAACGCCGGCATCGTCCTCGACCACTCGACCATCTACGACCGCATCTGGGGCTACGACTTCGGCCCCGGCTCCAAGAACCTCGCCGTGTACGTCGGCTACCTGCGCCGCAAGCTCGACCAGCCGGACGCGCCGCAGCTCATCCACACCGTCCGCGGCGTGGGTTACGTGCTGCGGGAGGACTAGGTGGGCCGTCTCGGGCGGCTGCTGGACCTGCCCCGGCCCCGGCTGTCGTCGCTGCGCACCACGTTCGCGGTGTCGTTCGCCGCGGTCACCGCCGCCGTCACCATCCTTGTCGGCATCGTGTCGTACAGTTCCGCGGCGCGGCTGGTGCGGGTCGACCAGCAGTCCGTGTTCACCCAGGTCGTGCAGGACGTGCAGGACGAGGTGCGGCGCTACGACCGTACGCCCGAGGACTTCTCCTCCTCCCGCCCGGGCCACGAGGTCGTCCGGCCCAGCCGCACCGATGTGCAGGTGCTCGGCCCGCGCGGTCAGATCGTCGACCACGGCAGCCCCGTGCTGCCGGTCACCGCGAAGGACCGGGCGCTGGCCGCCGCCCGGGCCGACGGAAGGACCGCGGAGTACAAGGACGTGGTCGTCGCCTCGGACGTCTACCGCATCGCCACCGTGGCGCTCGGCGACGGGCGCGGCGCCGTGCAGGTCGCGCAGGAGTTCAGCGACACCGAGGACCTGCTGCGGGCCCTCCAGCAGCGCACCCTCGTCCTGATGGGCGTCGTGGTGATCGCCGCGGGCCTGTGCGGCTGGTGGCTGGCCCGTCGCATCACGCGCCGGCTGGTGATCCTCACCTCCGCCGCCGAGGACGTCGCCCGCACCCGGCAGCTCGGCATCGAGGTCCCGGTCACCGGCTACGACGAGGTGGGCCGCCTCGGCCGCTCCTTCGACCACATGCTCGGCCGGCTCGCCCAGTCCGAGGAGGACCAGCGGCGGCTGGTCCAGGACGCGGGCCACGAACTGCGGACCCCGCTCACCTCCCTGCGGACCAACATCTCCCTGCTGCGCCGCATGGACGAACTCCCGCCCGCCACCCGCGAGGAACTCGTCGCCGACCTCACCCAGGAGGCCCGCGAGCTGACCGACCTGGTCAACGAGCTCGTGGACCTCGCCGCCGGGCAGTCCGACACCGAGCCGCCGCAGCGGGTCGACCTCGCCGACATCGCCGAGGACGTCGCGGGCGCCGCCCGCCGCCGTACCGGGCGCACCGTCGTGGTCCGCGCGAGCGGCGACACGACGGCCGAGGGCCGCCCGGGGATGCTCCAGCGCGCGCTGTCCAACCTCGTCGAGAACGCCGCGAAGTTCGACCGCGGCGGCAGGGCGCCCATCGAGATCACGGTGGCCGGGCCGGCCCGGCCGGGTCCGGTCCGCGTCGAGGTCCTCGATCGTGGGCCCGGCATCTCCGAGGGGGACCTGATCCGCATCTTCGACCGCTTCTACCGCGCCGCCGACGCCCGCTCCCTGCCCGGCTCCGGCCTCGGCCTGTCCATCGTGCGGGAGGTGGCCCTGGCCCACGGCGGCGCGCCGTTCGCCTTCCGGCGCGCCGGGGGCGGTGCCGTGATCGGGTTCACGGTGGGCGTGGACCGGGACCGCGGCCACCACGACACCGGCGGCGCCCCGAACGAGGCACGCGGGGGGAGCTGAGGCCCGGAGGGGTGCGGTGGGGACGGCGGGCGGGGCGGCCGGGGTGCGCGGGCTTCCACTGGCGCCGGCTTCCACTGGCGCGGGCTTCCACTGGCGCCGGCTTCCACTGGCGCGGGCCTTCACCTGCGCAGGCATCTGTTCGAGGCGGCCGGGACGGCCCGATGATCGGGGGCACCGGCCGACCACGAGGAGCGCCCATGACCATCACCGGCGACGAGTTGAACAGCGAGGGCCTGGGCCAGGAGGGCCCGGCTTCCTCGGAGCCGAGGCGGGGGAGTCTGAGCCGGAACGGCCTGGCCTGCGAGGAGCCGGGCCGGGACGGGCTGGGCCGTGCCGGGCTCGGTCGTGCCGAGGCCGCCGCGCTGGACGAGGTCGACGAGGCGGCCGTGGCCCGGGCGTTGCAGGAGCTCATCGCGATTCCGAGTGTCACCGGAAGTCCCGCCGAGTCGGAGATCCAGCACCACCTGGCCGGGCGGCTGGAGCGGCTCGGGATGGACGTCGACCTGTGGTCCATGGACCTGCCCGCGCTGCGCGCCCACCCCGGCTTCCCCGGCGCGGAGGCGCCGCGCGAGGAGGCGTGGGGCCTGGTCGGCACGACGCCGGCCGGCGGCGACGGGCCGGTGCTCGTCCTCCAGGGGCATGTCGACGTCGTACCGCCGGGTGACCATGCCGCCTGGGACGGCGACCCGTTCGTGCCGAGGGTGAGCGGGGACCTGGTGCACGGGCGCGGCGCCTGCGACATGAAGGCCGGGCTGGTCGCGCACCTCGCCGCGCTGGCGGCGATCCGGTCGGCCGGGGTGCGGCTGCGCGGCCGGGTCGCCGCGCACTTCGTGGTCGGCGAGGAGGACGGCGGCCTCGGCGCGTTCGGCACGCTGCGCCGCGGCCACGGCGGGGACGCGTGCGTGATCACCGAGCCGACCGGCGGCACGCTGATCACCGCCAACGCGGGCGCGCTGACCTTCCGGCTCACCGTGCTCGGCAAGGCGGCGCACGCCAGCTCGCGGGACGCCGGGGTCAGCGCGATCGACGCCTACCTGCCGCTGCACCGGGCCCTGGCCGAGCTGGAGCGGGCCCGCAACGCCGACCCCGCCCCGCTCATGGCGGAGTACCCGATCCCGTACGCGCTGTCGGTCGGCACGCTGCGCGCGGGCGACTGGGCGAGCAGCGTGCCGGACCTGCTGGTCGCCGAGGGACGGCTGGGCGTACGGCTGGGCGAGGACCCGGCGCACGCCCGCGCCGAGCTGGAGCGGTGCGTGGCCGACGCCTGCGCGGCCGACCCGTGGCTGCGGGACCGTCCGGCGAGCGTGAGCTGGCCCGGCGGGCAGTTCGCCAGCGGGCGGCTGCCGGAGGGGCACCCGCTGCGGGACGTGGTGCGCGGCGCGCACGCGGACGCCGTCGGAGGCCCGCCGGTGCGCGAGCGCGGGGCGCCGTACGGCAGCGACCTCAGGCTGTACGCGGCGGCCGGGATTCCGACGCTCCAGTTCGGGCCGGGCGACGTGCGGGTGGCGCACAGCGCGCGGGAGCACGTGTCCGTGCGCGAGGTGGTGGCGGTGGCGCGGGCGCTGGTGCTGACGGTGTTGCGGACGGTGGGGACGGGGTGACGACGTCACGCCTCGGCCGTGGGAGGCCGTGCGAGCGAGGCCGTGCGGATGCGCGCGAGACCGCAAGGCGAGACCGCGCAAGGCGTGCGAGACCGCGCAAGGCGTGCGAGACCGCGCAAGGCGTGCGAGACCGTGCGGGACGGTCGGGGTCCCGTCGTGAGTCGTCCCGGGGTGACTGCTCGCCCGGGCGAAGTGGCCCCCCGGTCACCGGGGAGTCCGTTTCCGCCCGGGCGGCGTGACCCTCAGCCGCGGCCGTCCGTTCCCGCGCCTGCCTGGGCGGGCGCGGCGGACTCCTTGCGGCGGGTGAAGGACGGCAGGGCCGGCGGCGTGAGGAAGCCCTCGGCGCGGGCGCTGGCCAGGCCGATGCGCGGGATGTCGCTGCTCTTGGCGAACAGCAGGAACCGGGGCTCCCACACGGGCCGGTACTTGGCGTTGGCGCGGTAGAGGGACTCGATCTGCCACCAGCGGGAGAAGAAGGTGAGCACCGACCGCCACAGCCGCAGCACCGGACCGGCGCCGAGACGGGCGCCGCGCTCGAAGACCGAGCGGAACATCGCGAAGTTCAGCGACACCCGGCGCACCCCGATCTCCCCGGCGCGCAGCAGCAGTTCGACGACCATGAACTCCATCAGGCCGTTCTCGCAGGAGCGGTCCCGGCGCATCAGGTCCAGCGACAGGCCGTGCTCGCCCCAGGGCACGAAGCTGAGCAGCGCCCGCGGCACGTCGTCGGCGTCCCGGCACTCCAGCATCACGCAGCGGCCGTCGGCCGGGTCGCCCAGGCGGCCCAGCGCCATGGAGAAGCCACGCTCGGTGGCGCCGTCGCGCCAGGCGTCGGCCCGCTCCACCAGCATCGCCATCTCGCCGTCGGAGATGTCCTCGTGGCGGCGGATGCGTACGGTGTACCCGGCCCGGCGGACCCGGTTGTGCGCCTGCCGCACGACCCGCATGGCCCGCCCCTCCAGGCTGAACTCGGCGACCTCCACGATGGCCTCGTCACCGAGTTCCAGCGCGTCCAGGCCGTGCCGGGCGTAGATCGTGCCGGCCTCCTCGCTCGCGCCCATGACGGCGGGCGTCCAGGCGTGCCGGCGGGCCTCGGCGAGCCAGGCGTCGATGGCGCCGGGCCACGCCTCGGGGTCGCCGAGGGGGTCGCCGGAGGCCAGGCTGACCCCGTTGACGACGCGGTAGGTGACGGCGGCCTTGCCGGTGGGGGAGAAGATCGCGGCTTTGTCGCGGCGCAGCGCGAAGTAGCCGAGGGAGTCCCGCTCGCCGTGCCGGTGGAGCAGCTCGCGCAGCCGCTTCTCGTCCTCCGCGCCGAGCAGGGCGAGGCCGCGGGGCGAGCGGAAGCAGGCGTACAGGACGAGGACGAAGGTGGCCGCCATCAGGACGTTGATCGTGACGTCCGTCCAGCGGGGGGCGTGCACGGCGGCGACGCGGTCGGCGAGCGGGCCGACGCTGACCCCGCGCAGCATCGTGTACGCGATCTTGTCGGCCAGGGAGGCGTCGGGCACGGTGTTGGTGGCATCGACGAGCAGGGTGCCCAGGGTGCCGCTGACCAGGAGTCCGCCGACGCCCACGGCGAGGGCGAGCCGGGGGTTGGAGCGGTCGCCGATGGCGTTGAACTCACGGCGGCCGATCAGCAGGGCGGCCACGAACAGGCCGGTGAGCGCGGCGGAGAGCCAGTTGAAGACGTGGTCGCGGTAGCGCTCCTGGGTCAGCGCAAGGACGTAGAGCGCGAAGAGGGGCCCGGCGAGCAGCAGGTTGGACAGCCAGGCGGCGCGCTTGCGGCGCCGCATCACCACGGCCAGGAACAGCGCGAGCGCCGCCGAGACCAGGCCGGCGGTGGCCAGGTACGGCGTGAAGAACTCGCCCGCGTTGTGCTCGTGCACCTCCTCGCGGAACGGCAGCGAGAGCACCGCGACGATGTTGAGGACCGCGAGCAGCCGCAGGTACCAGACCGTGGCCGTGGCGGCACGCTTGCGCAGGCACGGGCCCGGCCAGGGGCGCGCCGACTCGCGGGGGCCGCGCTGAGGGGGGATGGGGACCGACTGCTGTGCAGGCATGGTGACACGTCACCTTGGGACTGGGAGCGGGCCGGCGAACCGGCGGGGACGGAGCGGGCGGACGGACGCGCGGCCCGCCGCACGCCCTTGTCGTTGACCCTACAGCTCGTAGGGTAACGGAGGCGCGCCGGACTGGCGGCGGCCGATCCTGGGGAAAATCGGTGAGGATCCGGGGGCGCGCCGGGTGCGGGCCCGGCGCAGGCCTACCCGCGTAGCGCGACGGCTACTCGGCCGGGGCGTGCACGGGCTCGGCTTCGCCCGGCCCCGGCGCGGCACCGCCCGGGCCGTCGCGACCCGGATCGGCGTCACCGGCCCCTCTCCCGCCGGCCCGCCCGTCATCGGCCCCTGGCTCGCCGATCCGCCCGTCGTCGGTCCGTCTCTCGCCGACCCGCCCGTCGTCGGTCCGTCCGCCGCCCGCGGCCGCGCGGCGGCGGGGTGCCGTCAGGATCCAGGCCAGGTTGCCCACCGCCGCGCCCGCCGCCACCGTCGCCACGATGACCCCCGCCGTGGCGAAACCGTCGCTGAACAGATGGGGCCGCCGGTCGAGGCTGTGCAGCCCGAAGCCGCACAGCTGATACACGCCGACCGCGGCGATGGTGAGACTCACGACGAGCAACGCGACGGTCGGGCCGAGCGCACCCTCCGCGTCCTCACCGGCCGGGGCGTCCGGCCCCGGGCTACGTGCTTCCTGCATGGGTCCCCCGTCGACGGTTGGATGGCGAGCCGGACCCTACAGTACGTAGGGACATCCCCGGAGGAAAACCGGCGGCCCCGCGAGGCGTCGATCCGCGCATCGGCACCGCCCTGGTCCGAAGAGGGCGGATACGACACGATCGGGCAGACCCAGGACCCGCCGGCCCGCCCCCGCCGACCGGCTGCTGCTGAGCCTCGGCGCCCGGCCCGTCTCCCTCAGCAAGTACATCGTGGGTCAGTCCCTGCTCACCCCGGGCCTGCCCGACAACGACGCACGCCGCCTCGCCCGCACCCACTTCCGTCCGGGTCCCCCTCTCGAAAGGTCCACCGCCGCGTGAACGCCCTGCGCAGCATCAAGTGGCCGTACGCCCTGATCGCCCTGCTCGCCGTCGCGGCCGCCACCGTCGGCCTGCTGCGGCCCCAGCTGATCCCGGCCGGCTCGACCACCGCGAAGAAGAAGCCCGGCGCGACGGCGCGGATCAAGCTGAACCCGCCCCCCAAGCTGTTCACCGACGCCGAGATAGCCGCCATCGGCGGGCAGGCCGACGCCCAGCGCGCGAAGGCCGACGCCCAGCGCGCGAAGGCCGACGCCTCTTCGCGCACTGGAAGGCCCAGCACGGCACGGCCCGCGACGACACGGCGTTCGCCGCCTGGACCGCGCGGCAGGTCCCCCGCGCCGCCCGCCGCGGTGTGCCCGGCCTCCCGGCCGCTCAGCGGCGTCGCGGCTCGTCGGGCAGCTCCAGGTGCAGGGCGTATCCGCCGTCGGGCGTCGGGCCGGAGGTGACGGCCCCGCCGAGGAGTTCGGCGCGCTGGCGCAGGCCGGCGAGACCGTACTGGGCGCTGGGCAGGGCGAGTGCGTGGCGGGTGGGAGCGGTGTTGGTGATGGTGGTGCGGACGGTGCGGCCCCTGTGGTCGATGCGGATGGTGGCCGTGGCGCCGGGCGCGTGCTTGCGGACGTTGGTCAGGGCCTCCTGGACGGTGCGGTAGACGGCGCGCTGGATGGTGGGCGGGAGGTCCGCCGGGAGCCCGGTCTCCAGTTTCGCCTCGATGCCGCTGGTCTCGACCAGGCGCCGAAGATCGGCGAGGGAGGGCTGGGGGGTGAGTTCGGTGGGGCGGCTGCCGGAGGCGCGCAGCACGCCGACCATGTGCCGCAGCTCGTCGAGGGTCTGCACGCTGAGCCGGCGGATCGTGGCCGCTGCCTCCCTCGTCTCGGGGTCGCCGCTGCCCACCTGGAGCGCTCCGGCCTGTACGGCGATCAGGCTGACCTGGTGGGAGACCACGTCGTGCATCTCGCGGGCGAGCTGCGCGCGTTCCTTCGCGAGGACGCTCTGGGCGGTCAGCAGTTTCTCGTGCTCGCGGGCCTCGGAGATCTCGGTGAGCCGCAGGGACAGGTCGCGCCGGGCCTGTACGAGCTGGCCCAGGAAGACGGGGGCGGCCGCGGTGGCCAGCGTGTAGCTGAGGTGGAAGAGGTTGCCGCTCTGGGTGAACTCGGTGACCCGCACGGCCGACCACGGCCAGGGCAGGAAGTCACCGGCGGCGAAGACCAGCGCGCAGCCGGCCAGCAGCATGCGGTGACGGCTGAGCGAGGCCAGGGTGTACAGCGCGGCCGTGGTGGCGACCGCCGCGTCGGAGATCATGGCGGTGGGGAGGGTGAGCGCGAAGGTGGTCAGCGGCAGCCGGCGCCGCAGCAGCAGCGCGAAGGCGGCCAGCAGCGACACGGACAGCGCCGCCCGGTCCCCGGCGTCGACGTGCACCCACGTGTCCGCCAGCGACACCCCGACGAGGGCGACGTCCACCAGCGGAGCCGGGAGCCTGCGGGCTCTCATCCGGCGCCCTTCCTCTCGACCTCGCCCTCGGCCGCGTCCTGGGCCTCGTCCTGGGGCCGGCCCAGCAGACCCGCACGCTCGGCGATCAGCGCCGCCTGGACCCGGCTGCCGACCCGCAGCTTGCCGAACACCGCGCTGACGTGGCCTTTCACGGTGCCCGTGCTCAGATGCAGCCGGTCGCCGATGTCGTTGTTGGCCAGCCCCTCCGCCATCAGCACGAGCACGGCGCGCTCGCGCTCGGTCAGCCGGTCGGTGAGGCGGACGGCCGAGGGCTCGCGGACGTCGGTGTCGAGGTAGCCGTTCACCACGGTCCGGGCGACCTTGGACGAGAGCACGGGCCCGCCCTCGGCCAGCGTGCGCACGAGATGGGGGAGGTGCTCGGGGTCGGTGTCCTTGAGCAGGAATCCGGCGGCGCCCGAGCGCAGGGCGGAGGCCACGTACTCGTCGGTGTCGAAGGTGGTGAGCATGGCCACCACCGGGGGCTCCTGCAGACGGCGGAGTTCGGCGAGGACGGTGAGCCCGTCCACGTCGGGCATCCGGATGTCCAGCAGGACGACGTCGGGCCGCAGTTCCCGCACCGTGCGGACGGCCCGGCCGCCCGGGACCGCGCCCACGACCTCGATGCCGTCCGCCGCGTTGAGGATGTGGGTGAAGCCCCTGCGGATCAGGGCTTCGTCGTCCACCACCAGGACCCGGATCACGTGCGCTCCACTCGTCGCATGGCCGCCGGTCGATCCGTACCCCCCGGACGCCGGCCGAGTGGTGGGCCGTACGCGATTCCCACCGGTTGGCGGGGTGGTCCCAGCCGGTTGGCCGGGGTGAGTCCGGCCGGTCGGCGGGGTGCCTTCGGAAACCCGCCCCGGTGGCCGGGGGCGGTCCGCCGGTCATACCTCGGAACATGACGCCGAACGCACCGTCGCCCGCGCCGACGCACGAGCCGCTGAGCAATCCGACGCCCGAGCCGCTGAGCACGCCGGTGGTCAATCCGGTCGACAAGCCGCTGGGCAAGCCGGTGGACAAGCCGCCCGGCACGCGAAGCGAGCGCGCGGGGACACGCTCCTCCACCGCCTCCGCCCCGCCGTCCACGTCCACCGGGCGCCTCGTCGGCATCGACCTCGCCCGCGGGCTCGCCGTATTCGGCATGTACGCCGCGCACGTCGGCCCCGATGTGACGGTCGGCGGCCCGGTGGGCTTCCTGCTGGAGACGGCCCGCGGACGCTCATCCGCGCTCTTCGCCGTGCTCGCCGGCTTCTCGCTGGTCATCATCACCGGCCGGCCGCGTCCGCGCACCGGGCGGTCTGGCCGCCAGGCCGTGGCGAGGGTCGTGATCCGGGCCGCCGTCCTGATGGTGCTCGGCTACGCCCTGACGGCCCTGGGCACCGACGTGGCCGTGATCCTCAGCTTCTACGCGCTGCTCTTCCTGGCCGTGCTCCCGCTGTACCGGCTGCGCGCAGGGACGCTCGCGCTGATCGCCGCCGCGGGCGCGCTGGTCATGCCCCTGTCGCTCTACGCGATCAGAGGGGCGATCGAGACAGGGGGCTGGGCGGACGCCGTCACCGCCTGGGACCCGCTGGCCCGGATCAGCGGCACGGACGGCGTCCTGGAACTCCTCTTCACCGGGGAGTATCCGGTGCTCACGTGGATGCCGTTCCTGGTCGCGGGGATGGCGGTGGCCCGGCTCGACCTCACGCGGCCGGGCGTACGATCCCGGCTGGCCCTCGCGGGCGGGACGCTCGCCCTGCTCGGCTACGGCGGTTCCTGGCTGGCCCTGCGCCTGCTGCCGCACGCCCTGTCCACCGTCGCGGCCGCCACGGGCGCCGGCTCGGCGTCGTCCGCCTGGTGGTCCGACACCGTGGGCGAGCCCGAGACCCACACCCCGCTCGCCTGGCTGCTGGTGGCGGCGCCGCACAGCCAGACGACCTTCTCGCTCCTCGGCAACACGGGCGTCGCGCTCCTCGTGATGGCGGCGTGCCTGACCGTGGCCGACCGGATGCCGCGTCTCACGGCCCTGGCCGGGCCCGTCGCGGCGGTCGGCACGATGGCGTTGACCACGTACGCCCTGCACATCGTGGCCCTCTGGTTCCTCGCCGACGTCTGGCACGTACCGGCGGTCGAGGACGACACCATGTCCGCGCTGCCGGTCCTGTTCGCCTTCATCGCGTCGGCGACGCTCCTGGCGACCGCATGGACGGGCCGATTCCGCCGCGGTCCCCTGGAGCACCTGCTCCACATCGCCACCGGGCCCGCGCGGCACGTCAGATAGAGGGGGCCGCGTCCTGCCGCCCGGCGTCGATCTCGGCGATCAGGGCCCCGACCCGCTTCCGGATCTCGTCGCGGATGGGACGCACGGACTCCACGCCCTTGCCGGCCGGGTCCTCCAGTGCCCAGTCGAGGTACTTCTTGCCCGGGAAGACGGGGCAGGCGTCGCCGCAGCCCATGGTGATGACGTAGTCGGACGCCTGGACGGCCTCGGCGGTGAGGATCTTCGGCCTGGCCGCGGAGATGTCGACGCCGGCCTCGCGCATCGCCTCGACCGCGGCCGGGTTGACCTGGTCGCCGGGGACGGAACCGGCGGAGCGGACCTCGATCCGGTCGCCCGCCAGGTGGGAGAGGAATCCGGCGGCCATCTGCGAACGCCCGGCGTTGTGGACGCAGACGAACAGCACGGAGGCGAGCGGGCGGGAGGCCATGGGTTCTTCCTTCGGGTCGGTGAAGTGGGCGACATGCAGGTGCGGGCCCCAAGGATCGGCCCAGGCTGGTATCAGTCTGGGCTGATGTGACAGTATCAGTCCATGCTGACGTCAGTCGACACTGATCTGATCCGGGTGCTGGCCGACCCGCTCAGGCTCCGGATCGTCACCCTGCTCGCCGAGGAGACGCTCTGCACCACGCACCTGGTCGAGGAGACCGGCGCGAAGCAGACGAACCTGTCCAACCATCTGAAGGTGTTGCGTGAGGCGGGCGTCGTCGATACGGAGCCGTGCGGCCGGTACACGTACTACAGGCTGCGCCCGGACGTGATCGCTCAGCTCGCCGGCCGGTTCGCGGAACTGGCCGACTCCGCCCGGAACGCCGCCGACAACAAGAGGGCCTGCCCGTGACCCGCACCGAAGCACCCGCGACGGCCGAAGAGGCGTCGATCGTCGCGAAGCTGTCGACGCTCGACCGCTTCCTCGCCGTCTGGATCCTGCTCGCCATGGCCGTCGGCCTCGGCCTCGGCCGGCTCGTCCCCGGCCTGAACGACGCCCTGGCCGAGGTCGAGATCGGCGGTATCTCCCTGCCGATCGCCATCGGCCTGCTGGTCATGATGTACCCGGTCCTGGCCAAGGTCCGCTACGACCGGCTCGACGCGGTCACCGGCGACCGGAGGCTCATGGTCTCCTCGCTGGTCGTCAACTGGCTCGTCGGCCCGGCCGTCATGTTCGCGCTGGCGTGGACCTTCCTGCCGGACCTGCCGGAGTACCGCACCGGCCTGATCATCGTCGGCCTCGCCCGCTGCATCGCCATGGTCGTCATCTGGAACGATCTCGCGTGCGGCGACCGCGAGGCCGCCGCCGTCCTGGTCGCCCTGAACTCGGTCTTCCAGGTCCTCGCGTTCGGCCTGCTCGGCTGGTTCTACCTCGACCTGCTGCCCGGCCGGCTCGGCCTGGGCCAGGGCGAGCACCTGAACATCTCCATGGTGAAGATCGCTCTGAACGTCGTCGTCTTCCTCGGCCTCCCCCTGCTCGCCGGGTTCCTCACCCGCCGTATCGGCGAGAAGAAGTTGGGCCGCGAGACGTACGAGAGGGGGTTCCTGCCGAAGATCGGCCCCTGGGCCCTGTACGGCCTGCTGTTCACGATCGTCGTCCTGTTCGCACTCCAGGGGAGGACGATCACGTCCCAGCCGCTGGACGTGGTCCGCATCGCCCTTCCGCTGCTGGCCTACTTCGCGGTGATGTGGTTCGGCGTCTTCGCCCTCGGCAAGGCGATCGGCCTGGCCTACGACCGGACCGCGACGCTCGCCTTCACCGCCGCCGGCAACAACTTCGAACTGGCCATCGCGGTCGCCATCGCCACTTTCGGCGTCACCTCCGGCCAGGCGCTGTCCGGCGTGGTCGGCCCGCTGATCGAGGTTCCGGTCCTGGTCGCGCTGGTGTACGTGTCCCTGGCCTGGCGGCGGAAGTTCAGCGCCGCGCGGCAGCTCACGCCGGCACGGCAGGAGGGCTGAAGCACGCCCCGGACCGCTGCGGGGCCGGGGCGCAGGCCGTCGGGCCGGGGTCTGCGCCCGGCGGCACGGCACGAGCGTTCAGGGGACCACCACTTCGGTGTCCCCTGCGCTCACCGGACCGCGGTCGCCGGGGCGGCCAGGAGCCTGCCCATGGTGGCCAGCACGGACGGCTCGACACGGTAGTAGACCCAGGTGCCGCGCCGCTCGGAGGTGAGCAGCCCGGCCTCCTTGAGCTTCTTCAGGTGATGGGACACCGTCGGCTGGGAGACGCCGACGTCGGAGATGTCGCAAACGCACGCCTCGCCGCCCTCGTGCGAGGCCACCGCGGAGAACAGCCGCAGCCGCACCGGATCGCCCAGTGCCTTGAACATGCGCGCGGCCCTCTCCGCCTCCTCCGCGCTGAACGGACGCTCGGTGAGCGGCGGGCAGCACGCCACCGCGGTCTGGCCGGCGGCGGGGACCGGCAGCGGAAGCACCTCAGCATTCGACATGCGTCTATGTTGACACACGTCGAACCAGTATGCCGAGGGTCGGAGCGCCTCGGAGCCGGCCCCGTCGAGAATTGCCGCGCCGGACGGGTGCCGAGGGATGTGGCGAGCCTCATCATGGGTGCGGCAACCTCACCTTCTCCCACCGGGCGGGACCCATGGACAGGGAAGTCGTTCACGAAGAGATGCGACGGGCCGGTGTGACGTTCCATCAGCTTCTCGACTCGGCCACGGCCGAGGACATGCGCCGCCGGAGCGACGGAACCCGCTGGGACAACGAACAGCTGCTCTATCACATGCTGTTCGGCTACATGGTCGTACGGGCGCTGCTCCCGATGGTGCGCCTCTTCGGGCGTCTTCCGCCGGGCGCGAGCCGGGCGTGGGCGCGTGTGCTGGACGCCGCGACCCGGCCGTTCGACGCCGTCAACTATCTCGGTTCCGTGGCCGGCGCCCGGATCTACGGCCGGCGGCGCATGGGGGCCAAGTTCGATCGCACGCTCGCGGTCCTCCACCGCCGTCTGGAGGCCGAGCCGGACGCGGTCCTGGCGCGCACGATGGCCTTTCCGACCCGGTGGGATCCGTTCTTCAAGGACGTGATGACCCTCGAAGAGGTCTACCGGTACCCGACCCGGCACTTCGACTTCCACCGTGCCCAGCTCACCCTCGGTGGTCGGTCATGACCTGAGTCCCCGCCGTCCGGGTCCCGGTGGCCGCGCCGGCGCCCCCCGGGTACGGGGGTTGTCGCGAGGTTTCTGATTCGGTGAATGTCTATGTTGACGCCTGTCGAATCAGGTGCCATGCTGGCCGCGCAAGCCATCGACGAACGTCGAAGCAAAGGGGAAGCCTCGTGAACGCGCCCACCAACGACCAGTTGCCCGTCGTCGTCATCGGCGCCGGCCCCGTCGGACTGGCCGCCGCCGCCCACCTCGTCGAGCGCGGTCTCGAACCGCTGGTCCTGGAGGCCGGCCCCTCCGCCGGCACCGCGGTACGCGACTGGGCGCACGTGCGCCTGTTCTCGGCGTGGGCCGAGGTCACCGACCCGGCCGCCGAGAAGCTCCTCGCCCCCACCGGCTGGACCCACCCCGACGGCGCCGCCTACCCCACCGGCGGCGACTGGGCCGAGCGGTATCTTCAGCCGCTCGCGGACGTCCTCGGCCACAAGGTCCGCTACGGCGCCACGGTGACCGGCGTCGCCCGCGCGGGCCGCGACCGCATCGTCGACGCCGACCGCGACGAGCAGCCCTTCACCGTGCACCTCCGGTCGGCCGACGGGCGCGAGGAGCGGATCGGCGCCCGCGCCGTCATCGACGCCTCCGGCACCTGGGGAGCCCCCGGCCCGATGGGCGCCGACGGCCTGCCCGCCCTCGGCGAGAAGTCGGCCTCCGAGCGCGTCACCTACCGCGTCCCGGACCTGAGGGACCCGGCCGCCCGCGCCCGGTACGCGGGCAGGCGCACCGCGGTCGTCGGCTCCGGCGCCTCCGCCTTCACCGCGCTCGCCCAACTCGCCGAACTCGCCCAGGAACGGCCGGGCACGCACACGACGTGGATCCTGCGCCGCGGCATCGGCGCGAACACCTTCGGCGGCGGCGAGGCCGACCGGCTCCCCGCCCGCGGCGCCCTCGGCCTGCGCGCCAAGGCCGCCGTCGAGGCCGGCCACGCGAGCGCGGTCACCGGCTTCCGTACGCAGGCGGTGGAACGCGACGGCGACCGGCTCGTCCTCGTCGCTGAGGACGGCCGCCGTCTGGATCCGGTCGACGAGGTCGTCGTGCTCACCGGCTTCCGCCCGGACCTGTCCTTCCTCTCCGAGGTCCGCCTCGGCCTCGACGAGCGTCTCCAGGCCCCGACCGCCCTGGCCCCGCTCATCGACCCCAACGTCCACTCCTGCGGCACGGTCCACCCCCACGGCGTGAACGAGCTGTCCCACCCCGAGAAGGGCATCTACCTGGTCGGCATGAAGTCCTACGGCCGTGCTCCCACGTTCCTGGCGATGACCGGTTACGAGCAGGTCCGTTCCATCACGGCGGCGATCGCCGGTGACCGCGAGGCCGCCGAGCGCGTCGAGCTGACCCTGCCCGAGACCGGTGTGTGCGGCGGCGCGGGCCTCTACGACGACCCGGACGCCGCGCAAGGCACCGAGGGCGGCGGTTGCTGCGCGGCCCCCGCAACCCTCCAGATCGGCGTCGGCGCCCCGCCCGCAGGCGGCTGCTGACCCGGGCGGCCGCCGCGACTCGCCGGCCGCGCCGCCCTCTCCCTCACCCTCTCGGCGCTCTCGCCCGCCGCGGCCGTACCGGCGTACCGGCGGCGGGATCGGAAAGCGCGGGTGGGCGGGCTCAGCGACGCAGGGTGGCCTCCCGCCCCATGTGCGCCAGCGTGATCGTGCACCAGCGGGGCGGCTCCTACGAGCCCGGCATGTTCGCCGCCGCGTTCGACCTGACCGGCGCCCGACACGCGGTCTGACCTGCCACACGGTGCGCGTTCGGGATGAGCCCGGGCCCTCTGTGCCACCGTCGTAGATCACGGCCGCTCGGCGGCCGGCTCATCTCACAGGGCGCTCGTCCCGCTTCCTGGGGCGAGCGCCCTGTCGTCGACCGGACAGGAGAGCCGAATTGGAGAAATCGGAGGTCCTCACCGACCTCGACGTGGCGAGCACGTCGCGTACGGCCGAGTCGGTGATGAAGAAGCTGCCCGAGGTCACCCTGGCGTTCTGGATCATGAAGATCGCCGCGACGACCCTGGGCGAGACGGCGGGCGACCTCTTCGCGCAGACCCTGAAGCTGGGCTACTTCCTCACGACGATCGCGCTGTTCCTGGTCTTCGTGGTGACGCTGGCGGTACAGCTGCGGTCCAGCCGCTACAACCCGTTCTTCTACTGGACCGTGATCCTCTCGACCAGCATGGCCGGGACGACGATGTCCGACTTCATGAACCGCGACGCCAGTGCGCGGTACCTCTCGAACGGCGCGACCAGGCTGGGCTGGGGTCCGCAGGGCCTCGGCCTGGGCTATACCGCCGGTGCGGCCATCCTGATCTCGATCCTCCTGGCGATCTTCCTCGTCTGGAAGCTGAGCGGAATGACGTTCCAGATCCGCGACATCGTCACCTTCAGGGGCGAGGCCCTGTTCTGGTCGGCGATCCTCGTGTCGAACACCCTCGGCACCTCCATGGGCGACTTCCTCTCCGACAGCTCCGGCCTCGGCTACGCCGGTGGTGCGCTGCTCGTGTCCGGGTTGCTCGCCGTGCTCGCGGCGCTCATGAAGGCGCCCGTGGTGCCGAACGTCCTGCTGTTCTGGATCGCCTTCGTCCTCACCCGTCCGCTGGGCGCCACAGCGGGCGACTTCCTCACGAAGCCGGTCGCCAAGGGCGGCCTGGACCTGGGCACCGCGGGGTCGTCCGCCGTCCTCCTCGCCGTCCTGTTCGCACTGATGACGTACGCCCGGGTGCAGGAGCGCCGACCCGCCGCCCGGCCGGGGGAGGAGGAGCACTGAAAAGGGCGAGGCCCGAAGGCCCCGCCCGCAACCACTGAAACCCCGGCTCAGGGCCACACCAGGCAGTACGGCTGATGCCCCGCCTCGTGCAGCCGGTGGCTGAAGTCCTGCCACTCGTGCAGCAGCTGGTACACATTGAAGGCGTCCCGGGGGCCGCCGCGGTCCGGGACCGTGGACCAGATGAAGGCGGCGGCGCCGACCGCTTCCTCGCCGATGTCGCGCAGGGGGTCGACGACGGTCATGGGGAGCTTCACGACCGCGTAGTCGGGGTGCAGGACGACCAGCTCCAGGGGCGGCACCTTGTGCAGCGGGACCCCTTCGATGCCGGTCAGCACCATCGCGGCCATCGTCTCCGGCTTGATCTTGGTGAACATGCCGTTCATGCCGAGCTCGTCGCCGCCGAGTTCCTCGGGGCGCATCGAGATCGGGACGCGGGCCGCGGTCGCGCCGTCGGGCGCGCCGAAGTACTTGTACGTCACCCCCACCCGACCACCATTCCTGCTCCCGGCCCGGAGCCGGTCGATCCCGCGCTCCACGCGCCGGTCCGTCCGCTCGGGCTCACTCGGTACACCGTGCGCCTGTCGTGCTTCGGTGGCTTCCTCCACCTCGCGTCGGTGCCTTCCCCGCCGGGCACGTCGAGGACCGAGGTCGTCAGTCCCCTCGCCCAGTCCGCCACCGCGATGCATATCTCCACCCGAGTGCTTTTCTAGGACGCGTGGCCCCCGCCGCGCAACCCGATCATCGTGTCAGTGACCTCCCCCACGCCCGCCCGCCGAAACGTGCGGTGAAACATCAGTCCCCGGGGATCTTCGCGGCCCTCGACACGTGCTTTCGCCATGTTCATACGTACGCGAAGACCAGTTTCGCAGATGGGCGGCGAGGAAAACCGCGGGTCGCCTCTGTGTCCGGTGCCGAGATCGGCCCGGCCCCCTCACCGCACCCGGCCCGTCCGGCCCGCTGGCCTACCCTGAGGAGGTCACTTCCCACCGGATTCCGAGAAGTCGGAGAAGTCGCAGGTCATGAGCGAACTGCCATATCCATACGAAGCCCCCGTCTCGCAGGCGCTGTTCGACCGTGCGGCGGCCGTCACGCCCGGCGGCGTGAACTCGCCGGTGCGTGCCTTCCGCGCCGTGGGCGGCACGCCCCGGTTCATGGTGTCCGGCAGCGGCGCGTACCTGACCGACGCCGACGGGCGGGAGTACGTCGACCTGGTGTGCTCCTGGGGGCCCATGATCCTCGGGCACGCGCACCCCGAGGTGATCGCCGCCGTGCAGGAGGCGGTCGCGTACGGCACGTCCTTCGGCACGCCCGGTGAGGGCGAGGTCGCGCTCGCCGAGGAGATGGTCGGCCGGGTCGCGCCCCTGGAGCAGGTCCGGCTCGTCTCCAGCGGCACCGAGGCCACCATGTCGGCGATCCGGCTGGCCCGCGGCTTCACGGGCCGCACCAAGGTGATCAAGTTCGCCGGCTGCTACCACGGGCACGTCGACGCGCTGCTCGCCTCCGCGGGCTCCGGCCTGGCCACGTTCGCGCTGCCCGACACCCCGGGCGTCACCGGCGCTCAGGCCGGCGACACGATCGTCCTGCCGTACAACGACCTCGACGCGGTGCACGCCGCCTTCGCCGCGCACCCCGGCGAGATCGCCTGCGTGATCACCGAGGCCTCGCCCGGCAACATGGGCGTGGTGCCGCCACTGCCCGGCTTCAACCAGGGGCTCAAGGACGCCTGCGCGCAGCACGGCGCCCTCTACATCTCCGACGAGGTGATGACCGGCTTCCGCACCAGCCGCGCCGGCTGGTATGGCGTCGACGGCGTCCGGCCCGACCTGATGACCTTCGGCAAGGTGATGGGCGGCGGCTTCCCGGCCGCGGCCTTCGGCGGCCGCGCCGACGTGATGGCGCACCTCGCGCCGGCCGGCCCCGTCTACCAGGCCGGCACCCTGTCCGGGAACCCGGTGGCCACGGCCGCCGGACTCGCGCAGCTGCGCCTGCTGGACGACGCCGCCTACACCAGGATCGACGACGTCTCGCGGCGGATCCAGGCGCTCGTCTCCGAGGCGCTGAGCAAGGAAGGCGTCGCGCACACCCTGCAGAACGCCTCCAACATGTTCTCGGTGTTCTTCACCGACCGTCCGGTCCGCTCCTACGAGGACGCCAAGGCGCAGGAGTCGTACCGTTTCACCGCGTTCTTCCACGCGATGCTGGCGAACGGTGTGTACCTGCCGCCGTCCTCCTTCGAGTCCTGGTTCGTCTCCACCGCGCACGACGACCGGGCTCTCCAGCGGATCGCCGACGCCCTTCCGGCGGCGGCCCGGGCGGCGGCGGAGGCCACGGCATGAACGAGACGCAGGACGTGAGCGGGCCGCAGGACATGAGCGAGACCGGGGGCACGAGCGGGACGCGGGGCGACACGGACATCACCGTCGTCCACCTCATGCGGCACGGCGAGGTCGAGAACCCGGACGGCATCCTCTACGGCCGGCTGCCGGGGTACCACCTCTCCGAGCTGGGCCGGCAGATGGCCGAGCGGGTCGCCGAGCACCTCGCCTCGCGCGACGTCACCCATGTCGCCGCCTCCCCGCTGGAGCGGGCGCAGGAGACGGCGACGCCGATCGCCAAGGCGCACGGGCTGGACCTGGCGACCGACGAGCGGCTGATCGAGGCCGAGAACGTCTTCCAGGGCAAGTCCTTCGGCGTCGGCGACGGAGCGCTGCGCAAGCCGGGCAACTGGAAGCACCTGGTCAACCCGCTCAAGCCGTCGTGGGGCGAGCCCTACGTCGACCAGGTGGTCCGCATGATGGGCGCGCTGGACGCGGCCCGGGACCAGGCGCGCGGCCACGAAGCGGTGCTGGTCAGCCATCAGTTGCCGATCTGGATCGTCCGCTCCTACGTCGAGCGGCGGCGGCTGTGGCACGACCCGCGCAGGCGGCAGTGCACGCTCGCGTCGCTGACGACGTTCACGTACCGGGGCGACCGGATCGTCTCCGTCGGCTACACCGAGCCGGCCCGCGATCTGGTGCCGGCTCATCTCCTCGCGGGTGCCAAGCCGGTGAAGGGTCAGGGCAAGGCGTTCGGCGCCTGACAGTTTTCTTACATTTATTACAAAATATGTAATGAAGTGAGGAACCCCCCGGTTCGTCGCTGCCTCTCAGTGGGTGACCACCAGAGGACGTGACGGATCGGGGATCTTCATGCGCACCTTCAGCCGGAGGGGAATGCTCGGCCTCGGCGCGGGCACCGCGGCCGCCGTCGGACTCGCGGGCTGCGGCACCCTCAAGTCTTCGGACGGCACGGACCACGCCGGCGGTTCCGGAGGCGGGCGTTCACGCGGTACGGGGCATCCCGCCCGCCCCCTCGGTGACGGCTCGACCTCGTTCACCGGCAAGCAGCCGTATCAGCCCGCGCGGCCGGTGCCCCTGGAGCCGGGCCAGACCCCGCCCCAGTTCGTCGTCTTCTCCTGGGACGGGGCCGGCGAGGTCGGCAACGGACTGTTCCCGCGCTTCCTGGACCTCGCCAAGGAGCACGGCGCGCACATGACCTTCTTCCTCTCCGGGCTGTATCTGCTGCCGGAGTCGAAGAAGCGCCTCTACGACCCGCCGAACAACCCGCGCGGTGCCTCCGACATCGGCTACCTGACCGACGAGCACATCAAGTCCACGCTGGCGAACGTCCGCCGCGCCTGGCTCGAGGGCCACGAGATCGGCACCCACTTCAACGGCCACTTCTGCTCCGGCCGTGGCACGGTCGGCAACTGGACGCCGCAGCAGTGGCGCAGCGAGATCGACCAGGCCAAGTCCTTCGTGAAGCAGTGGAGGACCCACACCGGCTGGCACGACCTGCCCTCGCTGCCCTTCGACTACGACAAGGAACTCGTCGGCGGCCGCACCCCCTGCCTGCTCGGCCAGAACAACCTGCTGCCCACCGCCCGCGAGCTCGGCTGGCGCTACGACGCCTCCTCGCCCGGCGGCCGGCAGATGTGGCCGGAGAAGAAGAACGGCATATGGGACCTGCCGTTGCAGCAGATACCTTTTCCCGGACGCCGGTTCGAGGTCCTCTCCATGGACTACAACATGCTCGCCAACCAGTCCGTGAACTCCACCAAGGCCCCGGCCTACAACTACCCGGGCTGGCGGCAGCAGTCCGCGCAGGCCTATATCCAGGGCTTCCGGCGGGCGTACGAGTCGAACCGGGCGCCCTTCTTCATAGGCAACCACTTCGAGCATTGGAACGGCGGCATCTACATGGACGCCGTCGAAGAGGCCTTCAAGCACATCGCGCGGGAGAAGGAGAAGGGCGCGGACGTGCGCATGGTCTCCTTCCGGCAGTTCGTCGACTGGATGGACGTCCAGAAGCCGGAGGTGCTGGCCAAGCTGCGCACCCTGGAGGTCGGGCCGCGGCCGGCGGGCGGCTGGAAGGGCTTCCTCGGGGACGTCGGCACCACCTCCGGCGCCTCGTCCGCCACCACCGGCACGCAGCGCGCGAAAGGCACGTCGAACGGCACCCCGAAAGGCACCGCTTAAGACGCTTGACGTGCGACTCTCTCGCCGCCAGGGGGGTGGGCAAGATCCCCGGAACGGACATGCGAAACTTTTCACATGAGTGCCGCCAGCCGCGCCCCCCTGTGCCCGAAACGGTCGAACCGCACACGCCGCGCCGCCCTGACCGCCACGGGTGCCGCCGTCGCCGCACTCGTGCTGTCCGCGTGCGGCTCCGGAGGCACCTCCGGAGGCGGGAACAGCACCAACTTCGTCATGGGCAAGGACGGCATCGCCACCGTCGACCGGGGCGAGCGCACCGCCGCCCCCGACCTGTCCGGCAAGACCGTCGACGGGCAGCGGCTCGACGTCGCCTCCTTCAAGGGCAAGGTCGTCGTCCTCAACGTCTGGGGCTCCTGGTGCCCGCCGTGCCGCGCCGAGGCCCCCGGTTTCGAGAAGGTCTTCCAGAGCCTCAAGGGCCGGGGCGTGCAGTTCGTCGGCATCAACACCCGTGACACCAGCACCGCCCCCGCCGTCGCCTTCGAGAAGCAGCAGGGCGTCACCTACCCCAGCCTGTACGACCCCACGGGCCGGCTGATGCTCCGCTTCAAGAAGGGCACGCTCAACCCGCAGACCATCCCCTCCACGCTCGTACTGGACCGGCAGGGCAAGGTCGCCGCCCGCTCACTGTCCCCGCTGAGCGAGGAGAAGCTGCGCACCATGATCGACCCGGTCCTCGCGGAGAAGTGACGTGACCGGAGTGACCCTGCTCGCCGCGGTTCCCGGCCAGAACGCGACGGTTCTCAACGGAGCCCTGCTGCTCGCCCTCCCGGTGGCCGTGCTCGGCGGCCTCGTCTCCTTCTTCTCCCCGTGCGTCCTGCCGCTGGTGCCGGGATACCTCTCCTATGTGACCGGGGTCACCGGCACCGACCTGGCGGAGGCCCGGCGCGGCCGGATGGCCACCGGCGCCGCCCTCTTCGTCCTCGGCTTCACCGTCGTCTTCGTCTCCGGCGGAGCGCTCTTCGGCTACTTCGGGCAGACCCTCCAGGAGCACCGGGACACCCTGTCCGTCGTGCTCGGCGTGCTGATGATCCTGCTCGGCCTGTTCTTCATGGGCCTGATGCCGTGGCTGACCCAGCGCGAGTTCCGCTTCCACACCCGGCCCACCGCCGGGCTGGTCGGCGCGCCGCTGCTCGGCGCGCTGTTCGGGATCGGCTGGACCCCGTGCATCGGCCCGACCCTCGGCTCCGTGCTGGCCCTGTCCTCCCAGCAGTCGAGCGCGGCCCGCGGGGCCCTGCTCACGGTGGCGTACTGCGTCGGTCTCGGCCTGCCGTTCGTCCTCGCCGCGATCGCCTTCCGCAAGGCACTCGGCGCCTTCGGCTGGATCAAGCGCCACTATGTCTGGGTGATGCGCATCGGCGGCACGATGATGATCGTGACCGGTGTGCTGCTGCTGACCGGTGCCTGGGACCGCCTGGTGCAGGAGATGCAGACCTGGTCCGACGGCTTCACTGTGGGGATCTGATCGATGAGCAAGACCACGCACCCCGACGAGACGCCGGCCACCGGGTCCCCCGGTGACGAGGACCTGGGCGCCGCCGGCTCCCAGCTGTCCACCGCCCCCGAGGAGACCGCCGTCCCCGGTTCCTTCGGCGGCAACCGCGCCCCCGGCCTCGGCGGCCGGCTCGCCTGGACCGCACGGGAGATTTTCGGCTGGGCCCGCTGGTTCTGGCGGCAGCTGACCTCCATGCGGGTCGCGCTGCTGCTGCTGTTCCTGCTCTCGCTCGGCGCCGTCCCCGGCTCGCTGATCCCGCAGGACGGCAGCGACGCGCTCAAGGTCCAGGACTTCAGGACCACCCACACCACACTGGGGCCGATCTACGACAGCCTCGGCCTGTTCCACGTCTACAGCTCGGTGTGGTTCTCCGCGATCTACATCCTGCTGTTCGTCTCGCTCATCGGCTGCATCGTGCCGCGCACCTGGCAGTTCACCGGCCAGCTGCGCAGCCGCCCGCCGGGCGCCCCGAAGCGGCTGACCCGGCTGCCCGCCTACGCCACCTGGCGCACCTCCGCCTCCCCGCAGGAGGTCCGCGAGACCGCGCTGAAGGTGCTCAGGCAGCGCCGCTTCCGCGCGCACACCGCCCATGACGCGGTCGCCGCCGAGAAGGGCTATCTGCGCGAGGCCGGCAACCTGCTCTTCCACGTCGCGCTCATCGTCATGCTGGTCGCCTTCGCCTGGGGCCAGCTGTACAAGACCGAGGGCAACAAGCTGGTGGTCGAGGGCGGCGGGTTCTCCAACACCCTCACCCAGTACGACGACTTCAAGTCCGGCAACCTCTTCGACGACGACAACCTCGTACCGTTCAGCTTCGACCTGAACACCTTCACCGGCACGTACGAGCGCACCGGCCCGCAGAAGGGGACGCCGCGCGTGTACCGGGCGGACGTCGACTACAGCGTGGGCGCCGACGGCAAGGAGCGCACGGGCGTCATCTCGCCCAACCACCCGCTGGAGGTCGGCGACGCCCGGGTCTACCTGGTCAGCCACGGCTACGCCCCCACCATCACCGTCCGCGACGGCAAGGGCGCCGTGGTCTACCGCCAGGCCGTGCCCCTGCTGCCCATGGACGCCAACGTCACCTCGCAGGGCGCGATCAAGGTCCTCGACGGATACCGGAACGCGCAGGGAAAGAGCGAACAGCTCGGCTTCGAGGCGTTCTTCGTGCCGACCTTCGCCGGAGCCGGCAAGGGCACGATGTTCTCCCAGTTCCCCGCGCTGGACCGCCCGGTGCTCGCGGTGACCGGCTACCACGGCGACCTCGGCGTCGACGCGGGCGTCCCGCAGAACGTCTACCAGCTGAACACCAAGAACCTGAAGCAGTTCAAGGACGCCAAGGGCGACATCCTCAAGGCCCGCCTGACGCCCGGCCAGACCATGCGGTTGCCGAACGGCGCCGGGTCGATCACCTTCGACAAGGACATCAAGGAGTGGGCGGGCTTCCAGATCGTCCAGCAGCCCGGCACCGGCTGGGCACTGGGCGGTGCGGTCGCCGCGATCCTCGGTCTGGCCGCCTCCCTGTTCATCCAGCGCCGCCGCGTCTGGGTGCGCGCCGTCGAGGGCGTCGACGGCGTGACCGTCGTGGAGATCGCGGGCCTGGGCCGCAGCGAGTCCGCGAAACTCCCCGAGGAGATCGGCCACCTGGCCGCCCTCGTGCACGACCGGGCACCCACACAGACCGACGCCGACCCCGCCCGGGAGCCGGACGCCGACATCTCCGTATCTGCCGAAGGGGCTGAGAAGAAGTGACTCTCGCCGCCGCAACCGAGCTCGCCACGGCGACCAACGAACACCTCGCGAACATCAGCAACACGCTGATCTACTCCGCGATGGCCGTCTACACCCTGGCCTTCTTCGCGTACATCGCCGAATGGCTCTTCGGCAGCCGCAGCAAGGTCGCCCGCACGGCCGCCGCCCTCACCGCCAGGACCGAGGGCGCACAGGCCCAGGCCCCGGCGGTGACCGTGAAGTCGGCGGGCGGCACCGCCGTCCTGGAGCGCCCCAAGGTCGTCGTCCGGTCCGCCGCCGGCGCCCGGGACGTCCCCGACGGGCCCGGCGCGCACGGCGGCGACGAGCAGGGCGACCTGTACGGCCGGATCGCCGTGTCCCTCACCGTGCTCGCCTTCCTCGTCGAGCTCTGCGGCGTCGTCGCCCGCGCGGCCTCCGTGGAGCGGGCGCCGTGGGGCAACATGTACGAGTTCAACATCACCTTCTCCACGGTCGCCGTCGGCGTCTACGTCGCGCTGCTGGCGCTGAAGAAGAACGTGCGCTGGCTCGGTCTCTTCCTGACCACCACGGTCCTGCTCGACCTCGGCCTCGCCGTCACGGTGCTCTACACCGCCAGCGACCAGCTCGTCCCCGCGCTCCACTCGTACTGGCTCTACATCCACGTCTCCACCGCGATCTTCTGCGGCGCGGTCCTGTACGTCGGCGCGGTCTCCACGCTGCTGTACCTGTTCAAGGACTCGTACGAGAACAAGCTCGTCGCCGGCGGCAAGCCCGGCACCTTCGCCACCTCCGTCCTGGAGCGGCTGCCCGCCTCGGCGTCCCTGGACAAGTTCGCCTACCGGGTGAATGCGGCCGTCTTCCCCCTGTGGACGTTCACGATCATCGCGGGCGCCATCTGGGCGGAGTCCGCCTGGGGCCGCTACTGGGGCTGGGACCCCAAGGAGACCTGGGCCTTCATCACCTGGGTCGCCTACGCCTGCTACCTGCACGCCCGCTCCACGGCCGGCTGGAAGGGCCGCAAGGCCGCCTACATCGCGCTGATCGCGTTCGGCTGCTGGCTGTTCAACTACTACGGCGTCAACCTCTTCGTCGGCGGCAAGCACTCCTACGCGGGGGTATGAGCCGCGAGGGGCTTTCCCGGCCTGAATCGAGCCCCCGGCAACCGCGTGCGAAAGCCGGGGGCCCGGGTCAGGCTGGTGTCATGACCGGATCCGTCGAACAGGGCACCAGCCAGACCCACGGGAACACCCACATCCTGCACTTCCTGGTGCGGCTGCCCCGGCCGATGGAGACGGTCTGGCCGGCCCTGTCCACCCCGGAGGGCCTCGCGGGCTGGTTCACGCCGGCCGACGTCCTCCAGCCCCGGCTCGGCGGCGCGGTCACCCTGCGCGGCCTGGGCTCCGGGCAGGTCACCGCGTGGGACGTGGACCGGGTGGCCGAGTACACGGTGGGGGAGGGCGGGCGGATCCGCTTCCACCTGGAGCGGGACGGCGCGGACGCCTGCGTCCTGCGCTTCACGCACGAGTTCCGGGGCGGGACCGAGTCCGAGCGCCGCTGGCGGGACCGGTTCGAGCACCTGGTCGAGCGGGTCGAGGCCGGCCAGGGCACGCCCTAAGCGGGCCGTGCCGGGGGCTCGGCACCGATGTCCTCGTGCCACACGTCGGGGTGCTCCCGGGCGAAGTCGCGCATCAGCGCGCGGCACTCGGGGTCGTCGAGGAGCACGATCTCCACCCCGTGCTCCGCCAGCCAGTCGTCTCCGCCGCGGAAGGTGGCGGCCTCCCCGATCACGACCCGCGCGATGCCGAACTGGCGGACCAGACCGCTGCAGTACCAGCAGGGCGACAGGGTGGTCACCATCGTCGTACCGCGGTACGAGCGCTGCCGTCCCGCCGCCCGGAACGCGGCCGTCTCGGCGTGCGCCGACGGGTCGCCGTCCTGCACCCGCCGGTTGCGGCCGCGGCCGAGAAGGGTGCCGTCGGCGCCGTAGAGAGCCGCGCCGATCGGGATGCCGCCCTCGGCGAGCCCGGCGCGGGCCTCGGCGACCGCGGTGGTGAGCCATGCGCGCGCCTGTGCCTGGTCCATGCCCTCACTCTGCGGGCGGCGCGGCGCCGGGGCAACGGGCACGGGGCAACGGGTGACGCCCGGTGCCGCGCAGGTTGCGGCCCCCCTGCCGGGCGTGATCGCGTACGGTCCGGGAAGAGCGGCACGCACGAGGGCAGGAGAGCGCCATGGCCGAGAACAGGGACGAGCCCCGGGGCGGCGACGAGGAGACGGACCGGGACGAGGACGGCGCCTCCGACGAGGCCATGGCCCCGGACATCGTGGAGATCTCGATGAGTCTGCTGCGCCGGGTGGCCGGGGCCTACCCGGAGGAACGCATCCCCCAGGAGGCCCAGGCCGTCACCGACGAGGTCCTGGAGAAGTACGGCATGGAGGGGGTGCGCATCCTCGTCATGTGCCTCACCGCCTACGCGGCGGTCGAGGTCGAGCGCAACGCGCAGACGTCGGGCCGCAGCCTGGAGTCGATCCTGGACGAGATGGACGTGACCCGCTTCGAGATCGACTACGGCGACTGAACCGCCACGGCGACCGACGTCGGCCACGGTGTCCGGCATCGGCCACGGCTACCGGCAGGGGCGATCGCCCGCGGCCGCCGAGGCGGGGCCGGGAACTCAGCCCCCGGCCTCCTCGCCGCTCTCACGGCGGCGCAGCTCCTCCTCGCGGCGGCGCAGGTCGGCCTCCCAGTCCTTGAGGAGGGCCTCGTCCTTCCTGTTCTCCGCCTTCAGCGACTTGAGGAACTCCGGGTCGTCGTCGGGGGCGACCCACGTGCTGCGGTGGTTGCGGTGCCACTCGGAGGGGGTGGAGCCGCCCGCGGGGGCGTGGCGCACCTTGCCGGCGGCCAGCCAGGCGATCGGGCCGACCAGCACCTCGCCGAAGAGCAGGATGACGAGCACCCAGCCGACCTTCGGCAGCCCCCGTATCTCCTCCTCGGGAGTGTTCAGGCAGTCGATGAACGCGTAGATCCACAGTGCCAGGACCAGCAGGAACGGCAGATACCTGAACATGGTCGTGCGATCCCCCCACAGACGGCGACGGGCGTGATGCGGCCCCGGTGACGGGGTCAGGGTAGCGGGTGGCAGATACTGGGACGCATGGCTTACGACGATCTTCGCTCCCTGCTCAGGGCGCTGGAGCGCGAGGGCGACCTCAAGCGCATCAAGGCCGAGGTCGACCCGTATCTGGAGGTCGGTGAGATCGTCGACCGGGTGCAGAAGTCGGGTGGTCCCGCGCTGCTCTTCGAGAACGTGCGAGGGTCGAGCATGCCGCTCGCCATGAACGTCTTCGGGACGGACCGGCGGCTGCTGAAGGCGCTCGGCCTGAAGTCGTACGCGGAGATCTCCGACCGGATCGGCGGGCTGCTGAAGCCCGAACTGCCGCACGGGTTCGTCGGAGTGCGCGAGGCGTTCGGCAAGCTCGGCGCGATGACGCACGTGCCGCCGAAGAAGGTCAAGTCCGACAACGCGCCGGTGCACGAGGTCGTCCTGCACGGCGACGACGTGGACCTCGACCGGCTGCCGGCGCTGTTCACCTGGCCCCAGGACGGGGGGTCCTTCTTCAACCTGGGGCTGACGCACACCAAGGACCCCGAGTCCGGGGTCCGCAACCTCGGGCTGTACCGCCTCCAGCGTCACGACCAGCGCACCATCGGCATGCACTGGCAGATCCACAAGGACAGCCGCAACCACTACCAGGTGGCGGCCCGGCGCGGGGAGAGGCTGCCCGTCGCCATCGCCTTCGGCTGCCCGCCGGCCGTGACCTACGCGTCCACGGCGCCGCTGCCCGGCGACATCGACGAGTACCTGTTCGCCGGGTTCGTCGCGGGCCGGCGGATCGAGATGGTCGACTGCAAGACCGTGCCGCTCCAGGTGCCGGCCAACGCCGAGGTGGTCCTGGAGGGCTGGCTGGAGCCCGGGAAGATGCTCCCCGAGGGGCCGTTCGGCGACCACACCGGCTTCTACACCCCGCAGGAGCCCTTCCCGGCCCTGACCATCGACTGCGTGACGATGCGCCGGCGGCCCCTGCTCCAGTCGATCGTCGTGGGCCGCCCGCCGACCGAGGACGGGCCGCTCGGCCGGGCGACCGAGCGCTTCTTCCTCCCCCTGCTGAAGATCATCGTCCCGGACATCGTGGACTACCACCTCCCCGAGGCGGGCGGCTTCCACAACTGCGCGATCGTCTCGATCGACAAGAAGTACCCCAAGCACGCCCAGAAGGTGATGCACGCCATCTGGGGGGCGCACATGATGTCGCTCACCAAGCTGATCGTGGTCGTCGACGCCGACTGCGACGTGCACGACCTGCACGAGGTCGCCTGGCGGGCGCTCGGCAACACGGACTACTCCCGCGACCTCACCGTCGTCGAAGGCCCCGTCGACCATCTCGACCACGCCTCCTACCAGCAGTTCTGGGGCGGCAAGGCGGGCATCGACGCCACGCGGAAGCTGCCCGAGGAGGGGTACACGAGGGACGGGGGCTGGCCGGAGATGGTGCTGTCCGACCCCGAGACGGCGGCGAAGGTCGACCGCCGCTGGAAGGAGTACGGGCTGTGACTTCCGCTTCCGCCGCGATCCCGCAGCCGGGGCGCACCAAGGCCTTCCTGCGCCTGGTCATGATCGAGCACTCGGTGTTCGCGCTGCCCTTCGCGTACATCGCCTCGCTGACCGCCATGTACCAGTGGGACCGGAACATCCACTGGGGGCGGCTGCTGCTGGTCACCGTCTGCATGGTCGGCCTGCGCACGTTCGCGATGGCGGTCAACCGGATCATCGACCGGGAGATCGACGCCCGCAATCCGCGCACCGCCCACCGCGAGCTGGTGACCGGCGCGATGTCGGTCCGGCACGCCTGGACCGGTGCGCTGATCGCCCTGGCCGTCTTCCTGGGCGCGGCCGCCCTGCTCAACCCGCTGTGCCTGGCGCTGGCGCCCATCGCGGTGATGCCGATGGTGGTCTACCCCTACGGCAAGCGGTTCACGAACTTCCCGCAGGCCATCCTCGGTCTGGCCCAGGCGATGGGCCCGGTCGGCGGCTGGCTGGCGGTCACCGGCTCCTGGTCCTGGGAGGCGGTGATCCTCGGCCTGGCCGTCGGCATCTGGATCGGCGGCTTCGACCTGATCTACGCCTGCCAGGACGTCGAGACCGACCGCGAGATCGGCGTGATGTCGGTCCCGGCCCGCTTCGGCATCCCGGCGGCGATCTGGGGCGCCCGCGGCTGCCACGCCGTGACCACGGCCCTGTTCGTCTGGTACGCGCTCGCCACCGGCGCGGGAGCCTTCTTCTGGTTCGGCCTGCTGATCGTCGCCGTCGCCTTCGTCTACGAGCACACCATCGTGCGCCCCCACGACCTGTCCCGCCTCAACCGCGCCTTCTTCAGCGTCAACGGCTTCATCGGCATCGCCCTGTTCGCGTGCGCCCTGCTGGATCTGCTGGTCCGGGGTCTGAGCGTGTGAGGGCCCTCCGGCGCCCTTCGGCGCCCTCTTGGTGCCCCGGTGGCGCCGAGGGGACCGGCCGGTCCTGAGCGTGGGGCGCTGCGCCGGTAGGCTCAAGATGTGAACGCAGGAGAAACGCAGCGCACGCCTTGGATCGTGGGGGTGTCCGGAGCCTCCGGTACGCCGTATGCGGCCGCGGTGCTGCGCGCGCTCCTCGATGCGGGAGAGAGCGTCGACCTGGTGGTCAGTCGGGCCTCGCGGCTCACTCTGCTCGACGAGACCGGCATCGCCTTCCGGGACGCCCACTGGCGGGACGACCTGCGGGAATGGCTGTCGATGGGCGCCGACGGCAAGCCCGGCACCTTCGAGGTGGACCTCGCGGACGTGCGGTACTGGAGCGCCGGGGACCTGGCGGCCGGGCCGTCCTCGGGGTCGTACCCGGCGAAGGGCATGGTGGTCGTGCCCGCCTCCACGGCGTGCGTGGCGGGCGTGGCGCTCGGGCTGTCGAAGGACCTGCTGCAGCGGACCGCGAGCGTGACCCTCAAGGAGCGCCGCCCGCTGGCCCTGGCCGTGCGGGAGACCCCGCTGAACGGGCAGACGCTGCGGCACCTGGTGACGCTGGACGACGCGGGCGCGGCCGTCGTACCGGCCTCGCCGGCCTTCTACGCCGGGGCGACGCACATCCAGCACCTGGTGGACTTCGTCGCCGGCCGGGTCCTCGACGCGGTGGGCGTGCCCCACCGGCTCTACCGCCGCTGGGAGGGCGAACTGGGCGGCGCGCGGCCGGCCTGAGCATCAGCCGGCACCCGCGGCGCTCAGCACTCCCGGGAACACCACTTCAGGAACACCACTTCAGGAACTCTGCAGATCCTCATCGGATCTCTTCAGCGGAAGGCTTCGATCGCATGGACGCGGTGGACAGGCAGCTCATCCAGGCCCTGAGGGAGAACGGCCGGGCCTCCTACGCGGAGCTGGGGCGCCTCGTCGGCCTGTCGGGACCGAGCGTCACCGACCGCATCAACCGGTTGGAGGCGGCCGGGGTCATCACCGGCTACCGCGCCACGGTGGACGCGGCCTCCCTCGGCCTCGGCGTCATCGCCCTGATCGGCATCTCGCTCTCCGACGCCGCCGACCACGAGGACGTGGCGCAGCGGCTGAAGGATCTGCAGGAGATCGAGGACTGCTGGTTCATCGCCGGTGACGACTCCTTCATGCTCAAGGTCCGCGCCACGGACGTGGACGGCCTGGAGAAGATCATCCGGCGGCTCAGCGGCACCAAGGGCGTCTCCCGCACCCGGACCACGATCGTGCTCTCCACGAAGTGGGAGAACCGGGTGGGCGAGCTGCCCGAAGAGGTCCAGTAGGCCGGGCGTACGGTGGTCGGAGTCTTCCAGGAAAGAGGTAAGGGCATGGACGTCGGGCTCAAGCGCGAGCTGGAGGAGAAGGTCCGCTCCGGCGAGCGGCTGACCCGCGAGGACGGCATCGCGCTGTACGAGTCGGACGACCTGGCGTGGCTCGGCGGCCTCGCGCACGAGGTGCGCACGCGCAAGAACGGCGACGTCGTCCACTTCAACGTCAACCGTCACCTCAACATGACGAACGTGTGCACCGCGTCCTGCGCCTACTGCTCCTTCCAGCGCAAGCCGGGGGAGAAGGACGCGTACACGATGCGCATCGAGGAGGCCGTCAAGCTGGCCAGGACGATGGAGTCGGAGAACCTCACCGAGCTGCACATCGTCAACGGCCTGCACCCGAACCTGCCGTGGCGTTACTACCCCCGCTCGCTGCGCGAGCTGAAGGCGGCCCTGCCGAACGTCTCGCTGAAGGCGTTCACGGCGACGGAGATCCACCACTTCGAGACGATCTCCGGCCTGTCGGCCTCGGAGATCCTGGACGAGCTGATCGACGCCGGTCTGGAGTCGCTGACCGGCGGCGGCGCGGAGATCTTCGACTGGGAGGTGCGGCAGCACATCGTCGACCACCGCACCCACTGGGAGGACTGGTCGCGCATCCACCGGCTGGCGCACGAGAAGGGTCTGAAGACCCCGAGCACCATGCTCTACGGCCACATCGAGGAACCCCGCCACCGGGTCGACCACGTGCTGCGGCTGCGTGAGCTCCAGGACGAGACGAACGGCTTCCAGGTCTTCATCCCGCTGCGCTACCAGCACGACTTCGTCGACATGAAGGACGGCAAGGTCCGCAACCGCCTCCAGGCCCGCACGACCATGGCGAGCGGTGCCGAGGCGCTGAAGACCTTCGCCGTCTCCCGCCTGCTCTTCGACAACGTCCCGCACGTCAAGGTCTTCTGGGTGATGCACGGCGTGCAGACCGCGCAGCTCGCGCTCCAGCACGGCGCCGACGACATGGACGGCTCGGTCGTCGAGTACAAGATCACGCACGACGCGGACAACTTCGGCACCCCGAACAAGCTGACCCGCGAGGACCTGCTGGAACTCATCCGGGACGCGGGCTTCCGCCCGGTGGAGCGCAACACGCGCTACGAGATCATCCGCGAGTACGACGGCCCGGACCCGGCGCGCCGCGAGTCGCCGCAGCCGATGCGCGTCTGACGCGGATCCCCACCGCCGGGCCCGGTCGCGGGCCGCTGCACCCCGGCCCTGGTGGCGCACTGCCCCGGCGCCGGCCGTGAGGCCGGCCGCCGGGGGTACCCGTACGCCATGGCCACCACGAAGGCCCCCGAGGACGCATACACCGCCGAGCCCTTCGTGCCCGGGAAGGCCGGCGCTCTGGCCGAGCTGCGCGAGGCCGCGGCCGGCTGCCGGGGCTGCCCGCTGCACCGTGCGGCCACGCAGACCGTGTTCGGCGCCGGGGCGCAGGACGCGCGGGTCATGCTCGTCGGCGAGCAGCCCGGCGACCAGGAGGACCGGCAGGGCAGGCCGTTCGTCGGGCCGGCCGGGAAGCTGCTGGACCGGGCGCTGGCCGAGGTGGGCATCGACCCCGGTGAGGCGTACGTCACCAACGCGGTCAAGCACTTCAAGTTCACCCAGGCGGAGCCCCGCAAGCGCCGGATCCACAAGCAGCCCACGCTGCGGGAGACGACCGCCTGCGGTCCCTGGCTGGCGGCCGAGCTGGCCCTCGTCGAGCCCGAGCTGATCGTGGTCCTCGGCGCCACGGCGGGCAAGGCGCTGCTCGGCTCGTCGTTCCGGGTCACCCAGGCGCGCGGGACGGTGCTGGAACGGGAGATCCACGGGCGGCCGGAACGGCTCGTGCCGACCGTGCACCCGTCGTCGGTGCTGCGGGCCGACGACAGGGAGGCCGCATACCGGGGGCTGATCTCCGATCTGCGGGTGGCGGCCGACGCGCTGGAGTAATAGCTACAATCCTTTCATGCCCCTTACTTTCACGTTGGATCCCTCCGTGGACCGCGCCCTGCGCGACGGCATACTCGACCTGTGGACCGAGGTCACCGAGGCCGGCGGGGCGGTCGGCTTCGTGCCGCCGGTGACGCGGGAGACGATCCGGCCGGAGCTGGTCAGGCACCTGGTGGCGATGGCCGAAGGGCGCGCCCGGCTGCTGGTCGGCCACGACGAGGAGGGGCGGGTCGCCGCGACGGCCTTCCTCACCTTCAACACCCACCGGCTGATGACCCACTGGCTGTGGCTGTACACGGTGATGGTGCACCCGCGGCACCAGGGCAAGGGGTACGGGCGGGACCTGCTGGCGGCCGCGGCTCGGTCGGCCCGCGGCATCGACGGTATCGAGACGATCCGGCTCACCTGCCGCGGCGGCCACGGCCTGGAGCGGTTCTACGGCTCCTGCGGCTACAAGGAGGTCGGGCGGGTGCCCGGCGCCATCCGGGTCGGACCGGGCGACGACCGCGACGACGTGATCATGATGCTGCCGCTGACCTGAGCCGCCGCGGCCCCCGTGCAAGATCGGGTCCCGACCGTGCTTCACTGGATGAGCCGTTTGGGATTTTCGGAAACGAAAGAGTGGATTGAGATGCTCCGCTACACGCTGATGCGCCTCGGGATCTTCGTGGGCTGCTTCGTGGTCGTCTGGGGCCTCGTCTACTCCGGGATCGCCCCGCGCGGGCTCGGCGCCTCCAACGGCCTGTGGATGATCCTGCTCGCCATGGTCATCTCGGCCCCGATCAGCTTCGTCGTCCTGCGCAAGGAGCGGGACCGGGCGTCGGTCCAGGTCGCCGGCCGCGTGGACCGCATGAAGGCGAACATCGACGCCAACCGCGCCGTGGAGGACGGGGCCGACGACGCGGCGCGCGCCCAGAGCCGGACGTCGTGATTCGGCCGGTGTAGCCGCGCGGGTCCCGCATGGCCGCGCTGCCGCCGGTTCGCGAACCGTAGGCTTGCCCCCATGGGTGCCGTGAAGACCAAGCGGATGCCGCGGGCCGTGCGGGAACAGCAGATGCTGGACGCCGCCGTCCGGACCTTCGGCCGGCGCGGCTACATGGCCGCGTCGATGGACGAGATCGCCGAACTCGCGGGTGTCTCCAAGCCGTTGGTGTATCTGTACCTCAACTCCAAGGAAGACCTCTTCACCGCGTGCATCCGCCGCGAGGCCGCCGCGCTGACCGAGGCCGTGCGCGCCGGAGCGCGTTCCGGGCTGGCCGCCGACCGCCAACTCTGGGAAGGGCTGTGCGCGTTCTTCACACACACCGCGCGCCATCCGGACGGCTGGGCGGTGCTGCACCTGCAGGCCCGTACGCACGGTGAGCCGTTCGCGGCCGAGGTCGCCGTGATGCGCGCCGGGATGGTCGCGTTCGTCACGCAGCTGATCGTCGTCGCCGCCCGTGAGGCGCACCGCGATCCGGACCTGCCCGAGCGGGAGGTCGCAGGTCTCGCCGAGGCCCTCGTCGGCGCCGCCGAGTCCCTGGCCGACTGGGCCAACGCCACCCCGGGCGTCACCGCCCGGCAGGCGGCGGCCACCCTGATGAACTTCGCCTGGGCCGGCCTGGGCAGCCTGATGCGGGGCCGTCCCTGGACCCCGCCCCCCGCCCGCGCGGCCGGGAGCGCGGAGGGCGAGGTCACCCGGGCAGGGGACGCACCTCGCCCGTGAGGTGCACCCGGCCGCCGTCCGCGGCGCGCAGTTCGAAGCGGCCGCCGCGGTCCGCCGCGTAGGAGACGGAGGCGGGCAGCAGCACCGGCGCCCTGAACTCCGCCCGGACCAGGGCGGCCTGCGGTGTGCCGTGGGCGGCGACGCAGCGTGCCACGGTCCACATGCCGTGGGCGATGGCCCGGGGGAAGCCGAACAGGCGGGCGGTCAGCGGGGACAGGTGGATGGGGTTGCGGTCCCCGGACGCGGCGCCGTACCGCCGTCCGACGTCCCCCGCGATCCGCCACTCGGCGACGGCGGGCAGCGGCGCACGCTCCTCACGGGGCGGCTCGGCCGCAGGGCTCTCGGTCCGGTGGCGCGCCAGATAGGTGCTCGTCGACTCCCAGACCACGTCCCGGCCCGAGCGCACCTCGGTCACGACGGTGGCCTCGGTGCCGCGCCGGTGCGGGGCCAACCCGGCCACGTGCACGGTCAGTTCGTAGGTGCCCGTCGCGGTCAGGCCGGTGTGCCGGGTGGCGGTGAAGGACGTGTGCACCAGACCGAGCAGCGGAAGCGGGAAGTCCCGGCCGCTCATCAGGCGCATGGCCAGCGGGAAGCCGAGCACGTGCGGATAGGTGATCGGGAGCGCGTCGTCGCCGGTGGCGAAGCCGCACACCCGCTCGTAGGCGGCGAGCCGGGCGAGGTCCACGCGGACGGCGGGCAGCACCAACTGGGCCCGGGGGAAGGGCGCGTCGGCCCGGGGCCGCTTGACGGGGGAGCGCAGGGCGCCGCGGGCGAGCAGGGGCGCCAGGGCGGGGGAGCGGGCGAGGACGACCGGGGCGGGGTCGCCGGCGCGCGAGAGGGCCATGGTCAGGCCCCCAGCAGGCTCTGGCCGCAGACCCGGCCCACCTGGCCGTTGACGGCGCCGGAGGCCGGGTGGGCGAGCCGGGCCGTCGTCTCGGCGACGTCGGCGGGCAGGCCGCCCTGGGCCAGGGAGTTCATCCGGCGGCCCGCCTCGCGGAGGAACGGGGGGACCGCGGTGACCTCGTGGGCGTCGACGTGGATCGCCTGGCCGCTGACGCAGGCGGACCTGGGGGAGAGCAGGAGGCGCAGGGTGGACTCGGCGGCGGCCGCGTCGGTGAGCCGGACGAGGTTCACCGCCCTGCCCCGGCCGATCTCCTTGCCCAGCGAGCGCACGAAGCCCTCCAGTGCCTGCTGCGCGGCCGCCTGGTGGTGGTCGGCCGGGTCGAGCGGGGCGCCCAGCACGACCACGCGGCCGTTCGCGGCGACCGACCGCACGACGGGGTGCGGGGCGGCGTGCACCTCACCGAGCGCGTCGCCGTCCCGGACCCCGGCCGCGTCCAGGACGACGGCGGCGGGTTCCCGGTCGCCCTGGGTGAGTCCGGCGCGGTCCAGGACGGGAACGAGGCCCGGGAGGGCCGGTGTGTCCGCGGTGAGGCGGAGCAAGGGGCCGTCCAGGGAGGGCCGGTGTGCCGACCAGCGCCGCAGGGCGGCCGGCCGGGGAAGGCCCGGCCGGCGGGTCGGGAAGCGGCCGGGCGCGGTGCCGGTGAAGCTCAGACAGCGGTCGGCCATGGGGGTGTCTCCCGATCGGCTCACTTTTGCTTACTCTGAAGTAAGGTTACCGGTGGTAAGTCTATGTCACGGAGGAGGAGCAGGTCGAGATGAACCGAGCCCCGCGGGCAAGGAGCGCGGCCTGGCCCCGGGGGACCGCGCCCGGCTGAACGCGGCCGGGTCCTCGCCGGCCACCGGCCACCTCTTCCCCGCCACCGGCGCCCGGATCGTGGCGACCCGGGCCCGGCCGCTCGCCGAGCGCGGCGGCCCGGGGGCGCGGGCCGATCTCGGTCTGCGCGGCGGGCGGACAGGGGGTGGCGGCGGTCCTGGAGCGGGCCTGAGGGGCCATCGGGGAGCGGGGTCCGCGGGCCCAACGGCCGGGCCCCGCTGGAGTTTGAAGATTGCACAGCCCCGGCGCCGGACCATCTCGGGTCCCTCTCCGAACCCGCACGACCTCCCCACAGGCGAGCCGTACGATCGCGCTTCTGACCGGCGGTAACCCCCGCGTCGCACGCCACCGTGAACGGCGTCGCGCGCCACGGTGAACGACTCCGTACGTCCAGCACGTACCTCATGCAGCACAGCAGCGCGCAGCCGCTGGCGCTGCAGTCCCCAGGAGCTGCCATGCCCATCTCGTACTCGTCCCCGTCCTCCGTGCCGCCGGCCGCACCGGAGTTCGACTACGACCCCGACGGCGGGCCGGTGCTGTCCGCGCCGTTCACGCGCCGGCTGGACGGCGAGGTGCGGGAGGCCTACCTGCCTCCGCTGGTGCGGGCGGTGACCCACGGTTCGCTGGCCGACCTGCCGTTCGAGAACGCGGCCGCCGAACCCGGCAAGCCGGTGCTCAGCCGACGCGGCGCGGACGGCGGCTGGACGGACGTGACGGCGGCTCAGTTCGCCCACCAGGTACAGGCGGTGGCGAAGGGCCTGATCGCGGGAGGCCTGATGCCGGGCGACCGGATCGCGGTCATGGCCCGTACGCGCTACGAGTGGACGCTCCTCGACTTCGCCGCCTGGGCCGCCGGTCTGGTCACCGTCCCCGTCTACCCCACCTCCTCGGTCTTCCAGACCCGCTGGATCCTCCAGGACTCCGGCGCCGTCGCCCTGATCACCGAGACGACGGCCCAGGCGGCCGCACTCGGTCCCGAACGGCAGCACCTGCTCGGCCTGCGGCACCTCTGGGTCATCGAAGCCGGGCACGTGGACCAACTGGCGGAGGTGGGCGCGGCCGTCCACGACCAGGAGATCGACGTACGCCGGGGCGTCCTCGGCCCCGACACCCTGGCCACCCTGATCTACACATCCGGCACCACCGGCCGCCCGAAGGGCTGCGCGCTGACCCACGGCAACTTCCTCGCCGAGGTCGACAACGCGGTCGAGCTGCTCCACCCGGTCTTCCGGGCCAAGACGAAGGAAGAGCCGTCGACGCTGCTCTTCCTGCCGCTCTCCCACGTCTTCGGCCGCATGGTGGCGGTCGCCTGCGTGCGCGCCCGGGTCCGCCTCGGCCACGCGCCGAGCCTGCAGGCGGAGGACCTGCTGACCGACCTGGCGAGCTTCAGGCCGTCGTTCCTGCTCGCCATCCCGTACATGCTGGAGAAGATCTACAACAACGCGCGGGCGACCGCCGAGCGCGCCGGCCGGGCCTCCGCCTTCGACCGCGCGGCGGAGGTGGCCCGCCGCCACGGCGAGGCGACGGAGGCCCGTCAGCACGGCCAGGGCCGCGGCCCGACCCGCGCCCTGAAGACCGCGAGAGCCTTCTACGACCCGCTGGTCTACCGCCGTATCCGCAACGCCCTGGGCGGCCGCCTGCGCCACGTCATCTGCGGCGGCTCCCCGCTCGGCCGCCGCCTCGGCGCGTTCTTCGCCGGGGCGGGCATCGAGATCTACGAGGGCTACGGCCTGACCGAGACCACCGGCGCGGCCACGGTGACGCCCCCGCAGAGACCGCGCCTGGGCACGGTGGGCTGGCCGCTGCCGGGCACGAGGGTGCGCATCGCCGCGGACGGCGAGGTGCTCCTCTCCGGCGGTCAGGTCCTGCGCGGCTACTGGGACCCGAACGCGGGCGGGGTGGTGCCGGCCACCCAGGACGGCTGGTTCGCGACCGGCGACATCGGCCGCCTCGACGACGAGGGCTACCTGACGATCACGGGCCGCAAGAAGGAGATCCTGATCACGGCGGGCGGCAAGAACGTGGCACCGGCCCCGCTGGAGAACTGGCTCCGCTCCCACCCCCTGGTCTCCCAGTGCATGGTCCTCGGCGACGGCCGCCCCTACATCTCCGCCCTGATCACCCTGGACCCCGACGGCATCACGCACTGGCGCCAGATGCACGGCAAGCACCCGGTGCCCGCCGAGTTCCTCGTCGACGACGCCGATCTGGCCGCGGTGCTCCAGCGGGCGGTGGACGAGGCGAACAAGCTGGTCTCCCGTCCGGAGTCGATCCGCCGCTTCGCCGTCCTCCCCGTCGAGTTCACCGAGGAGGCGGGCCACCTGACCCCGTCCATGAAGCTCCGCCGCGAGGCGATCATGCGGGACTTCGCACGCGAGGTGGAGCGTCTGTACGTCAGGTGACCCGGGTTTGCCGGTCCCGGTCCGACCATGAAAGTCGCGGTCGGTCATGGCGGCGGCCACTGACAACAGGGCCTCGCCGGACGCGCCGCAAGGAGACCAGTGGGGCGCCGGGAACGGCGTCCGGCCGACGCCAGGAGTTCGCCGAGAATTCACCCGCCCACGGGCCGGACGGAGGGAAGCGGGCGGGAAAAGGCAGGAGCCCCGTCGCCGAAAGGCGCGGAGCTCCTTGGGTACTGCAATCAGAATTTTACTGCGCGTCGTCCGCTCAGACCGGGGTGACGTTCTCCGCCTGCGGGCCCTTCGGACCCTGGGTCACGTCGAAGCTCACCTGCTGGTTCTCTTCGAGGGAGCGGAAGCCGGTCGCGTTGATCGCGGAGTAGTGGACGAAGACGTCGGGGCCGCCGCCTTCCTGGGCGATGAAACCAAAGCCCTTTTCGGCGTTGAACCACTTCACGGTTCCGGTAGCCATAAGCCCTCCTTGGGCTCAAAGGGTCGCCCTGCTCCAGAACCTGCAAGTAATAACGGCACGGCCGCACAACTGCATGCGTCTGAAAACGATCAGAGCCCGCGGTTACATGCTCCGCAGGCTCTGTACTGCAAGGGAAACCAAACTGCAACTTGCTGGTGAGCCTAGCATGAGGGCAGCCGAAAGCAATAGAGGTCAAGATCACGTCACCCGGACGTTTGAAGGCTCTGGTGAGAGGTTGACGCTAAGGGGTGCTGGGGGTCCGCGTCCGAGCCCTCCGGGCAGGGTCTAGCCTCACGATGTGGACAATTCTCGCACCCGGCCGCGCGTCGGGCACATCCAGTTCCTGAACTGCCTGCCCCTGTACTGGGGGCTCGCGAGAACCGGCACCCTCCTCGACTTCGAGCTCACCAAGGACACCCCGGAGAAGCTCAGCGAGCAGCTGGTGCGAGGAGACCTCGACATCGGGCCCGTCACCCTGGTGGAGTTCCTCAAGAACGCCGACGACCTGGTCGCCTTCCCCGACATCGCCGTCGGCTGCGACGGCCCGGTGATGTCCTGCGTGATCGTCTCCCAGGTCCCGCTGGACCGGCTGGACGGCGCCCGGGTCGCCCTCGGCTCGACCTCCCGCACCTCCGTGCGCCTCGCCCAGCTGCTGCTGGCCGAGCGGTACGGCGTGACCCCGGACTACTACACCTGCCCGCCCGACCTGAGCCTGATGATGCAGGAGGCGGAGGCCGCGGTGCTCATCGGCGACGCCGCCCTGCGCGCCAACCTGCTCGACGGGCCCCGCTACGGCCTTGAGGTGCACGACCTGGGCGCTCTGTGGAAGGAGTGGACCGGGCTGCCGTTCGTCTTCGCGGTGTGGGCGGCGCGCCGGGACTACCTCGACCGCGAGCCGGTCATCACCCGCAAGGTCCACGAGGCCTTCCTCGCCTCCCGCAACCTCTCCCTGGAGGAGGTCGGCAAGGTCGCCGAGCAGGCGGCCCGCTGGGAGGCCTTCGACGAGCAGGTCCTGGAGCGGTACTTCACCACCCTCGACTTCAGCTTCGGCGGCCCGCAGCTCGCGGCGGTCCAGGAGTTCGCCCGGCGTGTCGGGGCGACCACCGGGTTCCCGGCGGACGTGAAGGTGGACCTGCTCCGGCCACTTCAGCCATAAGGATGCGGCCGACCGGCTGACGGGGGGCTGCCGGCGTACTGGCGTACGAACCTTCCGCTGCCTCGGACGGTGGCCCAGGCACTACCCCGCTGGAGCAGGCGTGCCAGCGGTCGCGTACCCCGCTGGAGCAGGCCCACCGGCGGTCGCGGACGCCGGTCCGCTGCCCGCCCACTCCGTACGGGGCCTGGGCGCGGGCCTCGCCGAGGTGCTGGGGGCGGTGCACGAACTGGGCCCGGTGCACCGGGACGTGAAGCAGTTCGTCGCGACGTCCGTGGGCGCCCCCGTCGATCACGCGGGCTGCGCGGGCCCCACACCGTGCGTCTCACCCCGGTCTGGGACGACCTCCAGTACACGGCGGACGGCTCGCCGGAGGGCATTCCGCGGGCGCGGGTGCCGAAGGTCAGGCAGCCGCGGGGGAGGAGGACTCGGCGGCCGCCTCGCCGGAATCGGCCTTTGCCTTGGAGAGTCTGACGAGCAGGGCGACGAGGAGCGCCCCCACGGCCAGCGCCGTGACCAGCCCGACCGCCCAGACGAACGGGTAGTGCGCGTGGACCCAGCACCCCCCGCCCCGCGCGTAGCAGCCGGCGTCCCAGTCGCGCCGGTGCTTCGGGCGCGTGGTGCTGCCGATCACGATCCCGAGCCCCCAGCACGCGGCCAGTCCCGGCAGCGCGGCGGCGGCCCAGCCCAGCGAACGCACCTTGCTCTCACGCCAGTTCATGCGGATCAACGCGGCGATCACCGAACCCAGGGCGACCGGCACCAGGGCTCCGACGGTCGCGGCGAACGCGTAGCCGCCACCGGGCCAGGCGGGAGCGAGACCGCCCCAGACGTCCCTGCCGTAGGCCCTCATCATCATGACCGTCGGCACGAGGAACGCGGTGAAGCCCAGAACCACCAGGCACGCGAAGAGGCACGAGGCACCCCGCTCCTTCTTGCGCGGCGCGGCGGACGGGCCCTTCCGGTGCTCGTAGCGCAGCGCCGCCGCGGCCGCCTTCCTCCGCTTCGGCTTCGCCGATCCCCCGCCCATGCCCGCCTGCCTCCGCCCGTCCGCCGGCCGTCCGCCGGTCATCGTCCTGCCGCCCGGTCCACGCCGCATCGTCCTGTCACTCGGTCGACGCCGGTCGCCACCCTGCCGCCCGCTCTACGCCGGTGTCGTGACCGCCATGTGCTCCCCGGTGCCCAGGTGCAGCATCCCCCTGCCCGGTGTGACCGCGCCGCCGACCATGCTCCGCGTCGTACGGATGCCGATCAGCTCGCCCGCGGAGGAGTCCTGCGGCGACAGCAGGATGCCCCGGCGGGCCTTCTTCGCGTCGACCTGCCAGCCGGAGAAGCCGTCGCAGATCTCCTCCTCGTCACCGGCGATGACGAGCGCCAGGCCCTCCTCGGCCCCGCGCTGGACGATCCGCTTGAACACGTCCTCGGCGTCGCAGTCGTCCAGCACCTCGGCGTCGTCGACCAGGACGGCCACCGGCTGCCCGGGGGAGGCGGACCCGACGGCCTCCTCCAGCTCGTCCTCGTCGATGTCCCGGCCCGTGAAGACCTTCAACACGCCCTCCTGGCCATCCAGTTCGCGCAGCGGTGACTGGCGCGGCGCGGCCACGACCAGGCGGACGCCCTGGGCGAGGTAGGAGCGGGCGAAGTTCAACAGCACCGTGCTGCGGCCGGACTTCGCCGGGCCGCCGATCACGAACGCGGGCACACCCTCGGCCAGGTCGGGTCCGAACGCGGTCAGTTCGTCGCCGCCGACGCCCACCAGGGCCCACAGCGGGGACGCGGCCGCGGCCGTGTCGCGCATCGCCCAGGCGTCCGCGAAGGAGATCCGGCTCGGCAGGACGTCCACCCGGAACGGCCGCCGCGCGCGCGGCACGTCCGCGTCCCGGGCCGCCGCCGCGTCGCCGATCGCCATCAGCGCGGCGGCCTGGCCCTGACCGGTGGTGTCCTCGCAGAGCAGCGCGAACTGCGTCTCCGCGGCGGTCTCGTTGCGGAACGCCCGGCCCGGCGGGATCTCCTCGGGCACCTTGCGGGCGTTGATGTCCAGCATGGAGAAGTCGCTGCGGTCCGCGAGGCGCAGACCGTACTTGTCCTCGGTCAGGGAGGAGATCCGGCCCGCGAGGACCTGCCGGTCACCGGTGATCACGACGTGCAGGCCCACGCTCGCGCCCTCGCGCATCATCGCGAAGAGCTGGTCGGTCAGGTCGCCGTGCTCGTACTCGCCCAGCGTGGGCAGCCAGCCCTCCCAGCGGTCGAGCAGCAGCACGATGTGCGGCAGCCGCTCGTCCTCGGCGACCGCGGCCCGCTGCTCGCCGATGTCCGCGAAGCCCTTCTCGGCCAACAGGTCCTGGCGGCGGCCGAGTTCGCCCGAGAGCCGGGTGAACAGCCGGACGACCCGCTCCACCTGGTTGCGTCCGACGACCGCGCCGCAGTGCGGCAGCCGGGTCAGCGCGTTCAGGGCGCCGTTGCCGCAGTCGATGCCGTACAGGTGCACGTCGGCGCACGAGTGGGTGCGCGCCAGCGAACCGGCGACGGTGCGCAGCAGCTGCGAGCGGCCGGTGCGCGGGGCGCCGGCGACGAGCAGGTGCCCGAAGGTCGCGAAGTCGACGGCGACCGGCCGGCGGGCCTGCTCGGCGGGCAGGTCCTCGAGGCCGTACGGAGCGGCGGGCAGCGCGCCCTGGGCCCGCACGGCCGGGATCTCGTCCAGCAGCAGGGTCTCCTCCAGCGCGGGCAGCCAGGGGGAGTGCTGGGCGGGGATGCCGAGCGCCCGGTCGGCCTCGCGGACGGCATCCACCAGCACCTTCAGGTCGGTGATCTCGTCGTCCTCGCGCGCCTCCGACTTGGGCTTGTGCAGCGCCCCGCGTCCCAGGTCCTGCCAGGCGAGCTGTCCCGCCCAGGGCGCCAGCGTCTGCGGGTCGGCCGCCCCCGGCCGCCGACCGCCGACCCGGCCGGACTGGAACGGGATCAGGGAGGCGTGCCCCAGACGGACGTACGCCCGGCCCGGGGTGCTCTTGGAGATGTGGCCGGCCTCGGGGGCGTCGATCACGTCGGTCGACTCACCGGCGTCGGTCACGCGCAGCGCGATGCGCAGGTTGGTGTTGGCGCGGATCTCGGGCGAGACGACACCGCTGGGGCGCTGGGTGGCCAGCAGCAGGTGGATGCCGAGGGAACGGCCGCGCTGCGCGATGTTGACCAGGCCGGTGACGAAGTCCGGCAGGTCGCGGACCATGGACGCGAACTCGTCGATGACGATGAGCAGTCGGGGTACCGGAGCGTGGGACGGATCCCGGCGCACCAGGTCCTGGTAGTCCTCGATGTCCTTGGCGTCGGCGGCCGCGAGGATGTGCTCGCGCCGCTTCAGCTCGGCACCCAGCGACTCCAGGGCGCGCTCGACGAGATGCGCGTCGAGGTCGGTGACCATGCCCACGGTGTGCGGCAGCTTCACACAGTCCTTGAACGCGGACCCGCCCTTGTAGTCGACGAGCACGAAGGTCATGTTCTCGGGCGTGTTGGCCACCGCGAGGGCCGCCACGATGGTCTGGAGCAGCTCCGACTTTCCGGAACCGGTCGTACCGGCGATCAGGCCGTGCGGGCCGTCCCTGCGGATGTCGATGCCGAAGGGACCGTCGTAGGACTCGCCGATGACGGCCATGGTGGACTGCCCGCCCATGCGCCAGCGCGCGGCGATCGCGTCGCGCGTCGGCGGCTCCAGCTGGAGCACGTCCAGCAGCCGGCTGGCGGCGGGCAGCGCGGAGTCCTCGGTCTCGCCGCTGATGTCGCGCAGCGGGGACAGCGCCCGGGCCAGCCTGGCGCACCACGCCGGCGAGACGAAGTCGGGCCGTACGTCGGTCCTGCGCCGGGCGCCGCTCTGCTCCACCCTCAGCCGCAGTTCGAGCGCGCGTTCCCGGGTCTCGTACGCGGTCTGCTCGGCGGTGTGGTGCCAGGCCTGGAAGGACGGGAACCCGCCGGCGGCGGCCGGCTGCGCGGCGGTCGGCGCGGGCGTCGCGGCGTCGCCCGCGCGCCGCGGCTCGGCCACGACGACGGCCTGGCACTCGCCGGGCAGGAACCGCTCCTCCTCGTCCAGGCAGATCGCGTGGATGGCGACCGCGGGACCCTCGCGCAGCAGCTTCACGACACCCGGCATCGACCGCAGCCTGCGGGAGCCGTCCCAGACGACGACGATGTCGGGGTCGGAGAACGCGGGGCCGTCTCCGTTGCGCCCGCTCTCCCGCAGCGCCTTCTGACGCGCCGTCAGGATCTGGGTCAGCTCACCGACGCGCGCGCCGACCGTCTCGGAGTCCGTCCCGATGAGGACGTTGACGTCCTGGCCGCCGGCCGGCCGCGCGTGCGGCAGCCAGCGCACCCAGTCCCACCGCTGGTGGGCGTCGTTGTCGGTGAGGACGTAGAACTGCACGTCCATGGGGCTGTGCAGCACCGCCGTCTGGGCGACCGCCCACCGCCCCAGGGCCTGCGCGGAGTCGTCCGGCCCCGCGATGCCGACGACCCCGAGGTCCTTCAGCGGCAGCGCGACGGGGGAGTCCTCCAGGGACCAGGTGACCTGCCGCTTGTGGTCGTCCTGCTCCGGGTCGCTCAGGACGACCTCGGACGGGACGCGGCCGGTGCCGACGCGGAGCAGGAGGTGGTCTGCGTCGGTGCGCCGCCGCTCCCACAGCCGGGTGCGCGGACCGGTGCCGAAGGCCAGCACGGCGGCCGGGTCGGGCATCGCCTGCCGCCGGTCGGCGCGTTCGGCGCCGAGGGCGTCCTCGGCGTCCTGCTCGATCCGCGCCTTGTGCTCCTTGTACTCCTTGAGCTGCTTGGCGTGCGACTTCCGGCCGTGCTTCTTGTCCATGAAGTAGTTGCCGAACAGCATGATCGGGCTCATCACGGCCATGATCAGGTAGTACCAGCGGCCGAAGATCACCACCGAGACCACGGCGCCGACCAGCGGGAACAGCGCCATCAGCCACGGCAGCGGCCGTGCCTCGTACTCGCCGGGCGGGGAGGGCAGCGCGAACTCGGTCCGGCGCTCGGCAGGCCGCAGCCGCGGCGGCCGGTTGTAGTCGAGTCCGGCACCGTCCTCCGACCACTTCAGCGCCGCGTTCGGCGCGGTGTAACCGGTGATCTCCAGCAGGCTGTTGCCGAGGGCGAGCTGCGCGCCGAGCGGCCAGGCGCCCCCGTCGAACTCCTCGCCGTCGAGCCGGGGGAGCCGGTGGTCCCTGTCACCGCCCTTTGCACCTTTACTCCTGCCGTCCTTGCTCCTGCTGTCCTTGCTCCTGCCGTCCTTGGCGTTGTCTTCCTTGGCCTTTTCGTCCTTCCCACCGGATCCGCCGCTCCGAACACGGCTGGACGTGCCCCCGTGCAGGGTCACCTCGCAGGTGCCGTCGATGGATATCGACAAGGTGGCGGCGCGTTCGGCGAGTTCGGGGTCGTCGATGCGCAGGTGCGCGGCCGGGCCGCTGCCGATGTCGTACCGGCCCACGCCGAGCCGGTGTACCGACCCGGCCCCGGGACCGCCGGCCACGCGGAACTCCACGACGCCGGTCGGCTCGCCGAGGACGCAGCCCGCCGGGTCGTGCAGGCTGACGACGGCCCCCTCCCGCAGCGGCGAACCGACCACGGTCGCCGCGGGGTCGAGGGGATAGCCGTCGACGTAGGCCTGGGGCGTGCCACCGGGGTTCCGCTGGCCGCCGATGGGGATGATCCGCGCACCCTCGGCCGCGCCGACCTGCCGGGCCAGCTCCCGCGTGATGTCACCGACCGTCGACTCCGGATCGGCGTCGAGCACCACGTCGGCGCCGCCCCCGCCGAGAGGGTCGACGACGGTCAGACTCAGGCGCACGTTCGTCCTCCTCGTGGGGCTGAGGCCGTCCCCGGAACGCTGAACACAGTGGAAGTGACCTTAGCCGCCGCGCCGTTGGCCCGGGCAACGGGATGCGCACGGCTGTGCGGGCCTTCACGGTCCTGTTGCCTGACGTCCCTGTCATCCCAACAGCCCCACCCGTAAGATCTTTGCTCATGCGGACGGCCGGTGGGCGACCGGACGACCGGACGACCGGGTCGGCCGCGCGACGCAAGCCACGGGGGCAGGCCCTGCGGCGTACGAAAACGGGAGGGAGCCGTCATGGCCGGCAAGGGCAAAGACACGGACCTTACTTATGCCGAGATGGAGAAGACCGCCAGCGATCTTCTCAAGGACATGCACGACCTGGAGACCCAGATCCACTCGGTCGAGAAGCGGGTCAAGAAGCTGGTCGAGGACGGCTTCACCACGCAGAAGGCGTCCGGTGCCTACGAGGACTCCATGCGCGAGTTCGCCAAGGGCGCCGTCAAGACCATCCACGGCCTCCACGGCCTCTCCGAGTTCCTGAAGAAGGCCAAGCAGGCCTACGAGGACCTGGACGACCAGCTGGCGCGGGGCGTCAAGGGCAGCTGAGGTCGGTCAGTAGGACCCCATTCCGGTGCAACGGAGCACGCATTGCTCCGTTGCACCGCTGTGTCGCCGACGAAAAGGTCGGCCATCCAGCGGAACTGCAACAGCGCACACGGGGGTGTCGTGGGCGGCGAAGCCGATCACACCCGGCTCGACCTTGAGGTGATCAGGGGCATGGGGACGGGGCTCAGCACTATCAAAAAGGCCTTCGACGGTCTGGAGAAACTCGGCGACAAGTACGAGGACGACTTCGGTGACGGCGATCTCGCCGAGAAGTTCGGGGACTTCGCGAGCAACTGGGAAATCAGCCGCGAGAAGCTGACCGGTGAGGTCGACGCGCTTGCTCAGATCGCGAAAGCGGCCGCGAAGGCGTACGAGGACATCGACCACCAGCTGGCCGAGGCGATTCGTGGTGCCCAGGACCCGAAAAAGGGGAGGAAATAGCCCATGACGGGACGGCCGCGTGACTGGCATCCGATAGCGGACAGCGACCCCGTACCGGGCGACCCGGATCGCATGGCGGCCCTGGGCAAGCAGCTGCGGAAGACGGCGGACGAACTCGAACGGCAGATCCGCAACCTCAAAGCGGTTGCCGAGGTGGACGCCTGGGACAGCAAGGCCGGCAAGGAGTTCCGCGAGAAGGCCAAGGGAAACGTCAAGAAGCTCGAGGCGGCTTTCAAGCGATACGACACGGCTGCCACAGCCATCGGATCCGAGGTCGTCGAGGAGGGGGGCGGCTACCAGGACAAACTGCATGCCCGCCCGCGGAACTATGCCTCGGACCTGAACCGCGCGCAGGAGATCGCCGACGCCGCACTGAAGGACGCGAAGGACGCCGAGGAGCGCAAGGGGGCCGCACAGAAGAGCCTGGACGGCCTGTCGAGACGGGACAAGAAGGACCACTCCGGCAAGGACCGCAAGGACTTCGAGGCGGAACGCGACCTGGCCGGGGACGACATCAGCGCGGCCCGCGAGAAGATCAACGAAGCGAAGAAGATCCGCGATATAGCTGCCAAGCGGGCTCGGGATTCCATCGACGCCGTCATCAGTCACGACTCCCTGAAGGACGGCTTCTGGGACACACTGGTCAAAGAGATCGCAGACATCACTTCGTTCATCGCGACATGGTGTGGGATCCTCTCTCTCGTCGTCGGATGGATTCCGGTCATCGGGCAGGCCTTGGCCGGCGTTTTGGGCGCTATCGCCATGATCGCCACGTTGATCAACTTTATTGCGACCTTCGTTCAGGTCCTCCAGGGAAACGCGGAGTGGCTGGACCTGGGTCTGGCCGCCCTCGGATTTGTCATGATGGGTGTCGGCAAGGGGTTCTCGAAGATCGCGGGCAAGTTCGCCAAGGGTGCCCTCGGTCGCCTGGGCAGGGCCGGAGTCGCCCGAACGGCTCGGCAGGTGAGCCGGGCGAACAAGAATCTGCGCAGCCTTTCCGGAAAGCAGTTCAAGCTCGGCAAGGGCGACGTCTGGAAGTCGATGAAGGAGCCGTTCACCGAGCCCTTCTCGAAGAGCGCGTGGAGCGACAATCTCAAGACTCTCAAGCCGGGGAGCGGCAACTACAACCAGGCCTGGAGCGAGTTGCGCGGGCGCGGTGGCGGGAGTCTGCTCAAGGGTCTCCCCAAGTCGTTCTCCATGGCCGACCCGGGAGTTGCCTCCGACCTGAAATCCGTCAAATTGGGCACGGCGGCTCTGGGCGGACAGTTCGATGTGAACGCCCTGAACAAGATCTCCAGCACCGCCAGCCGGATGTCCGTCGTGGGGGCCGGGATTACGCTGGGCGGCCTGGGCCTGGACGGAAACCTCAACCCGCTCCTCGGCTGAGCCGACGGCCACGTCCCGCGCGAAAGGAAACAGCATGACCCCATCGGACGACGCCGTCCCTCTGACCGAGACCTTCGAGTGCACGTTTGAGTTCCAGCCCGGTTGGGTCGACCTGACGCTGCAGGAAGGCACGAAGGCCGAGGCCAAAGCGCTGGCCACAGCGGTCGTCAACGATCTCAACCCGATGGCGCTGGAGATCGAGAAAAGCGCCGTATTCGACGACATGGTGGAACGGGCGGTCGACCTGAACGAGGACGTGCCCGTCCTCGCAGCCGCCTACTACACGGAGGCGGGCGAGGCCCTCGCCAACCTGGTGGTCGATTCGTACGGTGATGAGGGCGTGCCGAGGCCCGGCCCCGACGAGGTCATTCCCTTGCTGCTGCAGTGGGCGAATGCCGAGGTCACGGGCGATCCACAGATCACCCGGCACGACCTGGCGGTCGGCCCGGCGGTGCGTGTCCAGGCCATGCTTCAGGTGAAGCGGCTGTTCGGCTTCGGCCGCAAGCTCACCGAGTTCGTCAAGTGGGCCGTCTTTCCATCCGGCTTGCAGAGCCTCGTCGTGGTCACCGTGACCTGGGAGAAGATCGCCCTGACGGAGCAGATCACGGAGCTGGCCGACGAAGCCGTGCGAACTTTGCAGATCAACCGACTCCCCACCGGAGGATCGGAATGAAGACGGCGGATCAGTTCACCTCGCCGCCCCAGGACTACAACGTCGTGGTTCCGGACGGCTGGTTCCAGCTCTCGCTGGACCCGGAAGACCGCGACCGGGGAATTGTCGCCCTCGCCGACGTGACGTTCCGCGGTGTGGACAACGCCCCCCATCTCAAGCAGCAGTTCATGCGTGACCTCCAGCGCAGGGCGAAAGACGCCTATCGAGTGGGTGGCACCGAGCTGTACCTCTCCACGATGACGGTCGGCCCGGTGCCGCTGGCGTCCTCACTGCTCATCAGTGTTCCGGCCCCCGACGAATGGCCGCAGACCTCGGATGCGGACGAACTGGCCGAGCACCTGGCCGGGCAGGATCTCGGCGAGAACGGGGAACTCGGTGTCGTGGCACTGGACGCGGCGGGCAAGGCGGTACGGCACCGCTGCCGCGAGGCCGCCGACCCCGACACGCAGATGGGCAACACCCTGCCGACCACCAACCTCACGTACTACGTCCCGATCCCCGCGACCACCCGTTGGCTGCTGCTGAACTTCTCCACCCCCGTCGATCCGCTGGCGGACCGCATGGTGGAACTGTTCGACACCGTCGCGGGAACGCTGCACTGGGGATGACGGCGTCGCTCCCCAGCCGTGCCGCGGCGCTTGCCGCTCGCTTCCGTGAAGGGCGCTCGCCAACCAGAACCGAAGACCGGCACAGGATGCCTGGACAGCAAGCGTTGACTGGGCGATCGGTTGCCGAGACCAAGCTCCCGGAGCCAGTTCTGCGACCCCGCCTCGCCTCTGCTCATGCCGTGGACGTGGCGCGTCGCGCACGGATCTACGCGGTTGACGGCGAGATCGTCGTCAGGGACGGGCACGCGCGCGAGCGGTCCTATCCCCTCGGGGAGAACGGCATCGCGCGAGCCCGTTTTGTTCCGCCGGCCGTCCACGAGGGCGGTGGTGCGAAGAGGAATTCATCCGACCGGTGGGGTGTGGTCGACTTCCAGAAGGCCGACGGCCAGTCGATTCTTCAGGTTCCCCTGGCCGAGTGGCTGCCGGAGGCCGGGCTCACGGGGTTGATCGCCCTGACCCCTGAGGAGTGTCTCGAACGCACGGGACTGCGGTCACTCTTGACGCGGCTGCGCGTTCCCTGGGACGACACCGCTGCGCCGTGCGCAGTCTCACCCACGAGCAAGAGGCCGATCAGTCGTCCTGATCGGGCCGTTCACCGGGACTTGCCCGCCTGGCACAACTGGGTCCGAGGCGTCGGGACGCTCGTGTGGTTCGTCTGCTTCCTCCTCCTCCCCATGACGGGCAACGGCAATCGCTGGACGGTCCTGACGGCTGTCTCCGGGCTGCTCCTCGTGCCGGGAACAGACCTGCTCGTTCGTCTTCTCCTCAGTTTCCGCATGCGCAGGGACACCTCGCTCACCGGCGCCGTGGTGATCAGGCCCTGCCCTCCCACGCACTGCGGAGCATCGAACCGGTTCTGCGGCACTGCAGCCATACGCGTACTGCCGGGGGACGTCGTGATGACGAACACGGTGGGCGAGGAGCGCTGGCTCGCCAGGAACGCCGGCCATGGCGTGACTCGCCTCGTGCGGCTGCTGGACCCCTGCACCGGCGACGTGCTCGGTGTGGAGTTCCGTGACGGCGCGGATCATCCGCGAGTGCTGCTTCCCTGGCAGTGCTGGTTCTCGGGTGCAGGCGGCCAGGAGAGCTGGAGCCGTCTGGTCGCCGCTCTCGATGTACCCGTCTCGGACCGGGCCGCGCGGCGTGTGCGAGCGGAGGCTGCCTGGTGGGATGGCCACACTCTGGCTGCCGACGCCGTGAAGTTCTCGCCGGTCGAGGCGAATGAGGCTCGGCGGGCAACGAGCCGGTACTCCTCGGTCATCGGAGAAGGAGAAGCGATTGTCGTGCCCGTGCTCAGCCTGCTTCCCCTGCTGGGCCTCTTCTCGCATCAGCCTACGGCTCAAGTGGCAGGGGTTCTCGCCGCCCTGACCGTGATCGCCGGGCTCGGGCCGGCCCTCGGTCACCAGTTCACCAGCCGTTTCAAGCTCGACCGCCCCGCTGACCGGGAGCCACCCATTGGTGCTGCCGGATCGGGATCGCAGGCTGACGCACATGAGCGACGCGGTTGAGTTGCGCAAACGGGAGTTCATCGGCCGCAGAGGAACCCAGCCCGTGTGGGCCCCTTCCTTGCGATCGGTGTGAAGCCGTCAGACGTGAAGGGGCAGTCTTTGCGCGTTACCCGAGGTCCAACTGCCTCATCAGGTGCATATGGATGTCGCTGCGCGGCTCGTCGGTGACGACCGTCAGCCACGACCCGTCGGCGAACCTGATGCGCAGCCTGTCGCTGGGATGCAGCCCGGTGAGGGGATCCTCGATCACCGCATCCGTGGCCGGGATCTCGGCGACGATCTGCATCCGATCCTCCTGTCGTACGGATACCCGCTTGGGCGGCGCGGCCAGGACGATGCGGTCGGGAGCCAGGACAAGCAGCCGCTTGGGGTGGGACGAGTGGCTGTACCAGCGCAGCAGGAACTGGCCGGCCGCCGCGGTCCAGTCGCCGTCGAAGAGTTGGTCCAGGGCCTGCGCGGCGATCGCCGTCTTCGCCGCCTCGGCTTCCTGCGCCTCGGCGCGGGCTCTGGTCCCGTGCGCCTTGGAATTCAGCAGCCGCTGTGCTGCTTCCTCCACCACTGAGAGGAGTGCCAGGAGCATCACCAGGGGCGCGAAGAGCGCGGCCACCAGAGTGCCGAGGGCCCCCAGCGGGGTCATGCGGGCAGGCCGCAGGGGCGCGTTGCCGATGATGTCGCGTATTTCCTTCGGCGGCGTGGGAATCCTTTCGATTCGGCACCAGGAGGCGCACTCGGCCGCCACCCCAAGCTGCTCGCCTCTGCGTTTCGTGGGGTTCCTCCTGCTCATGTCCTCGACCAACACGTCACTCAGCGGTTCACGGACTGGATCTCCTGAACCGTGACGTCCTGGGTGGTCCCGAAGGTGCCGTCGGGGAGATCACCACCCGTGCCCCCGGTGCCGGTCCAGTTGATCTGCCATGTGACGGTTGCCCTGAGCTTGAAGGCTCCGTCGGCGGAGGAGCGGAGGTACTTGATGCCGCACGGTGGGGTCCGGTCAGCCTTGCCCTTGGCGTAGGGCTCGCCGATCGAGCCGTCGTCGTTGATCGTGCACTCGCCGGAGGCCGGGTATGTCCGCGCGTCCTCGGCGCCCGGTTCCAACTCGAGGGCGACCGGCTCGGCTGTCGTCGTCGCCTGGATGTCGAGGCCGGCGGCGTTGAGGGTCGCTGTGACGGAGACCCTTTTTGTGATGCGCGACTCGATGGCGTTACCGGATTTCTTCCCGGAGGTCTTCACTCCGCCGTCGAAGCCCCCCGGACCACGTGCTGCGAATGCGGGACCGGCGGCCAGCACGCACGCGATGGTGAGGACGCCGACGACCGGCCCGCCTCGCCGTGGCTTCACCGGGCGCACTTCTTGCTCCCCCTCTCGGACGCCAGCTCCGTAGTCTGCCAGACGCCATCCTTGTTCTTCTTCAAGTGCGTGTTGTAGTAGACGTAGGAATCGTCGTCCGCAGGCGTCCTGTCGACCTTCTTCGTCTTCCTGTTCTTGTTGAAGGCCTTGGTCTCGTCGGTGCAGAACGTGACGCCCGCCGACGTCTTTCCGTAGACCACCACGCTGGGGTTGAAGTACCGCACGGTGCCCGTGTAGGTGATCCCCGCGTCCACGAACGACTTGACCCACCTGGCGCCGCTGACGAGGGCGTCTCCCTGCCGGTAGAAGGCGAGGGCCGGCTCGTCCGGATCACCCTTGACGATGGCGTAGTTCGTGGCGGTCGGGGCTCGGCCGGCGTCGGCGAGGATGGCGTCCTTGGCCGCGTCCCCTGTCTTCCAGCTCTCGAAGTCGTCCCGGACATCACTGTGCAGAGTCGCCCTTCGAGTCGGTGTCGCCGCTGCCGCTGCCGCATCCGCTCAGCAGCAAGGTCGTGGCCGCGGCAAGCGCGACAGCAAAGGACAAAGAGCGGCGCTTCACAGTTGACTCCCCGTGAGACAAAGCCTCAGCCAAGGAACGTAACGGTACTGGGGCGTTGGCGGACCCGTCAGATGGCCCTTGGGTCACGGTGGTCAAGGTCACGCGGCGTTGGCGTCATGCGCCGCGTCGTCAAGGACGCGGTGCAGTCGTGGACGCGGGCCCCGGACTGGACAGAGAGCCACGGCCACTTCCACCTGACCGGGGTGTACTTGGCAAGGGTGCGTCGCCGTCGGCGACGGTGCCGCACACTCAGGTGAGTGAATGGTGCAGGCCTGATGGTCACCCCGTGACGAACGCCTCAGTCGGCCCTGTTCCGAGTTGGAGTGCGTTCGCTGTCGGTGCGGTGGCGGATTCGCTTCCGCACAGTGTTCAGGGTGCGTCGATGGGCCGCCCAACTGGAGTGCGTGAAAAGCCAGTTGCAGACGTAGAACACCGTGCGTCAGGAGGCCCCTGAGGTCGGGCGCGCCTTGAGGGGGATATGCGCTGCTGATACGGTGCGATCGCTTGACACTCATCCGAGCAGTGGCTAATCGCCCAGGTCGGGTGGTACGCCCGGTGCATCCCGCATGTGGGGGACGGGGCGGAGTGTCCTGAATGCTGAGAGTCTGACACATCTTCTTGGGTGTACGGGGAGCGGTTGCGTGAAGATCCAGGAGCGTACGGGGGCGGGCGCGGGACGTTCCGCGGCTCCGGCTCAGCCGTCGGTCGGTGACCGGCTTCCCACACCGCCTCGCGAGCGCAAACCGGCCCTGGCCGCCCTCGCGGTGCTGCTGATCCTGGTGGGTGCGCTGGGCGCCACGATGCTCGTCCTGCGCGCCGGGGACCGGGTCGAGGTCATCAAGCTGACGGGCGACATCCAGGCGGGCGAGTCCATCAGCGAGAGCAAGATCACCTCGGTGATGGTGTCCGAGGACTCGGGCGCCGACTTCGTGCCCTGGTCGCAGCGGCAGAGCCTGGAGAAGCTGCAGGCCAAGTCCACCCTCTACGAGGGCACCGTGGTCGTCGGCCAGATGTTCGCGGCAAAGACCTCCATGGGCGCCGGTAAGGCGACCGTCGGAGTCTCGCTCAAGGAGGGCCAGTACCCGATCAACCTCAAGCCCGGTGACAACGTCGCCGTCTACCGCGTGGGCAACGACAGCGCCGCCGGCAGCCGGGGCTCGTCGGGCTCCTCCTCGTCCTCCTCGTCGTCCGCCGCCGGCAACTCGCTGCTGGTGGAGCGTGCCGTGGTCAGCGACGTGAAGCGGGCCGGGGGCGACGTCATCAGCAGCACCAGCCTGCCGGTGGTCCTCACCGTCGACGCCTCCGAGGCCGCCGCCCTCACCCAGGCCGCGTCCGCGGGCGAGGTCGCCGTCGTCACCATTCCCGGCAACTGAGGGCGGCAGCGCACCCATGGCCCTCATCGCCCTCGCCGCCGACAAGGGTTCCCCCGGCGTCACCACCGCCGCCGTCGCCCTGGCCGCGGTCTGGCCGCGGCGCGTCCTGCTCGCCGAGACCGATCCGGCCGGCGGCGACCTCGTCTACCGCAGCGCCGCGGCGCACGGCGGGCCGCTCAATCCCAACGTCGGCATGTTGTCCATCGCCGCGACCGCGCGCCGCGGCCTCGTGCCCGACCAACTCTGGGATCACGTACAGCCGTTGAGTGGCGGCCTGGAAGTCCTGGTCGGGCTCGGTGTCGCCGAGCAGGCCGCCGGACTGACCGGGCTGTGGCCCACCCTCGGCCACGCCTTCGCCTCCCTCGCCGACTCCCCGAACGCACCCGCCGACGTCATCGCCGACTGCGGCCGCATCAGCGGGGACACGCCCGCCGTCGAACTGTTCCCGCACGCCGCCCTCGTCCTGCTGATCGCGCGCACCGAGCCGGAGTCGCTCGCCCGCGTCCGGGACCGCGCCGCCGCGCTCTCCGCCAAGCTGCACGGCGGCCCGCGCGGTGCCGCGAGCCTCGCCACGCCGGCCATCGGCGTCGTCCTCGTCGCCGACCCCAACAGCGCCGGCAAGGTCTCCGGCCAGGTCAACGACATGCTGGTGCACGCCCAGACCGGCGCCCGCGTGGTCGGCACCATCGCCGACGACCCGTCCGGCGCAGACCAGTTGGCCGGCCGCAGGCGGGGGCGGCTCGACAAGTCGCTGCTGATCCGCTCGGCCCGCAAGGTCACCGCGGACGTCTACCAGCAGTACGGCGCCGCGTGGGCCGCGGCGACACAGGCGCAGCAGGTCCCCCAGGCGCAGCCCCAGGCCCACCAGCCCCAGCCCCCGCAGCAGACCCACCCCACCCAGGGACGGACGACCGGTCACGCGGAGGCCGGCCGATGACCGCTGTCGACCACCAACTGGTCAAGCGGTTCCGGCAGGAAGCCGGTGACCGCATCGCCGAGCAGCGCCGCCTCGACCAGGTCAACGGCGTCACGCCGATGTCCGGCGAGGACGAACGGCAGTACGCGCGCGCGGTCATAGCCCAGATCCTGGAGGAGTACGCCCGCACCGAGATCAACGCCGGTCGCACCCCTCTCGACGCCGAGACCGAGGAGCAGTACGCGGCCGCCGTGCACGCGGCGCTCTTCGGCGTGGGTCGGCTGCAGCCGCTGCTCGACAACCCCGAGGTCGAGAACATCGACATCAACGGCTGCGACCAGGTCTTCGTCGGCTACGCCGACGGGCGCGAGGTCAAGGGCGATCCCGTCGCGGAGACCGACGAGGAGCTCATCGAGCTGATCCAGGTGCTCGGCGCGTACTCGGGGCTTTCCTCCCGGCCCTTCGACTCGGCCAACCCCCAGCTCGATCTGCGGCTTCCGGACGGTTCGCGTCTGTCGGCCGTCATGGACGTGGCCCGGCGCCCCGCCCTCTCCATCCGCCGCGCCCGCATGGGCAAGGTCTTCATCTCCGACCTGGTCGGCAACGGCACCCTGACCCCCGAGGTCGCCCACTTCCTCGCGTGCGCGGTCCGCGCCCGCAAGAACATCATGATCGCGGGGGCGACGAACGCGGGAAAGACCACCCTGCTGCGCGCCCTCGCCAACGAGATCCCGCCGCACGAGCGCCTCATCACCGTCGAACGGGCGCTGGAACTCGGGCTCGACACCTTCCCCGAACTGCACCCCAACGTGGTCGCCTTCGAGGAGCGCCTGCCCAACTCCGAGGGCCAGGGCACCATTTCCATGGCCGAGCTGGTCCGCCGCTCGCTCCGTATGAACCCCTCCCGGGTCATCGTCGGTGAGGTGCTCGGCGACGAGATCGTGACCATGCTCAACGCGATGTCGCAGGGCAACGACGGCTCGCTGTCCACGATCCACGCCAACAGCTCCAGCGAGGTCTTCAACCGCATCTCCACCTACGCGCTGCAGGCCTCGGAACGGCTTCCCATCGAGGCCAGCCAGATGCTGATCGCCGGAGCGGTGAACTTCGTCGTCTTCATCCAGCGGCGCAACAACTACCAGACCGGCGGCCGCCTCCAGCGCGTGGTCACCTCCGTCCGCGAGGTCAACGGCGTCGACGGACGCGTGCTGTCCAGCGAGGTGTTCGCCGAGGCGTCCGACGGCCGGATCGTGCCGCACGCGCCCATAGCCTGCCTGGAGGACCTGATGGCGTACGGCTACCAGCCCCACGGATCCTGGGGGTGACCGGCATGACAGGCATGACGGGTGCGACGAGTGTGACGGGCATGGCGTCGGAGGCCGGCCCCCTCGCCCTCGGTTCTGCCGGATCGCTCGGCTCCATGGGCGGTCTGTTCTCCACCACCGTCCTGTACTCCATCGGCTGCGGTGTCGCCGTCGGCGGCGGACTCGCGCTGCTGATGATCGCCGTACGCGGCCTGCCCGCGAAGCCCGAGCACGAGAAGCGGAAGGCGAGCCGGCGCGCGAACGAGCTGATCCGGTTCGCCGGTCAGCGGGGCTCCCTGGCCGCCATCGTCGGCCTCGTCGTCCTGCTGCTCACCCGCTGGGCGGTCGCCGGAATCGCCGCCGGTGTCCTGGTCTTCTTCTGGGACCGGCTCTTCGGCGGCGCGGCCGAGGAACGGGCCGCCATGCGCCGGGTGGAGGCGCTGGCCTCCTGGACGGAGTCGCTGCGCGACACGATCGCGGGCGCGGTCGGCCTGGAGCAGGCCATCCCGGCGTCCGCGCGGGCCGCCGCCCCCGTGCTGCGGCCCCACCTCGACTCGCTCGTCGACCGGTTGCGCGCCCGTACGCCGCTGCCCGACGCGCTGCAGATGCTCGCGGACGAGATCGACGACGCGTCCGCCGACATCATCGTCGCCGCGCTCATCCTCAACGCCCGCCTGCGCGGCCCGGGTCTGCGCCAAGTGCTGGGCGCGCTGGCCAAGTCGGCGCGCGAGGAGGTCGACATGCGCCAGCGCGTGATGGCCCAACGGGCCTCCACCCGCCGTTCGGTGCAGATCGTGGTGGCGGTGTCGATCGCCTTCGTGCTCGGCCTGTCCATCTTCAACCGCGAGTTCGTGGCGCCGTACGGGACCGCGGTCGGCCAGCTCGTCCTCGCGGTCGTGTGCGGGCTGTTCGCGCTCGGCTTCTGGTGGCTGCGCAAGCTGTCCACCATCGAGACGCCCGAGCGCTTCCTGGTGCGCGACGAGACGGCGGTGCAGTTCGTCCGCCCGCGGACGCCGGCTCAGTCAGGTCAGTCCGGCCAGCCGGGGCAGTCGCTGCCGTCCCAGTCGCCCCAAGCATCCCAGCCGTCTCAGCCGCCTCAGTCGTCTCAGTCGGTCCAGCAGGGAGAGGGGCTACGACGGTGAACCTGACGATGCCGATCGTGGTCGGCGCGGTCCTCGGCCTCGGCGTCTACGCCCTCGTACGCGCCCTCATGCCGTCCAAGCGCAGCGCGGTCGCCCAGGTCGCGCGGATCGACGCGATGCGGGCGCGCGGATCGGCGTACCAGACGTCGCGCCGGGCCCGGGAGGCCGGACGCTTCGGCTCGCTGCGGGCCGAAGTCGGCTCTCGTGTGGCCGAGTTCTACCTCCAGCAGGGCTGGGAGCAGCGCTCGCTGCGCGCGGACCTGGCCGTACTGGAGCGCAGCTGGGAGAAGTTCCTGGCGACGAAGGCGCTGCTGGCGGTCGCGGGGCTGTTCTTCGGGCCGTTCCTCTTCGCCGTCGTCTGGACGCTCGGCTTCGGCAGCGGCCCGGTCATCCCGGTCTGGCTGGCGCTGGTGTGCGCGGCGCTGTTCTTCTTCCTGCCGGACCTGGAGGTACGGCGGGACGCGGCCGAGAAGCGGCGCGACCTCCGGCGGGTCATCGGCGCCTACCTGGACCTGGTGTCGATGAGCCTGGCCGGCGGCCGCGGTCTGCCGGAGGCGCTGATGGCGGCGGCCGAGGTGTCCGACGGCTGGGCGAACCAGCGCATCCGCAACGCGCTCGCCGACGCCCGTATCACCGGCATCAGCCAGTGGCAGGCGCTGGGCCAGCTCGGCGAGGAGCTGGGCGTGGAGGAGCTGAAGGACCTGTCGGCCTCTCTGGCCCTGGTCGCCGACGACGGCGCGAAGGTGCGTGAGTCGCTCGCCTCCCGCGCGGAGACCATGCGCCACCGCGAACTGGCCGAGATCGAGGGCAGCGCGGGTGAGAAGTCGCAGTCGATGCTGGTGGCCCAGTTGCTGCTGTGCGCCGGCTTCCTGGTCTTCCTGATCTTCCCGGCGGCGATGCGGGTGTTCCAGGTGTGAGTCGTACGCAATGTGAGCCGGCGGCTGTCGGACGCCAACTACCCCTGATCTCCTGATCTTCAGCTGAGTCGAGAGGAAACTGTCATGAACGGACGAGACTTCCACACCGGGATCCCGGCCGTGGACTTCCTGGTCACCTTCCTGCGGGGCCGTGTGGAGCGGGCCCGCTCGGGCGAACTGGACCGCGGTGCCTCCGCGGTGGAGTGGGTCATCATCTCCGCCGTCGTCGTGGCGATCGTCGGCGTGGTGGCCGCCATCATCAACTCCGCGCTGAGCGAGGGCGCCAACAAGGTCGGCGACTGCATCAAGGGCGCGGACGCGGGCAAGACCTGCTGACCGCCGTACGAGGACGCCGGTCGACGGCGTGATCGGTCAACGGGGCGACAGGACCACGGGGTTACGGGGACACGGGTACACGGGGATGCTGGCGGACGTGAGCAGAGGGATGCGCCGCAGGGTGCGGGCCGCGCGTGAGGCGGCGGCGGACACCGGCGGCGACGCGGGCATGACCGCGATCGAGTTCGTGCTGCTCACCCCCGTACTGTTCTTCATGATCTTCGCCACCGTGCAGTTCGCGCTGTACTTCTTCGCCGACCACGTCGCCCAGGCGGCGGCCCAGGCGGGCGCCCGCAAGGCCCGCGCCACGGCCGACGAACAGCCCGGCGGCTGGCGCGGCGAGGCCCGGGACGTCGTGGACGCCTACATCCGCCAACTGGGCCCGCAACTGGTCCTGTCACCGGACGTCCAGACGGTCCAGCCCGACCAGGGCACGGTGGGCGTGGAGATCTCGGCCCGGGTGCCGACGGTGTTCCCCGGCCTCGACCTGACGGTGCACGCGCAGTCGGCGGGGCCGGTGGAGAGGTTCGTGAAGGAGGGGCAGAACTAGATGAACTGCCCACGCCGGAGTCGTCTTCGCCTCGCGCGCGACGACGACCGGGGCCTGTCCACCGTCGAGGTGGTGATCCTCGCCCCGGTGATGATCCTGTTCATCCTCGTCCTGGTGGCCTTCGGCCAACTGGTCGACGGACGTGGCGCGCTCGACGGCGCGGCCCGGGACGCGGCCCGCGCGGGCTCGATCCAGAAGGACCACGCGACGGCGATGGCCGAGGCGCGGAGGGCGGCCGAGGCGGACCTGTCGGACGTCTGCTCCGGTCCGGTCTCCGTCGTCCAGACGAGCCAGGGCTTCGAGCCCGACACCATCTTCACGGTCGAGGTGAGCTGCCAGGTGCGCGGCCTGGCCATGCTCGGCCTGGACGTCCCGACGACGCTGTCGGCCAGCTTCAGCTCCCCGCTGGACCCGTTCCGGAGGACGGCATGAACGGCCGCGGACGCATGAGGGACGCCGGGCGTATGAGGGGCCTTGGGCGTATGAGGGGCGGCGGAGGGATGAGGGGCGTCGGGCGAACGGGGAAGGCCGTGCGCACCTGGGGGACCACCCGCCGCTCGGCGCTGGACGACCGGGGCTCGGGTGCCGGCGCGGTGATCCTCTTCGCCCTGGTCTTCCTGTCCCTGTCGGCCTTCGTCATCGACGGCGGCCTGTCCATCTCCAAGCGCGAACGCGCCGCCGACATCGCGGAGCAGGCGGCCCGCTACGCCGCCCAGGACATCGACCGCGAGGCCCTCTACGACAACGAGGGCGGCCCCGCGCCGATCAACTACCAGGACTGCGACACCCGGGTGAAGACCTTCGCCCGCGAGATGGGGATGACGACCGTCGACATCGCCGCGAGCCACTGCGTCGCGGCCGACGTGGAGCAGGTCCAGGTCGAGATCCAGCTGACGTACTCCCCGGTCTTCACCGGCATGTTCTACGGCGGCGACGTCGTCGTCCACGGCCAGGCGGTGGCCAAGAACGAGGTCGGCTGACGCGGGCGGGGCGTCACTTGGCGCGTGAGCCGTTTGCCTCCCCGCTCGTCCGCGGTCCTTACCTCGCCCGTGGCCCTCTTGGCCAGGTCGTCATCGAGTCTCTTGAACTCGCGCACGACGGCGTCGGACATGTCGGCCAGGGCGTCGAGCTGCTGGGTGATGTCCTCGCGGCCGTCCTCCCAGTTGGACTCGAAATCGCTCGGTTGGTCTCCCCCGGGGCTGCGGGTGGGCAGCTGTTGCAGTAGGGAACGAAGCTGTCAACCTGTTTGCCTGGGCACGTGATGGTTGACGGGCGGGGTGGAGGGGCGGTCGGCACGGGGGCACTTCAGCGGTTGATCGACTGGATTTCCTGGACGTTCATGTCCTGGGTCGATACGAAGGTGCCGTCGGGCAGGTCGCCCTCGGTGCCATCGGATCCCTTCCATGTGATCTGCCAGGTGACACTGACCCTCAGGTGGTAGGGAGCACCGTTGCTTGCGCGGAGATAGGTGAGGCCGCAGGGCGGGGTCTTGTCGGCGTCGCCCGCGGTGTAGGGCGTACCGATGCTGCCGTCGTCGTTGATACGGCAGTTGCCGGAGCCGGGGTAGGTCGTGGCGTCGTCTGTGCCTGGCTCCAGATGCAGCGCGACCGGTTTCGCCGTCGTCTCCGCCCACAGACCCGTTTTCGGGAGGGAGGCGCGGACCTTCACGTCCTTGAATGTGCCCCGGTCCAGCCAGACCCAGGTCGGGAGGTTCACCGTCGACTTGGTCTCCGGCTTCAGCTCCACCTCGGTCTTGGGGACCTTGATCTTGTTGTAGGCGTACTCGGCGAGCGTCTTGGGAGTGGGAGTGTTCGGGTCGTCCGGGATCCGGCCGGCGGTGACCCAGAACATGATGCGACCGCAGTCCCATGAGTTCGGGTCGTTGTCGTCCGGTGCGACTCCACGCCAGAAGTAGCCGTGTTTCCCCAGGTTGTACTTCTTGTATCCCTCGGCGCTGCTGTTGGAGGCGGAGTGCAGGTCGAAGTTGTCTGCTGGCTTGCCGTCCCGGTAGTGATCGGTCCAGAGCCCTTTGCCCCACCACGACTCGTGAATGCCGACGTCGCCACCGCCGTCGGTGTCCACGAACCTCTTGAGCTCGGCGGGCGTGAAGACGGGCTCGTACCAGCAGGCCGGCGGCTTCCAGTTCGGATCGACCGCTCCGAGATTCCCCTGATTGTCCCCGCCGTCGTCGCCGCTCACATACGTGAGCTGGATGTGGGAAACCGAGGCCGAGAGCGTTCCCTTGCCGTCGGTGCCGCCGCTGGGCTGGTCGGCGGACGGCACAGTGGTGTTGTCTTCCGGTCCGGCGGCGTACGCCGTACTTCCGGACCACAGGACGGCCGCGACCGCCAGGGCAGCCGTGAATCGGCGAGGAGCAGGCCGCGTGGATGTCATCGCCGGCATTCCTTCACGCGTCCCTGCACCTCGATCTGAAGCACCTTCCAGGTCTTCTGCGCGCCCTTGGGTGCGGCCATGAGGAGGCGGAACTGCTGGTAGTCGTCGAGGCTCGGCTCGGTGTACTTGACCTTCTTTGTCTTGACGTTCTTGCCGTAGAACTTGCTCTGGTCGCGGCACATCGTGACGAGCACACCACCGGTGGAGCCGACGTCGTCGGTCCGGGCTCTGTAGTAGCTGTCGGTTCCGGTGGCGGTCCACTCGTCGTTCACCCACGCCTGGATCTGCTTCTTGGCGTATTTGGTGGCGTTCCCCAACGAATAGAACTGATACGCCGGGTCCTCGGGATCCTGGGCCGTGATGCCGTGATTCAGGGCGAGGACGTAGTTCTTCGCGTTCTCCAGGGCCGCGGCGTGATCTGCGTCCGACGGCTGTGTGACGTCGAACGTGACGCGCAGGTCCCTCGGCAGACTCACGTCCGGTCGGCCGGAACCGGACGCTGCGGTCGCGGAAGCCGACGGGCTCCCCGCCCCCGTGTCCGCGCCTTTGATGTCGTCCGGCTTTCCGGTGCCGCTTCCGCCGCAGGCGGTGAGCAGGAGGGTGGCTGTCGCGGTGAACGCGATGGCGGCGGCGGTCAGGGCGCGGCGGGCCACGGTTGGTCTCCCCCGAGTCGGTGGCTGGAAGGGTGTTGCAGCAGGGAACGAAGCTATCAGTTGCCCCTGAACGGCACTTGAGCGGTCATCGAAGACTGTGTGGGGGTGTGAGGACTGTGACGTGGCGGTTGTGAACGACGCAATTCGGCTCACAGTCGCGAAGTGCGGTTCCAGGGTTAACTCGGGAACCTCTGCGGAGCAGGGCAAGGGAGTCCGGTTCGCTGCCAGGGCGAACCGGCGCCTGTCACCGACAACCCAGGCAGTCACAAACGGATCGGTTAGTATGTGAGTTGTGGAGGTAACCCCCGTGAAGCGGGCGTTCAAGTACCGCTTCCATCCGACCGATGCGCAGGCGGCAGAGCTGTCGCGCACGTTCGGGTGCGTGCGGAAGGTCTACAACCTGGCGCTCGCCGCCCGTACGCAGGCGTGGACGCTGCAGGCCGAGCGGATCAACTACAGCGCCACGTCGGCGATGCTGACGGCGTGGAAGAAGACCGAGGAACTGGCCTACCTCAACGACGTCTCCTCCGTCCCCCTCCAGCAGGCCCTGCGCCACCTGCAGGCGGCGTTCACCGCGTTCTTCGCCAAGCGGGCCAAATATCCGCGGTTCAAGTCGAGGAAGAAGTCCCGCAGGTCCGCCGAATACACCACGTCCGCGTTCCGGTTCCGCGACGGGCGGCTGACGCTGGCGAAGATGGCCGAGCCGCTGGACATCGTCTGGTCGCGTCTCCTCCCGCAGGGGGCGCAGCCGTCGACGGTGACCGTCTCCCAGGACGCGGCCGGACGCTGGTACGTCTCCCTCCTCGTCGAGGACCCCGGCGTCGCACCGCTGCCCGCCACGGACACGGCCGTCGGCGTCGACGCCGGGCTGGACCACCTGCTCACCCTGTCCACCGGGGAGAAGATCGCCAACCCGCGGCACGAGCGCCGCGACCGGGCCCGCCTGGCCAGGGCCCAGCGGGAGCTGTCCCGCAAGCAGAGAGGGGCGAAGAACCGGGAGAAGGCCCGGCGCAGGGTCGCCCGCATCCATGCTCGGATCGCCGACCGGCGCCGTGACCACCTGCACAAGCTCACCACTCGGCTCGTTCGTGACAACCAAACGATCGTGATCGAGGACCTCACTGTCCGCAACCTGCTCAAGAACGGCAGACTCGCCCGCGCCATCAGCGAGGCGGCATGGTCGGACTTTCGCAGCATGCTGGAGTACAAGGCTCAGTGGTACGGCCGCGAGGTGATCGCGGTGGACCGCTGGTTCCCCTCCTCCAAGCTGTGCTCGCACTGCGGAGCCCTGCAGGAGAAGATGCCGCTGCACGTGCGCACCTGGACGTGCGAGGGCTGCGGCATCACCCATGACCGCGACGTGAACGCGGCGCACAACCTTCTGGCCGCCGGGCTGGCGGTGTCGGCCTGTGGAGCCGGTGTAAGACCTCAACGGAGAACTCCGGGCGGGCGACCGGCGATGAAGCAGGAAACCCTACGGCGCGAGCCGTAGGAATCCCCCTCCATCAGGAGGGGGAGGAAGTCAAAAGATCTCTGTAGGCTCAGCACACCCCCGTGCCCCACGCCCTCTCCACACGACCCAGGACTCCCGCCATGGCGCGACGCAGTACTTCCAGTCCGACCGGAAGCCCGACGGGCCCGAGGAACCGGACGCCGCAGCCGGTGCGGGTGCGGCGGCGCACGTTCGGGGATGTCGTGAAGGCGTTCCTCGCCTTCGTGGCCCTGCTCGTGCTGGTCGTCGGAGTGCCGGGTGCGCTCGCCGTGCTCGTCGGGTGGCCGCTGCCGCACGGGGCTCCCAGCCTGGACTGGCTGCAGCAGGAGATCACCGTCACGACCTTCCTGCACATCCTCACCGTCGTGGTCTGGCTCGCCTGGGCGCAGTTCACGGCGTGCGTGCTGGTCGAGGTGAAGGCCGCACTGTCCGGCGTCGGCGTGCCGGGGCGGGTGCCGGGCGCCGGGCCGACTCAGCTGCTCGCGCGGCAGCTCGTCGCCGCGCTGCTGCTCGTCGGCGCCACGGCCGCGAGCCTCACCCCGGGCCTGTCGCAGCTGGGGCACAGCCTGGAGGGGAACCAGAAGGGCACGGTCGCCGCGGCCCAGCAGCTGCCGGGTGGGCTGTTCGCGCAGCAGCAGGAGCAGGCCGCGAGCACGGCCGCCGCCGTGGCCGAGCAGGCCTCCCACGCCGCCGCCCACGCGGACACCGGCGGCGCCGCCAGGCAGGGGGACACCAAGTACTACCGGATCCAGCCCCCCGAGGGCCGGCATCACGACTCCCTCTGGGAGATCGCCCAGCGCCACCTCGGCGACGGACGCCGGTACAAGGAGATCTACGAGCTCAACAAGGACCGTGTCCAGCCGGACGGTTCCCGGCTCTCCGAGGCCAGCCTCATCCGGCCCGGCTGGATCATGGAGATGCCCGCGGACGCGCACGGCGGCGAACTCGTCGAGATGCCGGACCCGTCGGGCAAGGTCTCCGAGCAGGAGCAGCGGCAGATCCACGACTACGCCAGGACCGGCGACCACGCCCAGGGCGGCGGTGCGCAGGCCCAGGGCGGCGGCCACGCGCAGGAAGGCGCCCACGCGCAGGGCGGCGGCCACGGCGGCGCGGGCCGGGCCTCCGTGCCCGCCCAGCGCTCCGCCTCCGACGCCGGGCACGCCCAGCACGCCACCGGCTCCGAGTCCGGCGACCACTCCTTCGGCCTGCCCGAAGCCCTCCTCGGCGCCCCGCTCCTCGCCGCCGGCCTCCTCGGCGCCCTGGGCCGCCGGCGCCGGCAGGCGCTGTGGCAGTCGGCGTTCGGCGCCGTCGGCGGGCGGCGCGGCATGGAACCGCCGACGCCGACCGGGGACGCGCTGGACGTGCAGGACGCCCTGCTGGTGGGTGCGGACCCCGAGGGCGTACGCCTCCTCGACCGCTCCCTGCGCGCCCTCGCCGCAGCCCTCGCCGCCGAGTCCCGGCCGCTCCCCGTCGTCTACGCCGCCTGGCTCACCGGCGGCGACCTGCACCTGCAACTGGCCCAGCCGTCCGGGAAGCCGCCCGCGCCGTGGCAGACCGGGCAGGACGAGACGTTCTGGATGCTGGCGCGCGCCGACGCCGAGCGGTACGAGGACGTCGACACCGCCGCCCCGTACCCCGGCCTCGTCAGCCTCGGCACCATGGACGACTCGCGCCTGCTGCTCAACCTGGAGGCGGTGCCCGGCATCGTCTCGCTGAGCGGCCGCGAGGCCGACCGCGCCGCCGTCTTCGCCTCCGTCGCCGCCGAACTCGCCACCAACGGCTGGTCCGACCGCATGACCATCACGCTCGTCGGGTTCGGGCAGGACCTCACCCCGCTCGCCCCCAACCGGCTCCGCCACCTCGACGGCGTCGAGGCGCTCCTGGAGACCATGGAGGCCGAGACGCGGCAGCGGCGCGGGGCGCTCGGCGCCGCCGGGCACGACTCGGTGCTCACCGGGCGCACCGGCCCGGCCCAGCACACCCGTTGGGCCCCGCACCTGGTGCTGCTCGCCGCCCAGCCCTCCGCCGAGGAGGCCCGCAGGCTCGCCGAACTCGCCTCCGACGCGAGCCGGTTGGGCATCGGCTATCTCGTCGGCGCCGAGTCCGGTGAACTGCCCGGCGCCGCCTGGGAGATGGAGATCACCAGCGAGGGGAGGCTGCTCGCCCCGCTCCTCGGTCTCGAACTCGACGCCCAGCGGCTGCCGTTGACCCAGCAGCAGGCGGTCGTCGAACTGTTCGTCGAGGCCGACCCGGAGAGCGGCCCCGACGGGCCGACGACCACCCCGCCGTTCCTCGTCGACATCAGCGAGCAGGGACGTCCCGCGGTGTACGCGCGGCTGGTGGGCCCGTACGAGATCATCGGCCTCGACAGCCCGGACGGCGAGCGCAGCGCACTGCTGCACGAGGCGCTGGCCCTGCTGCTCCTGCACCGGGAGGGTGTGCACCCGCGGGTGCTGTCCTCCGCGCTGTGGCCACGTGGCGTCACCGACGACGTGCGGGAGGCGCTCCTGGAGCGGCTGCGGGCCTGGCTCGGCAACGACCCCGACGGCGGTGCCCGGCTGCGGACCGACGGCGCCGGGCGGCTCACGCTCGCCAAGTCCATCGTCTCCGACCTGGACGTGCTGCGGTCGCTGTACCACGAGGCCACGCAGGGCAAGGGCGTCGACAGCCGGGTCGTCCGCGGGCGGCTCCTCACCGACGCGCTGGTACTGGTCCGCGGTCCGTTGCTCGCCGACCGGCCCGAGGGCCGCTACCGCTGGCTCACCCACGAGATCGTCGACGCCCAACTCCCGCTGCTCGTGGCGGACATCGGGCTCGCCCTGTCCGCCTTCCACCTGGAGAAGGAGCGGGCGGAGAAGGCCATCGAGGCGCTGAACGCCGCGCTGCGCACCGCCCCCGCCGACGAGCGCCTGTGGCACGAGTTGCTGCGCGCCACCCACGCCACCGCGGACACCGACCGCCTCAGGGCCGTCGCCGCGGACCTCGCCGGCCGCAGCGGCGCCCGCGGCCTGCCACCACGCACCGAGGCGCTGCTGGACGAACTCCTGCCGACCTGGCGCGACGACGTCGCCGCAGTGGGATGAACGACCTGCTGCCGCTGGCCGGCGCCGCCGCGCTGTGGGGTGCGGCGGCGGGTGCGCTGCTGCCCCGGCCCGCGTACCGCTTCTCCGTGCCGGCGGGGGAGCCCTGGCGCGCGCACTGCCCCGCCGGGCACCCACTCCGCGGCTGGCTGGGCCCGGCCCGATGCGCCGGCTGCGCGACCGAGCCCGGCTCCGGGCCCGTGGGGCCTGCGGGTACGGAGGGGGCGGCGGACACGGCTGCCTCCGGCCGCCGGGAGGCCGGTACGGCGATACGTGCGGACGGGGAGTCGTCCGTGCGCCGCGACGCCGATATGCCCGAGCCCGGTGACGGTGACATAGATGCGGCCGCGCCGCGCGACGCTGATGCGCCTGGGCGTGGGGACGTTGAGAAGTCCGGGCCCAAGACCGGTCCGGCCGCCCCCGAGGTCGCCGGCAGGGCCGTACAGGCGGCTCCGGCTCCGGCTGCGGACCCGGCCTCGGCTCCGGCCCCTGATCCGGACCCGGCCAGGGGTGCGGACCCCGCCAGGGACACGGACCCGGCCAGGGCCACGGATCCGGCCAGGGACACGGACCCGGGCCCGATCCCGGACGTGTGTCCCGCCCCCGCCCCCCGAGCCCCCCGCACGTTCCCGACGGCCGTCGTCACCGCGGTCGTGTGTGCCGTGCTCGCCGCCGCCACCGGCGCCCGGCCCGAGATCGCCGTGTGGCTGATGCTCGCGCCCGTCGGGGTGCTGCTCGCGCTCGTCGACCTCCGGGTGCGGCGGCTGCCCGACGTGCTGACGCTGCCGCTCGCGGGCGCCGCACTCGCGCTGCTGGGCCTGGCCGCCCTGCTGCCCGAGCACGCGGGGCACTGGCCGACCGCCCTGTACGGCACCTTCGCGCTCGGCGGCGGCTACTTCGTCCTGTTCCTCATCAACCCCTCGGGCATGGGGTTCGGCGACGTGAAGCTGGCGCTCGGCGCGGGCGCCGTGCTCGGCTGGTACGGGTGGCCCACCGTGATGCTGGGCACCTTCGCCGGGTTCCTGCTCGGGGCGCTGTACGGCGGTGCGCTCGTCGTCACCCGGCGGGCGGGACGCAAGTCGGCCATCGCGTTCGGGCCGTTCCTGATCGCGGGCGCGTTCGTCGGGCTGCTGATCGGCGCGTACGCGGCCTGACCGGCAGCCCGTAGCGGGGCCTGTTCTCCGGTGCGGGGCCGGCCCGGTCGGTGGCGCGGGCGCAGCCTGGGGCCCGGGGCGGGAAACGGCTGTCGTAGGCTGGTTCGGTCCGTCCGACCCCTTACGAAAGGGACGCTCCGGTGACCGAGAAGGCCGACCTCACGTCTGTTGATGTCACAGCCGTCCTCGACCGTGCCGCCGCGGGCGGACGGATCACTCCAGAGGAGGCGCTCGACCTCTACCGCCACGCTCCGCTGCACGCGCTCGGCGCCGCCGCCGACGGCGTGCGCCGCCGTCTGTACGCGGGCACCGAGCACATCGCGACGTACATCATCGAGCGCAACATCAACTACACGAACGTGTGCGTCACGGCGTGCAGGTTCTGCGCCTTCTACGCGGCCCCCAAGGACACCGAGAAGGGCTGGACGCGCGACCTCGACGACATCCTGCGCCGCTGCGCGGAGACCGTGGAGCTCGGCGGCACCCAGATCATGTTCCAGGGCGGCCACCACCCCGACTACGGCGTGGAGTACTACGAGCAGCACTTCCGCGCCATCAAGGAGGCCTTCCCGCAGCTGGTGATCCACTCGCTGGGCGCGTCCGAGGTCGAGCACATGGCGCGCATCTCCGGCGTGAGCGTCGAGGAGGCGATCACCCGGATCCACGAGGCGGGTCTCGACTCCTTCGCCGGTGCCGGCGCCGAGCTGCTCCCGGAGCGGCCGCGCAAGGCCATCGCCCCGCTGAAGGAGTCCGGCGAGCGCTGGCTGGAGATCATGGAGGCGGCGCACAGGCTGGGCGTGGAGTCCACCTCCACCATGCTGATGGGCACCGGCGAGACCAACGCCGAGCGCATCGAGCACCTGCGGATGATCCGGGACGTGCAGGACCGCACGGGCGGCTTCCGCGCCTTCATCCCGTACACCTACCAGCCCGAGAACAACCACCTGAAGGGCCGCACCCAGGCGACCCTCTTCGAGTACCTGCGGATGATCGCGATCGCCCGACTGTTCCTCGACAACGTGCGGCACATCCAGGGCTCCTGGCTCACCACCGGCAAGGACGTCGGCCAGCTGACCCTGCACTACGGCGCCGACGACCTCGGCTCGATCATGCTGGAGGAGAACGTCGTCTCCTCCGCCGGCGCCAGGCACCGCTCCAACCGCCTGGAGATCATCGAGCTGATCCGCCGGGCGGGCCGCGTCCCGGCGCAGCGCTCGACGACGTACGAGCACCTCGTCGTCCACGACGACCCGGCGAACGACCCGGTCGACGACCGCGTGATGTCCCACATCTCCTCCACGGCGATCGCGGGCGGGACGGCACATCCCGAGCTGAAGCTGCTCACGTCCAACTAGGCGCGCCGTGCTGACGATTCACGCGGACTCCAGGGGCCGTGCGCTCGCGGTCGAGGGCGAATGGATCGTCGCCGCGGCCTCCCTGGAGGAACTCGCCGTCACCCACCCGCACGCGCGAGTGCGCCGGTGGCCCGGCATCCTCACGCCCGGCCTCCTGAACCCGCACGGCACGGAGCTGCTGGAGGAGGCCTACCACCCGGATCCGCGCGAGGCCGACGAACTCGGCACCGAGCCGCTGACCGGGGACGCGCTGACCGCGCTCGCCCTGGACGACGCGCGCTGGGGCGCGAGCGCCCGGCGCGGGGTGCAGCGGATGCTGGCGCACGGCACGGTGGCGGCGGCCTGCGCGCCCCTGACCAACCGTGCGGTGCGGGACGCCGTCCGGCGCACCGGGCTGGGGGTCGTGGGCCGCCTCGGGCGCCCCGCCGGGACTCCGTCCCTCGACCCGTACGCCTCCGGGCTCCCGGTGGAGTTCCAGCCCGAGCGTGAACGTGGATCCGCCGCCCGGTTCGCGGTGTTCGACGTGCGGGACGAGGCGGAACTGGCCGCACGCGGAGCCGGTACCTGCGTGGCGACCGTCGTGGCCGGGCGCCTGGTGTACCGGCGCCGCTGAGCCCGCGGGACCTCACCCGGCGAACACCTCCGCGAACGCCCCCGGAGCCTGCCTCACCCCGCTGCAGTCGGTCGCCGCGTCGTCCCTCGACGCGTCCCCTTTCTCGCACTGCCGGTCCCGGAAGGCCGACCACATCGAGACCCAGGCGATCTCCTTCTCCCGCGCGAAGGAACGCACCTGGGCCGCGTCGGAGAGTGTGAAGGTCTCGCCCGCGACGTCGTTGACGCCGATCATGGAGGTGAGGGCCATGCCCCTCCAGGCGTCCGCGTCGGACAGGCCGAAGACCTTCTTCAGCTGGGTGTGGGCGGCCTTCGCCGCGGTGACGGCGTAGTCGCCCATGTCGCCGTCGTACGACTCGCCGTAGTTCATGGTCATGATGTCGACAGTGGTGACCTGGACGTCGTAGGTGTTCGCGGATTCCAGCAGGGCCAGGCCGTCGGCGTCCAGACCGGACGGCATCACGGGGAGCGTGAAGGAGACGCTGAGGCCGGGACGTTCCCGCTGGAGCCGGGCGATCGCCCGCGAGCGCAGGGCGACCGAGGCGGAGTCGGTGAGTTCGTCGCCCTCGATGTCGAAGTCGGCCTGGGACGAGCCGGCCGCGTCCAGCGCCTCGCCGTACGCCGCGGCCAGTTCGGACACGCTGCCGCAGGTGGCCGCCAACTCCTTACCGGAGGCCCCGCCGAAGGAGACGCGCACCGTGGCGCCCGACGCCTTCAGGCGCGCGATCCGGGACTTCACCGCGGCGTCGCCGATCGCGCGGCCGCCGTCCCACTGCGGTGCGCAAGCGCCGCCGTCGGAGACGACGAAGGCGAGGTTGTACGTCCTCGGGGAGCCCGCGGAGTCGTTGCCGGCCGCCGTGGTGGCGCTGACGTAGGGGGCGTAGGAGGGAAGGGAGGCCGACGACGCCGCCGCCGGGGACGGCGAGGCGCTGCCCTGCCGGGGTGCCGCGGGGGCCGCAGGCGCCGCGTCGGCCGTGCCGCCGGAACCCGAGGAGCACCCCGTGACGGCCAGGGCGCACAGGCAGGCGAGCCCGGCCGCCGGCTTCAGGAAACTCCTCATCGCACGTGCACCAGCCCTCGTGATGTCCGTCCCGCGAGCGGGACGGAGCGGGATTTCAGGACTGGGAATCTGCCACAGGGGGCCGGGGGCGCGAGCGGTTTTCCGGAGGGTCGGCCGAGGGACCGTGTTCGTCCGGACGGCCGGGAGTCCGGTCGGGGGTGCCCGCGGCTGTACCGCCGGAGGCCGGTCGGGGGTCCCCCCGGCGGGAGGGCGCCCGGTGTGCCCGGCCCTCGGCGCCGTGGGGCCTGCTGCCACAATGGGCCCGTGACCCGCGCATCCCTGGAGAAGCAGCCGCACGAAGTCGCCTCGATGTTCGACGACGTGGCGGAACGGTACGACCTGACCAACGACGTGCTGTCCCTGGGACAGGACCGGCGCTGGCGCAAGGAGGTCGCCAGAGCGGTCGACGCCCGCCCGGCGCAGAAGATCCTCGACCTCGCCGCCGGTACGGCCACCTCCTCGCTGCCCTTCACCCGCGCCGGCGCCTACGTCGTCCCCTGCGACTTCTCCCTCGGGATGCTCCAGGTCGGCAAGCGGCGCAACGCGTGGCTGCCGTTCACGGCCGGCGACGCGACGAGGCTGCCGTTCAAGGACGACACCTTCGACGCCGTCACCATCTCCTTCGGGCTGCGCAACGTGCAGGAGACGGACACGGCCCTGCGGGAGATGTACCGGGTGACCAAGCCGGGCGGCCGCGTGGTGATCTGCGAGTTCTCGCACCCGACCTGGGTGCCGTTCCGCACCGTCTACACCGAGTACCTGATGCGCGCCCTGCCCCCGGTGGCGCGGGCGGTGTCGTCGAACCCCGACGCGTACGTCTACCTCGCCGAGTCCATCCGCGCCTGGCCGAACCAGCCGGCGCTCGGCGAACGGCTGCGTGCTGCGGGCTGGTCGAAGGTCGCCTGGCGCAACCTCAGCGGTGGCATCGTGGCCCTGCACCGGGGCTTCAAGGAGAGCTGAGCGCTTCCGGGTTCACGGGGGCCGACCCGCCGATCAGGTCGCGTCAGAGCCCGACGACCGCGAACGGATCGTCGGGTTCCCCGGCCTCGCGCCGGATCCCTCCGCTCGGCGGACGCGGTACGCGCGGCTCGCGCACGCCCGCGCCCCCGCCGCCCTCGCCCTCGGCGAGGTCGAACCAGACGGTCACCACCGCACCGCGCGGCACCTCGACGCCCGGCTGCGGGTACTGCCGTACGACGTAGTCGACCACGGTGCGGTGGAAGTCGGGCCGGTCCGGCGCGGTGAGCAGGACGCCCCGCGCGTGGGCCGTCTCGCGCGCGTCCACGGCCATGAGTCCGACCAGGCGCGGTACGCGCACTTCGGGTGTGTTGGGCGTTATGTACACAGACGTCACCCCCAGTGGTACTGGAAGGGTAACTCCCGCGGTGCACCGGCCGGAAGCGTCCGGTACCTTTCCGTGACAATCGACTACGTAGAGTCACCCGGTCGCAGGTCGAGGCGGTAACAGTGCCCCTTGCGCCGTGACACGGGCGTCAGGAAGGTCTCGCCGAGGCTCATGCCCAGCCGCCGCGTCACCGCGATCGAGCGCGCGTTGCGGGCGTCGACCATCGCGACCACGTCCGGCACGCCCGCCGTTCTCAGCCGCTCCAGCGTCATGTGCGCGGCCGTCGTGACGTACCCCTTGCCCCAGTGCTCCCGGCCCAGCCGCCAGCCGATCTCTATCTCGCCCTTCGGCCCCCACTCGTGCGGCCACGGCTGGGCTCCCGTGAATCCGATCACCTGGCCCGACTCGTCGAGCATGGTCCACAGACAGAAGCCGCGCTCGGCGTCGTGCCGCCGCTGCCGCGCGGTGAGTTCCTCGTAGACCGACAGCGCCGCGGACTTGCCGCCGTGGAACTCCATGACGTCCGGGTCGTCGAAGATCCGATGCCAGGCGACGGCGTCCTCGTCGGTGGGGACGCGGAGCCGTACGACGGGGAGAGGTCGGTTCACGGGGGCAGCCCTTCAGCCGGGTGATCAATTGTCCTGCATAGACTGCCCATGTCCAGTGCCGGTCGGCACGCAGATTTCGAACCTTGGGGAGATCCCGCCGTGACCGAGCCCCTCTCCGACAACACCGCCGATGTGATCGTCGTGGGCGCGGGGCCAGCCGGCTCCACCACCGCCTACCACCTGGCCCGGTCCGGACTCGACGTACTCCTGCTGGAGAAGACCGAGTTCCCCCGGGAGAAGGTCTGCGGCGACGGACTCACGCCGCGCGCCGTCAAGCAGCTCGTGGCCATGGGCATCGACATCTCCGAGGAGGCCGGCTGGCTGCGCAACAAGGGTCTGCGCATCATCGGCGGCGGCAGCCGCCTCCAGCTGGACTGGCCGGATCTCGCCTCCTTCCCGGACTACGGACTCGTCCGCAAGCGCGACGACTTCGACGAGCAACTCGCCCGTCAGGCCCAGAAGGCGGGAGCGCGCCTGTACGAGCGCTGCAACGTCTCGGGCCCGATCGTCGACGACCGCACCGGCCGCATCACCGGTGTCACCGCCAAGCTGGGCGAGGAGAAGCGCGAGGTCACCTTCCGCGCCCCGCTCGTCGTCGCCGCCGACGGCAACTCCACCCGCCTGTCCCTGGCGATGGGCCTGCACCGCCGCGAGGACCGCCCCATGGGCGTCGCGGTCCGTACGTACTTCACCTCGCCCCGGCACGACGACGACTACCTGGAGTCCTGGCTGGAGCTGTGGGACCGCCGCGGTCCCCAGGACCGCCTGCTGCCCGGTTACGGCTGGATCTTCGGCATGGGCGACGGAACCTCGAACGTCGGCCTGGGCGTCCTCAACACCTCCGACTCCTTCAAGGAGCTGGACTGGCGCGAGGTCCTGAAGGCCTGGTGCGCGTCGATGCCGGAGGACTGGGGCTACACCCCGGAGAACATGACCGGCCCGATCCGCGGCGCCGCGCTCCCCATGGCCTTCAACCGCCAGCCGCACTACACCAAGGGCCTGCTGCTCGTCGGCGACGCCGGCGGCCTGGTGAACCCCTTCAACGGCGAAGGCATCGCCTACGCCATGGAGTCCGGGCAGATCGCCGCCGACGTCATCGTCCAGGCACACGCCCGCACGACCCCGAGCCAGCGTGAACTCGCCCTCCAGCGCTACCCGCGCGTCCTGAAGGACACCTACGGCGGCTACTACACGCTGGGCCGGGCGTTCGTGAAGCTCATCGGCAACCCGAAGGTCATGCAGATCGCCACCCAGCGCGGCCTGACCCACCCGGTGCTGATGAAGTTCACCCTCAAGCTGCTCGCCAACCTCACCGACCCGACGGGCGGCGACGCCATGGACCGCATCATCAACGGACTGAGCAAGGTGGCGCCGAAGGCCTGAGCGACGGCCTGAGCGACCGTCCCGGCGAAGGCCCCGGCAGGGGCCTCAGCGAGGCTCTGAGCGACGACTGGAGGATGGTCCGGGGCGGGAACGCTCCCGGACCCTCCCGGACCCTCCCGTGGCCCGGAAGGGGCGCACGCCGACGAGCGTGCGCCCCTTCGTCGTGCCTCCCCGCTCTGCGCGCCCGTGTCGCCGCGGGGCCCTGCGCCCGGCCGCGGCTCATGCCGGAAGGGCCGCAGCCCTCGAGCGGCTGCGGCCCTTCACTCCCTACGGCTGTGCGGCTGCTCTCAGAGCACCCGGACCGCGCCGGTCGGCGGGTCGTACGACAGCGGCTTCTCGACGACGCCGGAGGACGGGTTCTGCGCGCCGACGAACATGCCGTCGCCGACGTACAGCGCCACGTGGTAGGCGCTGCCGGAGCTGCCCCAGTAGAGGATGTCGCCCGGCTGCAGGTTGGACAGGGAGACCTGGGTGCCCGCGGTGGACTGGTCCTGCGAGACACGCGGCAGGCTGATGCCGGCCTGCTTGAAGGCGGCCTGCATCAGGCTGGAGCAGTCCCAGGAGTTGGGGCCGGTGGCGCCCATGACGTAGGCGTCGCCGAGCTGCGCCTTGGCGAAGGCGATGACCGCGGCGGCCGAACCGGTCGCCGTGGAGGAGGTGGAGGTGCTCGCCGACGCGGCGAGCGTCGTCCGCGGGGCGCTGCGCGTCGCGCGCTCGGCGGCGGCCTTGCGGGCGGCCGCCTCGGCCGCCTTCTTCTTGGCCTCCGCCACCTGCTTCGCCTCGGCGAGGTCCGCCTTGGCCTGCTTTGCGGCCTTCGCGGCGGCCGCGTCACGCTCGGCCCGCAGCTGGTAGTTCGCGGCGGCCTGCTGGGTGGCGTCCGCGGACTGGGCGACCTGGGCGGCCAGGTCGGCGGTGAGGGTGGGCAGTTCGACGGTCTGCGTCACGGGCTCGGCGGCGTTGGCCGACGAGGCCGACGCGCCGGCCACTGCCAGCGTGCCGAGGACACCGCCGGCAACTCCCGCCCGCATCGCGATTTTCGACGCGCTACGGCGGGGCTTCCGGTGGCTGCGTATGTGAGCGGTGTGGGACATGGGAATAACCGGTACCAGGGGCTCCTTCATATCTTCAAGAAACGTGTGCTGCGCCACATTTACTCAACGGGCCGCCCAAATCCCCCTCGCCTACGTCCTTATTGACGCCGTAACGGACAATACGGACGCGAGTGATCATGGCTTTGATCATGGTGTTTCGCTTTTACGCCCGAATTGCCCCGCGCTTACCATTGGTTGGGACCGTTGGCCAAGCCCGGTTCTCACGCTCCTCTCATGAGTGTGGCCGAGGTCACGGAACGGTCACCGCGGCGGGGGCGTCTCGCGAGGCACTCCGTCCGGCCGCCGGGGGACCTGGAACGGCCTTCGACGGCCCGGTGGCACACGCCGCACCGGAAGGGGATGACATTCCGTCCGCTTTCATGGCGTCTGGCGCCGATTCGTCTCGCGCGGCGCCCCAGCCGAGCGGCCACCGCTGGATGCGGCGCTCCCGCAGGGAGTTGACTCGACGTAGTGGAGCGAGCGCGGAGGGTGCGCGGCCCGGTCGCCGCGGCGTGACCGGCGGCGGTGGTGACGCGCCGCCGCAGCCGGCACCGGGTCGGGCCGCGTCGCCGTCATGTCCCCGCCGCCTCGGCGCCGCCCCTGGGGGGTGCTTGTTCGTGAAGGCACGAACGTGTCCACATCACGGTTCGCCTGTCCCCCTGATGTGTGAATGACGGCCCCATACCAAGGGCTTGACACCCCGCGCCACTTTGCGCCGGACGCCAGGCATCTGATAGTGCAGGACCCCTCTCACCAGCAGAAACGAACAGAAATGTCACCGCTGGTGATCACAGATGAGCTTCGCGTGTGAAGATCACTGCTCATCCGACTTCATGATCGTTCGTCAGGTGGTGGAGATCACAAAGCTTGTGTAATACCCCGTGTCGCAGATCACAGACCGCCGGGCATAGGATGCGAGGCAGTTGGGCTTGTGACCTGCTTCACATGTTCCCGATCTTCGCCGGGACGGGCGGGGTTCGGGGTGCGGGTGAGGCAGATGTGAGTCCAGCGCAACCGCCAGCAGTCAGTGCCGACTGAGAGGAGCGAGGAGCGGTGAACGCGTATGCGCCCATCCTCGTACTGGGAGCCCTCGGGGCAGGCTTTGCGATCTTCTCCGTGGTCATGGCCACGCTGATCGGTCCGAAGCGGTACAACCGGGCCAAGCTCGAGGCCTACGAGTGCGGTATCGAGCCGACCCCCACGCCGGCCGGCGGCGGGCGCTTCCCCATCAAGTACTACCTGACGGCGATGCTCTTCATCGTCTTCGACATCGAGATCGTCTTCCTCTACCCGTGGGCCGTCACCTTCGACGCCCTGGGTGTTTTCGGGCTCGTGGAGATGCTGCTCTTCGTGCTCACCGTCTTCGTCGCGTACGCGTACGTATGGCGGCGCGGCGGCCTGGAATGGGACTGAGGGGCCTTTAAAGACATGGGACTCGAAGAAAAGCTGCCGAGCGGTTTCCTGCTGACCACCGTCGAGCAGGCCGCGGGCTGGGTGCGCAAGGCGTCGGTCTTCCCGGCCACCTTCGGCCTGGCCTGCTGCGCGATCGAGATGATGACCACCGGCGCCGGCCGCTACGACCTGGCGCGCTTCGGCATGGAGGTCTTCCGCGGTTCGCCCCGCCAGGCGGACCTGATGATCGTGGCCGGCCGGGTCAGCCAGAAGATGGCGCCGGTGCTGCGGCAGGTCTACGACCAGATGCCCAACCCCAAGTGGGTCATCTCCATGGGTGTCTGCGCCTCCTCCGGCGGCATGTTCAACAACTACGCGATCGTGCAGGGCGTCGACCACATCGTGCCCGTCGACATCTATCTGCCGGGCTGTCCGCCCCGGCCGGAGATGCTGATGGACGCGATCCTCAAGCTCCACCAGAAGATCCAGACCTCCAAGCTCGGCGTGAACGCCGAGGAAGCCGCCCGAGAGGCGGAGGAGGCGGCGCTCAAGGCCCTGCCCACGATCGAGATGAAGGGGCTGCTGCGGTGAGCGACGCACACGGCAACGGCGTGAACGGGTCGAACGGGGTCAACCCCGAGAAGGACCTGTCCGCCGACAACCTCCCCGGCCGGCGTGGCCAGGGCGGCGAGGAGATCCGCGTCCAGCGCGGCATGTTCGGCGCCAACAACGGCGGCGACACCTCCGGCTACGGCGGCCTCGTCCGCTCGGTCCGGCTTCCGGGGCCGGCGACCCGGCCCTACGGCGGCTGGTTCGACGAGGTCGCCGACGAACTCGAGGGCGCGCTGGAGGAGCAGGGACTCCTGCCCGGCAACGCGATCGAGAAGACGGTCGTCGACCGGGGCGAGCTCACCTTCCACATCGAGCGCGAGCACCTGGTCCGCGTGGCCCGCACCCTGCGCGACGACCCGGCCCTGCGCTTCGAGCTGTGCACCGGCGTCAGCGGGGTCCACTACCCGCACGACAAGGGCCGCGAGCTGCACGCCGTCTACCACCTGCGCTCGATCACCCACAACCGGCTGCTCCGCCTGGAGGTCAGCACCCCGGACGGCGACCCGCGCATCCCGTCCCTGGTATCCGTGTACCCGACCAACGACTGGCACGAGCGCGAGACCTACGACTTCTTCGGGATCGTCTTCGACGGTCACCCGGCCCTGACCCGGATCATGATGCCGGACGACTGGCAGGGCCATCCGCAGCGCAAGGACTACCCGCTCGGCGGCATCCCCGTCGAGTACAAGGGCGCCCAGATCCCGGCTCCGGACCAGCGGAGGTCCTACTCGTGAGCACTCAGTCAGCTTCGGCACGTGAGACAACCGAAGGCACCGTATACACGGTCACCGGTGGCGACTGGGACGAGGTCGTCCAGTCCGCGGCCCGCGCCGACGACGAGCGCATCGTCGTCAACATGGGCCCCCAGCACCCGTCCACCCACGGGGTGCTGCGCCTGATCCTGGAGATCGAGGGCGAGACGGTCACCGAGGCCCGCTGCGGCATCGGCTACCTGCACACCGGCATCGAGAAGAACCTCGAGTACCGCACGTGGACGCAGGGCACCACCTTCGTCACGCGCATGGACTACCTGACGTCCTTCTTCAACGAGACCGCCTACTGCCTCGGCGTCGAGAAGCTCCTCGGCATCGAGGACCAGATCACCGAGCGGGCCAAGATCATCCGGGTGCTCCTGATGGAGCTGAACCGGCTGTCCTCCCACCTGGTGTGCATCGCCACCGGCGGCATGGAGCTCGGCGCCACCACGATCATGATCTACGGCTTCCGTGATCGTGAAATGATTCTCGACATCTACGAGCTCATCACGGGCCTGCGGATGAACCACGCGTACATCCGCCCCGGCGGACTCGCCCAGGACCTGCCGCCCGGCGCGGTGGACCAGATCCGCGAGTTCGTGAAGAAGATGAGGAAGAACCTCCCGGAGTACGACAAGCTCGCCACCGGGAACACCATCTTCAAGGCCCGTATGCAGGACATCGGCTACCTCGACCTGGCCGGCTGCATGGCCCTCGGCGCCACCGGCCCGATCCTGCGCTCCACCGGCCTGCCGCACGACCTGCGCAAGGCCCAGCCGTACTGCGACTACGAGACGTACGACTTCGAGATCCCGACCGCCGACACCTGCGACGCCTACGGCCGCTTCCTCGTCCGCCTGGAGGAGATGCGCCAGTCGCTCGGAATCGTCGAACAGTGCCTGGACCGGCTCCAGCCCGGCCCGGTCATGGTCGCCGACAAGAAGATCGCCTGGCCCGCCCAGCTCGCCCTGGGACCGGACGGACTGGGCAACTCCCTCGACCACATCAAGAAGATCATGGGCACCTCCATGGAGGCCCTGATCCACCACTTCAAGCTGGTCACCGAGGGATTCCGCGTACCGGCGGGACAGGCGTACGCGGCGGTCGAGTCGCCCAAGGGCGAGCTCGGCGTGCACGTCGTGTCCGACGGCGGCACCCGCCCCTACCGGGTCCATTTCCGCGACCCGTCCTTCACCAACCTGCAGGCCATGGCCGCGATGTGCGAAGGCGGCCAGGTCGCCGACGTCATCGTCGCCGTGGCGTCCATCGACCCCGTGATGGGAGGCGTCGACCGGTGACCACCTCTTCTTCCGAGCGGGGCGTCAGCCTGGGCATGCCCGAACTGCCCGCGCCCGGCTACCCGGACGACGTTCGAGCACGACTCGAGGCCGACGCGCGCGAGATCATCGCCCGCTACCCGGACTCCCGGTCCGCGCTCCTTCCGCTGCTGCACCTGGTGCAGTCGGAGGAGGGGTACGTCACGCGCACCGGGATGCAGTTCTGCGCGGACGTGCTGGACCTGACCACGGCCGAGGTCACCGCGGTCGCGACCTTCTACACCATGTACCGGCGCAGGCCCAGCGGCGACTACCAGGTGGGCGTCTGCACCAACACCCTCTGCGCGGTGATGGGCGGCGACGCGATCTTCGAGTCGCTCCAGGAGTACCTCGGCGTCGGCAACGGCGGGACGACCGAGGACGGCAAGGTCACCCTGGAGCACATCGAGTGCAACGCGGCCTGCGACTTCGCGCCGGTCGTGATGGTCAACTGGGAGTTCTTCGACAACCAGACCCCGGCGACCGCCCGGAGTCTCGTCGACGACCTCCGCGCCGGCCGGCCGGTGACGCCGACGCGCGGGGCGCCCCTGTGCACCTTCAAGGAGACCGCCCGGATCCTGGCGGGCTTCCCCGACGAGCGGGAGGGGGCGACCGAGGCCGGCGGCAGCGCCGGACCCGCCTCGCTGGTGGGTCTCCGCCTGGCCAAGGGAGAGACCGCACCCGCGCGCGTGGTCCACCCGCGCGACGGCGGACCTCACGACGAGCCCCAGGACCGGGCCGTGCACGAGCCGTCGCCGAAGGAGCACCTCAGCTCCCACGACGCGCCGCAGGAATCCTCGGCCTCCGACCCGTCCCACCCCGCAGGGCCCACCGCAGAGGAGGGGGAGTGATGACCGTGGCCACCGAAGGTGGGGGCACCTCCCGCCCGAGCAAGTTCGAGGGTGGGGGAGTGTCCAGCCCCGAGAAGCTGCTCGCACCCGTGCTGTCGGCCTTCTGGGACGAGGACAGGTCCTGGTCGCTGGACGTGTACCGAAGGCACGAGGGGTACGAGGGACTCCGCAAGGCACTCGCCATGTCACCGGACGACGTCATCGCGTACGTCAAGGAATCCGGTCTGCGTGGACGCGGCGGGGCCGGCTTCCCGACCGGAATGAAGTGGCAGTTCATTCCGCAGGGTGATGGAAAACCGCACTATCTAGTTGTCAACGCCGACGAGTCGGAGCCCGGGACCTGCAAGGACATCCCGCTCCTCTTCGCGAACCCGCACAGCCTCATCGAGGGCATCGTCATCGCGTGTTACGCCATCAGGTCGTCGCATGCCTTCATCTATCTGCGGGGTGAAGTCGTCCCCGTACTGCGGCGGTTGCACGCGGCCGTGCGCGAGGCCTACGCGGCGGGCTACCTCGGCGAGAACATCCTCGGCAGCGGACTCGACCTCGAACTCACCGTGCACGCGGGCGCGGGCGCGTACATCTGCGGTGAGGAGACCGCGCTGCTGGACTCGCTCGAAGGCCGCCGTGGTCAACCGCGGCTTCGTCCCCCCTTCCCTGCCGTCGCGGGCCTCTATGCCTGCCCGACTGTGGTGAACAACGTCGAGTCGATCGCGTCAGTTCCCGCGATCCTGAAAAACGGCAAGGACTGGTTCAGGTCGATGGGCAGCGAGAAGTCCCCGGGCTTCACGCTCTACTCGCTCAGCGGCCACGTCGTGAGCCCCGGCCAGTACGAGGCCCCGCTCGGCATCACGCTGCGCCAGCTGCTCGACATGAGCGGGGGCATGCGCCCCGGGCACCGCCTGAAGTTCTGGACGCCGGGCGGCTCCTCGACGCCGATGTTCACCGACGAGCACCTCGACGTCCCCCTCGACTACGAAGGAGTGGGCGCCGCGGGTTCCATGCTCGGCACCAAGGCCCTGCAGTGCTTCGACGAGACCACCTGCGTCGTGCGCGCCGTGACCCGCTGGACCGAGTTCTACGCCCACGAGTCCTGCGGCAAGTGCACACCCTGTCGCGAAGGCACGTACTGGCTCGTCCAGTTGCTGCGCGACATCGAGGCGGGCAAGGGCGCCATGTCCGACCTCGACAAGCTCGCCGACATCGCGGACAACATCAACGGCAAGGCCTTCTGCGCCCTCGGCGACGGTGCCGCCTCGCCGATCTTCTCCTCGCTCAAGTACTTCCGCGAGGAGTACGAGCAGCACATCACGGGCCGGGGCTGCCCCTTCGACCCGGCAAAGTCGACGGCCTGGGCCGACCGCCCGGAGGTGAACGCATGACCGTACAGCAGGCTGACAGCGGCTCCGCCGCGGGCCGGCGCTCCGCGGGAGGGGGAGAGGCGGCGGTCCCGCCGGAGGACCTCGTCACGCTGACGATCGACGGCATCGAGATCAGCGTGCCCAAGGGCACCCTGGTCATCCGCGCCGCCGAGCAGCTCGGCATCGAGATCCCCCGCTTCTGCGACCATCCCCTCCTCGACCCGGCCGGCGCCTGCCGCCAGTGCATCGTCGAGGTCGAGGGCCAGCGCAAGCCCATGGCGTCCTGCACGATCACGTGTACGGACGGGATGGTGGTGAAGACTCAGCTCACCTCGCCGGTGGCCGAGAAGGCGCAGCACGGTGTGATGGAGCTGCTCCTCATCAACCACCCGCTGGACTGCCCGGTCTGCGACAAGGGCGGCGAGTGCCCGCTGCAGAACCAGGCCATGTCGCACGGCAACGCCGAGTCCCGCTTCGAGGGCCGCAAGCGGACGTACGAGAAGCCCGTCCCGATCTCCACGCAGGTGCTGCTCGACCGCGAGCGGTGCGTGCTGTGCGCCCGGTGCACCCGCTTCTCCAACCAGATCGCGGGCGACCCGATGATCGAGCTGCTGGAGCGGGGCGCGCTGCAGCAGGTCGGCATCGGTGAGGGCGACCCGTTCGAGTCGTACTTCTCCGGCAACACCATCCAGATCTGCCCGGTCGGCGCGCTCACCTCGGCGGCGTACCGCTTCCGCTCCCGCCCCTTCGACCTAGTCTCCTCGCCCTCGGTCTGCGAGCACTGCTCGGGCGGCTGCGCCACCCGCACCGACCACCGGCGCGGCAAGGTCATGCGGCGGCTCGCCGAGAACGACCCCGAGGTCAACGAGGAGTGGATCTGCGACAAGGGGCGGTTCGCGTTCCGGTACGCGCAGATGAAGGACAGGCTCCAGACGCCGCTGGTGCGCAACGCCGAGGGCGTCCTGGAACCCGCGTCCTGGCCGGAGGCCCTGCAGATCGCCGCGCAGGGGCTGCTCGCCTCGCGCGGCCGCACGGGTGTCCTCACCGGTGGCCGGCTCACCGTCGAGGACGCCTACGCCTACAGCAAGTTCGCGCGCGTGGCACTCGACACCAACGACATCGACTTCCGCGCGCGCGTGCACAGCGGTGAGGAGGCCGACTTCCTGGCCGCCCGGGTCGCCGGACGCGGGCGGGACGTCGACGGTACGGGCGTCACGTACACCTCGCTGGAGAAGGCGCCCGCCGTCCTGCTCATCGGCTTCGAGTCCGAGGAGGAGGCGCCCGGCGTCTTCCTGCGGCTGCGCAAGGCCTGGCGCGGGCACGGGCAGCAGGTGTTCGCGCTCGCCACGCACGCCACCCGGGGCCTGGAGAAGGCGGGCGGCACCCTGCTGCCGGCCGCGCCGGGCACCGAGACCGAGTGGCTGGACGCGCTCGCGAGCGGTGTCGGCCTGGAGGACGGCGGCGCGCAGGCCGCTCAGGCGCTGCGCGGCGAGGGCGCGGTGATCGTCGTCGGCGAGCGGCTGGCCGGTGTCGCGGGCGGTCTGACCGCCGCGGTACGGGCCGCGTCCGCGACCGGCGCCCACCTGGTGTGGATCCCGCGCCGGGCGGGCGAGCGCGGCGCCGTCGAGGCGGGCGCGCTGCCCTCGCTGCTGCCGGGCGGACGGCCCGCGACCGACCCGCGCGCGCGGGAGGAGGTCGCCGCCGTGTGGGGCGTCGCCGACCTGCCGCACCGCTACGGCCGCGACACAGGCCAGATCGTCGAGGCCGCCGCGCGGGGCGAACTGCAGGCGCTGCTCGTGGCCGGGGTGGAGATCGCCGATCTGCCCGATCCGGCACGCGCGCGTGAGGCACTCGCCGAGGCGGGCTTCCTGGTGTCGCTGGAGCTGCGGCCCAGCGAGGTCACCGAACACGCCGACGTCGTCCTGCCGGTCGCCGCCGTCGCCGAGAAGGCCGGCACGTTCCTCAACTGGGAGGGCCGGGTGCGTCCCTTCGAGGCCGCGCTCAAGCCCGACCAGATGACCCGCCGGCTGTCGCCCTCCGACGCGCGCGTGCTGCAGATGCTGGCCGACGCCATGGACGTCCACCTGGGTCTGCCGGACCTGCGGACCGCGCACACGGAACTGGACCGGCTCGGCGCCTGGGACGGCCCGCGCGCCACGGACCCGCTGGAGACGTCGGGCGTGCTGCCGCGGCCCGCCGCCGGGGAGGCCGTGCTCGCCGGGCACCGGCTGCTCCTCGACCGGGGAGTCCTCCAGGAGGGCGACGAGGCGCTCGCCGGGACGCGGCACGCCGCACACGCGCGCGTGTCGGCCGCCACGGCCGCCGAGGCGGGCGTCGACGACGGCGGGCTCATCGCCGTGACCGGCACCGCCGGGACGGTCGAACTCCCGCTGCGCATCACCGAGATGCCCGACCGGGTGGTCTGGCTCCCGCTGAACTCCGTCGGCGGGGGCGTCGCCTCCGACACCGGCGCACTGCCCGGCTCCCTCGTCCGCATCGGACCGGCGACCGTCGCCGGCGAGGCCCCCAAGGAGGTGGAGGCATGAGCCCGTACCTCGCCGCTGAAAACCTCTCGATGTTCGGCACCGACCCGTGGTGGCTGGTCGTCATCAAGGCGGTGTTCTGCTTCGCCTTCCTGATGATCACGGTGCTGTTCTCCATCGTCTGGGAGCGCAAGGTCGTCGCCTGGATGCAGCTGCGCATCGGCCCCAACCGGCACGGCCCCTGGGGCATGCTCCAGTCGCTCGCCGACGGCGTGAAGCTGATGCTCAAGGAGGACCTCGTCGTCAAGCGCGCGGACAAGGCGGTGTACGTCCTCGCGCCGATCGTCGCGGCCATCCCGGCCTTCATGGCGATCGCGGTGATCCCCTTCGGGCCCGCGGACAACGAGATCTCGATCTTCGGGCACCGCACCGCGATGCAGCTGACCGACCTGCCGATCGCGATGCTCTACATCCTCGCGGTCGCCTCGGTCGGCATCTACGGCATCGTGCTGGCGGGCTGGAGTTCCGGATCCACCTACCCGCTGCTGGGCGGGCTGCGCTCCTGCGCGCAGATGATCTCGTACGAGATCGCCATGGGCGCCGCGTTCGCCTCGGTGTTCCTGTACTCGGGGTCGATGTCGACGTCGACGATCGTCCAACAGCAGCACGACCGCTGGTACATCCTGCTGCTGCCGGTCTCCTTCATCCTCTACATCGTCACCATGGTCGGCGAGACCAACCGCGCCCCCTTCGACATGCCGGAGTCCGAGGGCGACCTGGTCGGCGGCTTCAACACCGAGTACTCGTCGATCAAGTTCGCGATGTTCATGCTCGCCGAGTACGTCAACATGGTGACCGTCTCGGCCGTGTCGACCACGCTCTTCCTTGGCGGCTGGCGGGCACCCTGGCCGATCAGCACCTTCTGGGCGGGCGCCAACCACGGCTGGTGGCCGCTGCTCTGGTTCGTGATCAAGGTCCAGCTGCTGCTGTTCTTCTTCATCTGGCTGCGCGGCACGCTCCCACGGGTCCGCTACGACCAGCTGATGAAGCTCGGCTGGAAGGTCCTCATTCCGGTCTCCGTGACCTGGCTGATGCTCGTCGCGACCGTGCGGACCCTGCGCAACGAGCACTACGACTTCGCCGACGTCGCGCTCTACGTCGGCGGTGGCGTCCTGGCCCTGCTGCTCCTGTCCTTCGTCGCCGACATGTTCCGCGAGAAGGCGAAGAAGGCCGAGCCGCCCGCCGAGGAACCGGCCGCCTTCGACCCGATGGCCGGCGGGTTCCCCGTACCGCCGCTGCCGGGACAGGACCTGCCGTCGGTGCCGCGCCGGCGCCCGCGCCACGAGCGGGAGCTGATTGTCAGTGGCGGGCCCGATACTGAGAGTGACGGATCTCTGGATGGAAAGGAGGCGTCCGATGGCTGAGGAACCCAAGGAGACCAAGCCCGGTTTCCTGAACCCCGTGGCCGGCTTCGGCGTGACCTTCAAGGCCATGTTCAAGAAGCGGCTGACCGAGCAGTACCCGGAGCAGAAGAAGACCACCGCTCCGCGTTTCCACGGACGGCACCAGCTCAACCGCCATCCGGACGGCCTGGAGAAGTGCGTCGGCTGTGAACTGTGCGCCTGGGCCTGCCCCGCCGACGCCATCTACGTCGAGGGCGCCGACAACACCGACGAGGAGCGCTACTCGCCGGGCGAGCGGTACGGCCGCGTGTACCAGATCAACTACGCCCGCTGCATCCTGTGCGGCCTGTGCATCGAGGCGTGCCCCACGCGCGCGTTGACGATGACGAACGAGTTCGAGCTGGCCGACTCCAGCCGGGCCAACCTCATCTACACCAAGGAACAGCTGCTCGCCGGCCTCGAAGAGGGCATGGTCGACACGCCCCACGCGATCTTCCCGGGGATGGACGAGCAGGACTACTACCGCGGCCTGGTCACGGAGTCCGCGCCCGGCACGGTGCGCCAGGTCGCCGTCTCCAAGGGGGAGCAGCCTCGCAAGGCGGGCCCCTCGGGCGTGGCGCAGGAACAGGGGGCCGACGCATGAGCCCGCAGCTCGCCGCCTACACCACCTCCACGGCCGAGGCCTTCCAGTTCTGGGTCCTCGGCACCGTGGCGGTGATCGGCGCCCTGTGCACCGTCTTCATGAAGAAGGCCGTCCACAGCGCGCTCTGCCTGGCCGGCACCATGATCGTCCTGGCGGTGTTCTACCTCGCCAACGGCGCGTACTTCCTCGGCATCGTGCAGATCGTCGTCTACACCGGCGCGATCATGATGCTCTTCCTGTTCGTGGTGATGCTCGTCGGCGTCACGGCCGCGGACTCCCTCAAGGAGACCATCAAGGGCCAGCGCTGGCTTGCCCTGCTCTGCGGGCTCGGCTTCGGGGTCCTGCTGCTCGGCGGGATCGCCAACGCCTCCCTCAAGGAGTTCGACGGCATCGGCAGGGCGAACGCCGGCGGCAACGTGGAGGGCCTGGCGGCCCTCATCTTCACCAAGTACGTCTTCGCCTTCGAGATCACCGGCGCCCTGCTGATCACGGCCGCGGTCGGCGCCATGGTGCTCACCCACCGCGAGCGCACCGAGCGGGCCCGGACCCAGCGCGAGCTGTCCGAGCAGCGCGTCCGGGACGGCAAGCACGTACCGCCGCTGCCGGCGCCCGGTGTGTACGCACGGCACAACGCGGTGGACATCGCGGGCCTGCTGCCCGACGGCACGCCCTCCGAGCTCACGGTCAGCAAGACGCTGCGCGAGCGCGGCCAGATCCGTGACGTGTCGGCCGCGGCGCTCAACGACCTGCGGGCCCTGGAGCAGCGCGCCGAGGAGCGCCTGGAGCGGACCGAGATCGAGCCGGCGACGTTCAAGCGGCCCGAGGAGGCGTCGAAGTGAACCCGGTCAACTACCTCTATCTCGCCGCCCTGCTGTTCACGATCGGCGCCACCGGTGTGCTGATCCGGCGCAACGCCATCGTGATCTTCATGTGCATCGAGCTGATGCTGAACGCCTGCAACCTCGCGTTCGTCGTCTTCTCCCGGATGCACGGCAACCTCGACGGCCAGATCATCGCCTTCTTCACGATGGTCGTCGCCGCAGCGGAGGTCGTGGTCGGGCTCGCGATCATCGTGTCGCTGTTCCGTTCCCGCCACTCGGCCTCGGTCGACGACGCCAGCCTGATGAAGCTGTAAGGGGTCGGAAGAATCGTGGACAACCTGATTGCGCTGCTCATCGCGGCGCCCCTGCTCGGAGCGGCCGTCCTCCTGGTCGGCGGCCGGCGTCTCGACGCCGTGGGCCACTGGCTCGGCACGCTCCTGTCGGCCGCCTCCTTCGTGATCGGCCTGGTCCTCTTCGCCGACCTGCTCGGCAAGGACCCCGAACACCGCACCCTGATCCAGCACCTCTTCACCTGGATCCCCGTCGAGAGCTTCCAGGCGGACGTCACCTTCCGCCTCGACCAGCTGTCGATGACGTTCGTGCTGCTGATCACCGGCGTCGGCTCGCTGATCCACCTGTACTCGGTCGGGTACATGGAGCACGACGAGCGCCGCCGCCGCTTCTTCGGCTATCTGAACCTCTTCCTCGCGGCGATGCTGCTGCTCGTCCTCGCCGACAACTACCTGTTGCTGTACGTCGGCTGGGAGGGCGTCGGTCTCGCCTCCTACCTGCTGATCGGCTTCTGGCAGCACAAGCCCAGCGCGGCCACCGCGGCGAAGAAGGCCTTCCTGGTCAACCGCGTCGGCGACATGGGACTGTCGATCGCGATCATGCTGATGTTCACGACGTTCGGATCCTTCGCCTTCGGGCCGGTGTTCAGCCACGCCGGCGACACCTCCGAGGGCAGGCTCACCGCCATCGGTCTGATGCTGCTGCTCGCCGCCTGCGGCAAGTCCGCCCAGGTGCCGCTGCAGTCCTGGCTCGGGGACGCGATGGAGGGCCCGACCCCGGTCTCCGCCCTCATCCACGCGGCGACCATGGTGACCGCGGGCGTCTACCTGATCGTCCGCTCCGCCGCGATCTTCAACCTCGCCCCCGACGCACAACTCGTCGTCACCGTCGTCGGCGCCGTCACGCTCCTGTTCGGTGCGATCGTCGGTTGCGCGAAGGACGACATCAAGAAGGCGCTGGCCGGCTCGACCATGTCGCAGATCGGCTACATGGTGCTCGCCGCGGGCCTCGGCCCCATCGGCTACGTCTTCGCCATCATGCACCTGGTGACGCACGGCTTCTTCAAGGCCGGGCTGTTCCTCGGCGCCGGTTCGGTCATGCACGGCATGAACGACGAGGTGGACATGCGCCGTTACGGCGGCCTGCGCACGTACATGCCCATCACGTTCATCACCTTCGGCCTCGGCTACCTCGCCATCATCGGCTTCCCGTTCCTGTCCGGCTTCTACTCCAAGGACGCGATCATCGAGGCGGCCTTCGCCAAGGGCGGCACCCAGGGCTGGATCCTCGGCGGCACGGCCCTCCTCGGCGCGGCCATCACCGCGTACTACATGACGCGCGTGATGCTGATGACCTTCTTCGGGGAGGAGCGTTGGAGGAACCGGCCGACGCCGTCCCCTGCCGAGCCCGGAGTGGAACCGGCGGCCGAGGAGCACGGCGACCATGCCGTACCCCACCCGCACGAGTCGCCCAAGGTCATGACGATCCCCATGATCGTGCTGGCCGTCGGATCGGTCTTCGCCGGCTTCTTCTTCCACCTCGGCGACCGCTTCCTGCACTGGCTGGAGCCGGTCACCGGGCACAGCGAGGGGAACTCGCCGGTCAGTGCCCTGACCGTCACCGGCGCCACCGTGTTCTGCCTGGTCGTGGGCGTCGCCATCGCCTACGCCCAGTACGGCCGCAAGCCGGTCCCGGACGTCGCCCCGCGCGGGTCGCTGCTCACCCGGGCCGCCCGGCGCGACCTGCTCCAGGACGACTTCAACCACGTCGTCCTCGTCCGCGGCGGCGAGCACCTGACGCGGTCCCTGGTGTACGTCGACCACACCCTGGTCGACGGCGTCGTCAACGGCACGGCGGCCTCGGTCGGCGGCCTGTCCGGACGGATGCGCCGGATGCAGAACGGCTTCGCGCGCTCCTACGCGGTCTCGATGTTCGGCGGTGCGGCACTCCTCGTCGCCGCGACCCTGCTGATGAGGGCGGTCTGATACCGATGTCCTTTCCTCTGCTGACAGCGACGGCGGTGCTCCCGGCCATCGGGGCGGTCGCCACGGCCGCCGTCCCGGCCGCGCGGCGCACTGCCGCCAAGTGGCTGGCGCTGGTCGTCTCCCTCGCCACGCTCGCCCTGGCCGCCATGGTCCTGGTCCGCTTCGACCCGGGCGGCGCCCGCTACCAGCTCACCGAGTCCCACGCGTGGATCGCGGACTTCGGGGTGAGGTACGAACTGGGCGTGGACGGCATCGCGGTGGCGCTCGTCGCGCTGACCGCCCTGCTGATGCCGTTCGTGATCCTCGCGGGCTGGCACGACGCGGATCCGGAAGAGACGGGCAACAGGCGGTGGCGGCCGACTCAGGGCTACTTCGCTCTCATTCTCGCCGTCGAGGCGATGGTGATCCTCTCCTTCGAGGCCACCGACGTCTTCCTCTTCTACATCTTCTTCGAAGCCATGCTCATCCCGATGTACTTCCTCATCGGCGGCTTCGGCGACCGTGCCCACGGCGCGTATCGATCTGCCGCTACCGCGGCGCGGGGCGAGGAGGCGGCGTCGACGCAGCGGTCGTACGCGGCCGTCAAGTTCCTCCTCTACAACCTGGTCGGCGGTCTGATCATGCTGGCCGCGGTGATCGGCCTGTACGTGGTCGCCGGGAACTTCTCGCTCACCGAGATCGTGCAGGCCCGCGCCAACGGCTCGCTGCACATGGCGACCGGCACCGAACGCTGGCTGTTCCTCGGCTTCTTCTTCGCCTTCGCGGTGAAGGCGCCGCTGTGGCCGCTGCACACCTGGCTGCCCAACGCCATGCAGGAGTCCACGGCGCCGGTCGCCGTGCTCATCACGGCGGTCGTCGACAAGGTGGGCACGTTCGCGATGCTCCGCTTCTGCCTCCAGCTCTTCCCGGAGGCCAGCAAGTGGGCGACGCCCGTCATCCTCGTCCTGGCGCTCGTCAGCATCGTCTACGGGGCGCTGCTCGCGGTGGGCCAGCGGGACATCAAGCGCCTGGTGGCGTACGCGTCGATCTCGCACTTCGGCTTCATCATCATGGGCATCTTCGCGATGACCAGCCAGGGCCAGTCCGGGGCGACGCTCTACATGGTCAACCACGGCATCTCGACGGCCGCGCTGATGCTGGTCGCCGGATTCCTGATCTCCCGGCGCGGCTCCCGGCTCATCGCCGACTACGGCGGCGTGCAGAAGGTCGCCCCGGTGCTCGCCGGCACCTTCCTGATCGGCGGTCTGGCGACCCTGTCGCTGCCGGGTCTGGCGCCGTTCGTCAGTGAGTTCCTGGTACTGGTCGGCACGTTCACCCGCTACCCGGTGATCGGGATCATCGCCACCTTCGGCATCGTGCTCGCCGCGCTGTACACCCTCGTCCTCTACCAGCGGACGATGACCGGCCCGGTGAAGCCGGAGGTCTCCGCGATGCCGGACCTGCGGGTGCGGGAGCTGGTGGTGGTAGCCCCGCTGATCGTGCTGCTGATCTTCCTGGGCGTCTACCCGAAGCCCGTCACGGACATCGTCAATCCGGCGGTCAAACAGACCATGTCGGACGTACACCAGACCGACCCCAAGCCCGAGGTGGAGGCGGCCAAGTGAGCGCAGCAGCCGTCCACAGCCTGTGGACAACCGCGGCCGACCCGATCTCGAAGATCGACGCGCCGAAGATCGAATACGGGCAGCTCTCGCCCACCCTGATCGTCGTGGGCGCGGCGATCATCGGGGTGCTGGTCGAGGCGTTCGTCCCGCGCAAGTCGCGTTATTTCGCCCAGCTGTTCGTCTCCGCCGTCGCACTCGCCGCCGCCTTCGCCGCGGTGATCGCGCTGGCGGCCGGCGGATACGGCACCACCAAGGCGCACATCGCGGCGATGGGTGCCATCGCGGTCGACGGCCCGTCGCTCTTCCTGCAGGGCACCATCCTGCTGGCGGGCCTGGTGGGCCTGTTCACCTTCGCCGAGCGGCGGCTGGACCCGGTCGCGCACGGCAACCGGGTCGACTCCTTCGCCGCGCAGGCCGCGTCCGTGCCGGGCAGCGACAGCGAGAAGGCCGCGGTGAAGGCCGGATTCACCACCACCGAGGCGTTTCCGCTCCTCCTCTTCGCCGTCGCCGGAATGCTGGTCTTCCCTTCGGCCAACGACCTGCTGACCCTGTTCGTGGCCCTGGAGGTCTTCTCGCTGCCGCTGTACCTGCTGTGCGCGCTGGCCCGCCGCAAGCGGCTGCTCTCGCAGGAGGCCGCGGTCAAGTACTTCCTGCTCGGCGCCTTCGCCTCCGCGTTCACGCTGTTCGGCATCGCGCTGCTGTACGGGTACGCGGGTTCGGTGTCGTACGCGACGATCGCGCAGGTCGTCGACGGGAACGTGGCGAGCGTCGACCCGGCGCTGGCGAACACCATGGGCAACGACGCACTGCTGCTCGTCGGCGCGGCCATGATCGTGATGGGCCTGCTGTTCAAGGTGGGCGCGGTGCCGTTCCACATGTGGACGCCCGACGTGTACCAGGGCGCTCCGACCCCGGTGACCGGGTTCATGGCGGCGGCGACCAAGGTGGCGGCCTTCGGCGCGCTGCTGCGGCTGCTGTACGTGGTGCTGCCGGGCATGCGCTGGGACTGGCGTCCGGTCATGTGGGGCGTCGCGATCGTCACCATGCTGGTGGGTGCGATCGTCGCGATCACGCAGACCGACATCAAGCGGCTGCTGGCCTACTCGTCGATCGCCCACGCGGGCTTCATCCTCGCCGGTGTCATCGCGACCTCGAAGGACGGTGTCTCCTCCGTCCTGTTCTACCTGGCCGCGTACTCCTTCGTGACGATCGGCGCCTTCGCCGTGGTGACGCTGGTGCGCGACGCGGGCGGCGAGGCGACGCACCTGTCCAAGTGGGCCGGTCTCGGCCGCCGCTCGCCGCTGGTGGCGGCCGTGTTCGCGGTGTTCCTCCTGGCCTTCGCCGGCATTCCGCTGACCTCCGGCTTCGCCGGAAAGTTCGCCGTGTTCAAGGCGGCGGCCGAGGGTGGCGCGGCTCCGCTGGTCGTGATCGGTGTGATCTCGTCGGCGATCGCGGCGTTCTTCTACATCCGGGTGATCGTGCTGATGTTCTTCAGCGAGCCGCGGCCCGAGGGCCCGACGGTGGCCGTCCCGTCACCCCTGACGATGACCGCGATCGGCCTCGGCGTGGTGGTCACCCTCGTACTCGGTGTGGCCCCGCAGTACTTCCTGGACCTGGCGAGCCAGGCAGGAGTCTTCGTCCGCTGAACCACCCTTCACCCAGCACTCTGCCCGGCATCATCATCAGGTGCCGGGCAGCGGCGTGTGCGGGTGTGCGCGGATCACCCTTCCTCGGCGAACCGTGCCTGGATCCGTGCTCCCAGGGGACTGAGTCTCGCGGCGCATTCGGACTGCCCGCCGGAAACGGGCAGGTCTCCCGCGAACGCGTGAACGACCATCGTGTCCTTGACATGGAGTGTGCCGGGCGGTCTGTGGATAACTGCGGTGCTGTCGGTGTCGGCCCCTATGGTGGAGGCAGTGGTCGAGGGACGACGTACGGGGGACGAGACGATGGGCGGGACGGGCGGTATCACCGAGATGCCAGTGACGCAGAGTGAAGCGCTGGCCGCGCTGCATCGTGTCTTCGGATACGAGGCCTTCCGGGGCGAGCAGGAAGCGGTCATCGAACACGTGGTGGCGGGCGGCGACGCAGTCGTGCTCATGCCCACCGGCGGAGGCAAGTCGCTCTGCTACCAGATCCCCGCCCTGGTCAGACCCGGCACGGGCATCGTGGTCTCGCCGCTGATCGCGCTGATGCAGGACCAGGTGGACGCGCTGCGGGCGCTGGGCGTGCGCGCCGGGTTCATCAACTCCACCCAGGATTTCGACGAGCGACGCGTGGTGGAGGCGGAGTTCCTGGCGGGCGAGCTCGACCTGCTCTATCTCGCCCCGGAGCGCTTGCGCGTGGACGCCACGCTGGACCTGCTGTCCCGGGGCAAGATCGCGGTCTTCGCGATCGACGAGGCCCACTGCGTCTCCCAGTGGGGCCACGACTTCCGCCCCGACTACCTCGCCCTGTCGCTGCTCGGCGAGCGCTGGCCGGACGTCCCGCGGATCGCGCTCACGGCGACCGCCACCCGCGCGACGCACCAGGAGATCACCCAGCGGCTGAACATGCCGCAGGCCCGTCACTTCGTGGCGAGCTTCGACCGGCCCAACATCCAGTACCGCATCGTCGGCAAGACGGACCCCAGGAAGCAGCTGCTGAGCTTCCTGCGCGAGGAGCACCCGGGCGACGCGGGCATCGTGTACTGCCTGTCGCGCAACTCGGTGGACAAGACGGCCGAGTTCCTCACCGCCAACGGCATCGAGGCGGTCCCCTACCACGCGGGCCTCGACGCGGGCACCCGCGCGGCGCACCAGTCCCGCTTCCTGCGCGAGGACGGCCTGGTCGTGGTCGCCACGATCGCCTTCGGCATGGGCATCGACAAGCCGGACGTCCGCTTCGTCGCCCACCTGGACCTGCCGAAGTCGGTCGAGGGCTACTACCAGGAGACCGGCCGCGCCGGCCGTGACGGACTGCCCTCCACGGCCTGGATGGCCTACGGGCTGAACGACGTCATCCAGCAGCGCAAGCTGATCCAGTCCGGCGAGGGCGACGAGGCGTTCCGCCGCCGGGCCGCGGCCCACCTCGACTCGATGCTCGCGCTGTGCGAGACGGTGCGGTGCCGTCGCGGCCAGCTGCTCGCCTACTTCGGCCAGGACCCGGACCCGGCGGGCTGCGGCAACTGCGACAGCTGCCTGACACCGCCGGAGACCTGGGACGGCACGGTCGCGGCCCAGAAGGTGCTGTCGACGGTGGTACGGCTGCAGAGGGAGCGGAGGCAGAAGTTCGGCGCGGGCCAGATCATCGACATCCTGCTCGGCAAGCGCACCGGCCGGGTGATCCAGTTCGACCACGACCAGTTGTCCGTGTTCGGCATCGGTGAGGAGCTGACCGAGGGCGAGTGGCGGGGCGTGGTGCGTCAGCTCCTGGCGCAGGGGCTGCTCGCGGTCGAGGGGGAGTACGGCACGCTGGTGCTGACCGACGCGAGCGCCTCGGTGCTGCGGCGGGAGCGGGAGGTGCCGCTGCGCAAGGACCCGAAGAAGCCGGCCGCGTCGCGGGGATCGGCCACCCGCTCCGACCGCAAGCCGAAGGCGGCTGCGGCCGAGCTGCCCGAGGCACTCCTGCCCGCCTTCGAGGCCCTGCGCGCCTGGCGCGCCGAACAGGCCCGCGAACAGGGCGTCCCGGCGTACGTCATCTTCCACGACGCCACGCTCCGGGAGATCGTCTCGGTCTGGCCCACGTCGGTGGCACAACTGGGCACGGTCGGCGGCGTCGGCGAGAAGAAGCTCGCGACGTACGGGGAAGGGGTGCTGGAAGTCCTCGAGTCGCTGAACGGCCCGTCCGTAGAAGGCCCGTCCGGGGAAGGCCCGTCCGGGGAAGGCCCGTCCGGCGACGGCCCGTCCGGGGAAGGCCCGTACGAGTCCGGCTCGCTCGGCCACGGCCCGGACCGGGCCGCCGCCCGCAGGTCCCCCACGACGGCGGACGAGGACTGGCCGGAGTCCGAGCCGGAGCCGGGCGAGCCCGGGGGGCCGGACGACTGGATATGACCCCCGCCGGGACGGTCTGAGGCGTCCACGGCCTCTTCTCCGACTCGCCCGCAGGGGGAGTCCGAGGGCGCCGGCCGAGCCCCTCTGTCCGAGCCCCGTCAGTCCAGGACCTTGAGCGTCCGAGCCCCGTCAGTCCAGGACCTTGAGCGTCCGTGCCCCGTCAGTCCAGGACCGTCACCCCAGTGCCGTCAGCCCCGGAGCGAAAGTGATCAGCAGAGGCAGCAGGGGCACCAGCGCCGCCGCTGTCGTCGTCAGGGCGCGGTGCCGGCGGCCCAGGCGGGGCGGGGGTTCCAGGAGGCGGTCCACGCGCTCGCCGAGCAGGCGGTGGCTGGAGGCGCAGGAGAGGACCCCGCGGTGCTGGTTGAGCTCGATCAGGGCCAGGGCCGTGGTCAGATGGCCGTGGCGGCGTGACGCCGTGTCGTCCGCGGCGAGTTCGACCAGCCGGTGGGTCTGGTCGCAGAAGTGGGAGAACAGCGGCACACGCGGGAAGCCGGTCGCCAGGGCCGTCGACAGATGCAGCAGCCAGTCGTGGTGGGCGCGGGCGTGACCGCGTTCGTGGGCGAGCACCGCGTCGAGCTGATGGCCGGTGAGACGGTGCAGGGCACCGGTGGTGACCACGAGCTGCGGCGGGTGGCCGGGCATCCACCAGGCGTCGGGGTACTCGTCCTCCAGCACCAGCAGGGGGCCGCGGCTCGGCGGCAGGCCCGCGGGCAGGTCGGGGGCGCGTTCACGCAGGTGTGCACGGGCCCGGCCGCGGCGCCGACGCGCCTCGGCGACCTCCCGTGCGAGCATCGCCGCGGTCCAGGCGGCGCCGCAGGCCAGCAGCAGGGTGAGGGCGGCCGACCAGAGCGGGGTGGCCGAGAGGTCGTACGCGGCGGTCACCGCGGGCGGCGCGGGGGCGAAGACCCGGTCGCGGACGGTGTGGAAGACGGCCGCGGCCCCCAGGACGAGGGCGGTCAGACAGCACAGCAGAACGGTCGCGACCAGGCACTGCCACACCCACAGCGCGACGACCGGTTCCCGCTCGGGCCAGGCGGCCCGGGTCAGCGCGCGGGGTGCCGGCACGGCGGCCGTCAGGGCGACGACGCTCAGCAGGAGCAGGCAGACGGTCATGCCACGGACTCCGCATCCTGATCGGAGGTGGGCGGGTGTCGGGTCGTGTTGTGGGGGCGGCCGGCGCGGTGCGCGCACGGCCTGCCGTCAGTATGACGGCGTCGGGCGGCGGGGGTGAGGGTTCGGCGGCAACCGATTCCCGCACCCCACCGCCCCCACGTGTCCGCCCGGCGTACGTCTTGGCCTTGCGTACCTCGCGCAGGTCTCTGCTTTCGCGGACGTCCCGGCCTCGCCCAGGAGTCCGTCCTCCGCACGTGGGTCCGGACCGGTCAGCCGGCCACGATGCGCCCGGTCACCTCCCCGAGGCCCACCCGGACGCCGTCCGGCCCCGGTGCCCAGGCCGTCAGGGTCACCACGTCGCCGTCCTCCAGGAACGTGCGCTTGCCGTCGGGCAGTTCAAGGGGGTCACGGCCGTTCCACGTCAGCTCCAGCAGGGAGCCGCGCTGGGCGGGCTCGGGGCCGCTGACGGTGCCGGAGCCGTACAGGTCCCCGGTGCGCAGCGAGGCGCCGTTGACCGTCATGTGGGCGAGTTGCTGCGCCGCCGTCCAGTACATGGTGGAGAAGGGGGGCTCGGACACCACGTGCCCGTTGATCGCGACGGAGATCCGCAGGTCGTAGCCGCCGGGCTCCTCATCGGCGTCGTCGAGGTACGGCAGGAGCGGGTGGGTGCGCCGCGGCGGTGCGACCCGGGCGTCCTCCAGCGCGTCCAGCGGGGTGATCCACGCCGACACCGAGGTGGCGAAGGACTTGCCGAGGAACGGGCCGAGGGGGACGTACTCCCAGGCCTGGACGTCACGCGCGGACCAGTCGTTCAGCAGGCACAGCCCGAAGACGTGCTCGCGGAAGTCGCCGAGCGGCACCGGCCTGCCGAGCGGCGAGGGCACGCCCACCACGAAGCCGACCTCCGCCTCGATGTCCAGCCGGACGGACGGCCCGAAGACCGGCGCGGGGTCGGACGGGGCCTTGCGCTGGCCCGACGGCCGTACGACGTCGGTGCCCGACACCACCACCGTGCCCGAGCGGCCGTGGTAGCCGATCGGCAGGTGCTTCCAGTTGGGCGTGAGGGAGTCCTGGGCGTCGGGGCGGAAGATCTGGCCGACGTTCCGGGCGTGGTTCTCGGAGGCGTAGAAGTCGACGTAGTCCGCGACGTCGAAGGGGAGGTGCAGGGTCACCGAGTCCAGCGGGTACAGGAACGGCGCGACGGCCTCCTGGTGGGACGGCACCGTCACCCATGCCGTCAGCGCCCGCCGGACGTCCGACCAGGCGGTGCGGCCCGCCGCCAGCAGCGGGCCGAGTGTGGGCCGGGCGAGCAGGGAGGCGTACGGCGAGCCGAGCGCCCGCGCCGCCGCGCCCGCGTCGAGGACGTGGTCGCCGAGCCGGACACCGACGGTCCTCTCCTGCGAGCCCTGCGAGCCCTGCGGACTCTGCGGAGCCTGCGAACTCTGCGACCCGGCGCGGGAGAAGACGCCGTAGGGGAGGTTGTGCGGGCCGAAGGGGTCGCCCTCGGGGACCTCGAAGGGGAGCATGGAGTGCTTGCCTTCCTCTCGTGCTCTCTCGTGCGCGCAGGGCACGGGACGTCTTCCATGTGGTCGCGCCACACGTTACGGCTGAGTTGGCCGTCTTGGGCAGTGCCTAAAGAGTTTGCAATGTCCGGTTTGGGGTTGTCGGAGCAGTCAATTCCGGCTTAGCGTCCTTTGGGGGACGGGCGGGGTGGGTCCGCTCCGTAGGGGGGACACGTGGGGGGACCCGTGGCCAGGAATGCCGCCGGTGTGCCTTTCGAGGCGGACCGTGATGTGCCGGGCCTGATCGTGAAGTTCGGCGACTACCCGCTGCACCACGGAGGCGTCGGCGCGATCCGCAGCCTGGGCCGTCTGGGCATCCCCATGTACGCGATCACGGAGGACCGCTGCACCCCAGCCGCCTCCTCCCGCTACCTCACCCGCGCGTTCGTCTGGCCCACCAGGGGCACGGAGGAGCCGGACCGTCTGGTCGAGGGCCTGCTGCGGATCGGCCGCCGCATCGGCCGGCCCACCGTCCTCGTCCCGACCGACGAGGAGGCCGCCGTCCTGATCGCCGAGCACCAGGAGGAGCTCGGGGGACCCTTCCTCTTCCCGCCCGTCGCCCCCCGCCTCCCGCGCCGCCTGGCCAGCAAGCAGGGGCTGCACGAACTGTGCGGGGAACACGGGGTCCCGAGCCCCGCGGCCGCCTTCCCGCGGTCGTACGACGACATCGCCGCGTTCGCCGAGAAGGCCCGCTTCCCGGTGGTGGCCAAGAACCGTGAGGCGTTCGTACGGCGCAGCCGCCCGGCCGTGAGCGGCACCACGCGGATCACCACCCGCGAGGGCCTGCTGAGGCTCGCCCGCGACTGGGGCGAGGAGCCGGGGGTGATCCTCCAGGAGTACCTTCCGCGGGAGGAGGCCGAGGACTGGATCGTGCACGCCTACTTCGGCGCGGACTCGACCCCGCTGGCGATGTTCACCGGCGTGAAGGTCCGCTCCTGGCCGCCGCACGCGGGCATGACCGCCCATGCCTACGTCGTCGACAACCCGGAACTCGCCGACCTCGCCGCACGTTTCATCAAACAGATCGGCTTCAGCGGCATCATCGACCTGGACCTGCGCTTCGACCGGCGCGACGGACAGTACAAGCTCCTCGACTTCAACCCGCGCATGGGCGCCCAGTTCCGGCTCTTCGAGAACGAGTCGGGGGTGGACGTCGTCCGGGCCATGCACCTCGATCTGACCGGACGCGCCGTTCCGGACGGGGAACAGCGGGCCGGCCACCGGTACGTCGTGGAGAACATCGACCTGCCCGCCCTGCTCGCCTACCGCCGCAGCGGCTACACCACGCCGCACGCGCCGGCCCGGTCGAGCGGGACGGAGCTGGCCTGGTTCGCGGGTGACGACCCACTGCCGTTCCTCACGATGCTCGCGCGCTTCGTGCGGCCGGGCGCGAAGCACCTCTATCAGCTGTGGCGGACCAACCGCCGTGGCAGCACCACCGGTTCGGGTGGCTGACCTGCTCGATCACCCATCTGCCCGCTGGCCGGGCCGGCCACGAAGTGACGAACAGTTCGTCCTGGGGAGGGACTTCGTGAACCAACCGGTAGCAGTCATCGGTGCCGGGCCGTATGGCCTGTCCACCGCCGCGCATCTGCGAGGGCGCGGCATCCCGGTCCGCGTCTTCGGGAAACCCATGGTGAGCTGGCGCGACCACATGCCCGCCGGGATGCTGCTGAAGTCGACCCCGGCCGCCTCGAACATCGACGCCCCGCAGCGCGGCCACACCCTCGCCGACTACTGCGACGCGGCCGGCACACGACGGCTGGTGACGGACGAGGACATCATCCCGGTCGAGACCTTCACCGCCTACGGCGAGTGGTTCCAGCAGCGACTGGTGCCCGGCCTGGAGCGGGTGCGGGTGGTGTCGGCCGACCGGCGGCCGGGCGGCGGATTCGAGCTGAAGCTGGACTCGGGGGAGCAGTTCGCCGCCCGCGCGGTCGTGGTGGCGACCGGCCTGTCCGGCCTGGCCCACCTGCCGCCGGAGCTGGCCGGGGCGGCGCCCGACGGCCCCACCCCGACCGGCCCGCTCTCCCACAGTTCCCAGCATCACGACCTGTCCCGGTTCGCCGGCCAGGAACTCGTCGTCGTCGGCGCGGGCCAGTCCGCGCTGGAGACGGCGGCGCTCGCGGCGGAGGCCGGCGCGCGGGTGCGACTGGTGTCCCGGGGCCGCGGCAGGGTCGCCTTCGGCGCGCCCCCGTGGCGGCAGCCGCGACTGCGCCCCGAGTCGCCCTTCGGCCGCGCCTGGTCCCTGTGGGCCCTCAGCCATTACCCGCACCCCTACCGCCACCTCCCGGCCCGGACCCGTCACTACCTGGTCCGCCGCGTCCTCGGACCGCTCGGCGCGTGGTGGCTGCGGGACCGCTTCGAGGGCGAGGTGCCGGTCCAGGAGGTCGCCGCCATCGTCCGCGCCGAGATCGGGGACGGCCGCCCGACGCTGACCGTGCGCACTCTCGGCGGCGGTACGCGGGACCTCACCGCGGACCACGTCATAGCCGCGACCGGCTATCGCGTCGACATCGCTGCCATGGACTTCCTCGGCCATGAACTGCGTGCCGAACTGGCGGTGAGCCGCGGCACCCCGAAGCTGGGTGCCGGGTACGTCTCCTCGGTTCCCGGTCTCTACTTCACGGGTCTGCCCGCGGCCGCCTCCTACGGGCCCGTGATGCGCTTCGTGTGCGGGACGGAGTTCGCCTCCCCGAGGCTGGCCGCCCACCTGGCGGGATCACACGGCTGAGCACACGCCCCCGGAGCGGTGTGGAGCTGACTGCGCGGGGCGTGAGGGGTGCAGGGGAAGCGGTGCGGGGGCGGGGAGTGGTGCCGTGATCTCGCTCACCCTCACTCCCGGCCGCTGCCGCGTCGCCCTCACGCCCCGCACGGCCGCGTGGACCGGCACGGGATGAAGAACCGCCGCATACAAAGGAGTTCAGGAGGTGCGGGCGGGAATGAGGCGGCGGCCGTCGTCGTCCGGTTCCCGTCGAGTCGGCGGCGCGGCGGATCCGTATTCTCTGATCATGGCCGCCTCCCTCGCATATGCCCTCATCGCCACTGACCTGGACGGAACGCTGCTGCGCGGCGACGACACCCCGTCCGAGCGGTCCCTCGCCGCGCTCGCGCGGGTGGCGGCCGCGGGTTCCCGGCACCTCGTGGTGACCGGGCGGCCGGCGCCGAGGGTGCGGCCGCTGCTCGACGCCCTGGGCACCACGGGCCTCGCGGTGTGCGGCCAGGGCGCGCAGCTCTACGACGCCGGGGCGAACCGCCTGCTGTGGTCGGTCACCCTGGACCGGGAGCCGGCCGAGACCGCGCTCGGCAAGATCGAGGCCGAGGTGGGGCAGGTGTACGCGGCGGTCGACCAGGACGGGGTGGACGGGCTGACGCTGACCGAGCCCGGGTATCTCATGCCGCACCCGACGCTGCCCGCCGTGCGGGTCGACCGGCGCGACGACCTGTGGAGCGCGCCCATCAGCAAGGTGCTGCTGCGCCACCCCGTGCTGTCCGACGACGAGTTGGCGGCGGTCGCGCGCGGGGTGGTCGGCTCCCTGGCGACGGTCACCATGTCGGGCCCGGGAACCGTCGAGCTCCAGCCCTGCGGCATCACCAAGGCGACCGGGCTGGCCATGGCCGCCGAACACCTGGGGCTGAGCGGTGAACACGCCCTCGCCTTCGGTGACATGCCGAACGACGTCCCCATGTTCCAGTGGGCCGCCCACGGTGTCGCCATGGCCAACGCCCACCCCGAACTCAAGGCGGTCGCCGACGAGATCACCTTGTCGAACGAGGACGACGGCATCGCCGTCGTCCTCGACCGGTTGTTCCCGGGGCGGTAGGCGCTCCGGGAGGCCTCCGCCCGCCGTTGGCACCTCGGGTGCCGCTGGGTGCCCGCCCCGGCGGCCGGTGGGCGCCGCTGGAGCGCCCACCGGCGTCCGTCAGTAGGCGCCGAAGACGTTGTCGATGGAGCCGTAGCGGGTGGCCGCGTACTTGCAGGCGGCCGTGATGTTGGCGACCGGGTCGTAGATGTTCCACGCCGTGCCGGGCACGTGGTAGGCGGTGAACGTCGGGTCGATGACCTGGAGCAGGCCCTTGGACGGGATGCCCGCGAGCGCGTTGGAGTCCCAGAGGTTGATGGCCAGCGGGTTGCCGGAGGACTCGCGCATGACGTTGCGGTGGATGCCGTTGTACGTGCCCGGGATGCCCTTGTTGGCCATGACCCGGAGCGACGCGCGGATCCAGCCGTCGAGGTTGTTCGGGTACCCGAGTGTGCTCGCGGTGACGGGGGCGGAGGTGGTGGCCGCGGACGCGTTGGTCGCGCCGATGAGCGGGAGGGCGAGCACGGCGGCACCGGTGCCGACGGCGGCGAGGGCGCGGGCGAGGCGGGTGGCGCGGGGACGGCGGAGCAGACCCTGGGCAGGCATGGTGAATTCCTCTCCGTCGCCTGCGAGGTGAGCTGTCGGGTTCGGGCGGGGAGGCGCCCGGCCGTGGCCCCTGAGGGCACGGCTTCACCCCGAGCCGTTCCGGCGCGGCGTACGACATGCGGTGTGCGACGTACGGCGTCCGGCCCGGCGACTTACCTGGGTCCCCCGCTCCTGCCATGCGTGGTTCGTTCGATGGGTTCATGGGCGGCGGCAGGATTCGGCGTCCGCCCGGTGGCCCGGAACGTATGCGAGAGCACATGTCCTGAACAAGTAGGCGATTCACAGCTCGTCCCTATTGACCTTGATGTGCGGCTAATGAGGTACTTGATCCTTTGCGTTCGCACAGGGTCAACTCGCCTGCGAGGAAAGGGGAAGCGCGGGTATGCGACCGGAGGGAAGGTGAGGGGATCGTGTGACCCAACTCACGGTTTAAGTCGGCGAAGAGCAATTGCGACCAAGGGGATTTGAGGCAGCAAGGTGGACTAATCGGACTTCGTCGCGCCTATCCATCCGGGCGGTGCCGGACGTCGTCGGCGGATGGCTCGCGTGTCACCCGGGTGCCACGAGTGTGCCGCGGTGCGAGTCGTTCGGCGGGAGGGTGGCGTACGGGTGTGTATGAACGTGGTGCGGGGGGATCGAAAGGGGCGAGTCGATATTTATGCGGTCATATGTATGGATCACTTGCATACCGGGCGTGATCCGATACCGCCTGGCCTGTATAGGTGGGCGCTAGCGGTGATCGAAACGTGACCGGATACGCTGACTTGAGTGAGGGCAGCGACCTATCGACAAACCGTGTAATCGCCAGCAGACACCAGCAGACAGGAGACCCCTCGTGACCGTCGTCGGGCCGTTCGGGCTGAGCGTGCGGGACCAGGCTCTGGAAGCCGATGTCCAGGCCGGATTGGCGGCTGTCGAGGAAGGGCTGCTCGAGGCCACCAAGAGCGAGGTCCCCTTCATCACGGAGGCCGCCCAGCACCTCGTACGGGCGGGCGGGAAGCGGTTCCGGCCGCTGCTCGTGATGCTCGCGGCGCAGTTCGGTGACCCGGAGGCGCCGGGGATCGTGCCGTCGGCCGTGGTCGTGGAGCTCACCCACCTGGCGACGCTGTACCACGACGACGTGATGGACGAGGCCGCGGTGCGCCGTGGAGTGGCCAGCGCGAACACCCGCTGGGGGAACTCGGTCGCCGTCCTGACCGGCGACTTCCTGTTCGCCCGGGCCTCGCAGATCCTCGCCGATCTCGGTCCGGAGGCGGTGCGCGTGCAGGCCGTGGCGTTCGAGCGGCTGGTCACCGGGCAGATCCTGGAGACGGCGGGGCCGCAGGACGGCCGCGACCCGGTCGATCACTACCTGGACGTGCTGAGCGGCAAGACCGGATCGCTGGTCGCGGTGTCCTGCCGGTTCGGGGCGATGATGTCCGGGGCCGACGAGAACGTCGTGGACGTGCTGACGCAGTACGGGGAGCGGCTCGGCGTCGCCTTCCAGCTGGCGGACGACGTGCTGGACATCGCCTCGGACTCGCACGAGTCGGGCAAGACGCCGGGGACGGACCTCCGGGAGGGGGTCGCGACACTTCCGGTGCTGCGGCTGCGGGAGCGGGCGGCGCGGCTCGGTCTGGCGGAGGACGTCGCGCTGTGCGAGCTGCTGGACTCCGACCTGACCGACGACGACCGGCTCGCGGAGGCGCTGGCGGCGCTGCGCACCCACCCGGCGCTGGAGCAGGCCCGCAAGGACACCGTGCGGTACGCGGAGGACGCGCGGGCCGCGCTGGCCCCGCTGCGGGAGTGCGACGCCAAGGCGGCGCTGATGGAGCTGTGCGACGCGGTGGTGCACCGGGCCGGCTAGCGACGCCCCCACCTGCGGAGCTGAGCCCTCGATCTCACGGCAGGCCCCTGTCGTAACGAGTCCCGGGAAGCCGGTGCAGGCAGCGTCGGCACAGTCGGTGCTCCCTGCCGTCCCGGGGCGCCTCGCCCCCACCCCGCCCCGCCCCGCCGCTCCGTACCACCCCCTACGGGGCGGCGGAGACGCAGCCCTCCGGCGTCATACCCCAGGCGTAGGCGGAGTTGAGTCCGCGGTCTGACGCATCCTCACGGCCGATTTGGTCAGATGGAACACACGGACAACACCACTCCTCACCGATTCGGGTGAGAATGGCGGCTCGGGGTGGTGGGTGCACCGCCCCGCTCGCGCGATGCCGGGAGCACCGGGGAGAGCGCGGACGAGCAGCCGCCGCCGACGACGGAGGTAAGGCACAGATGGCACCGTACGAATCCGACGACAGCACCGGCCTCGAGGACGCCGACGAACTGCGCTCGGGACGGCGCAGGGCCGCGCGCTACGTCGTACCGGCCGCGGTGGTGGGGGTCGCGGCGGCGACCATCGGGCTGGTCCCGGCGCTCGCCGACTCCGGCGACCCCGACCTGCCGAAGATCACCGCGCAGCAACTCATCGAGAAAATCGCCAAGTCGGACGTCCAGCAGCTCTCGGGGACGGTGAAGGTCAGCACGGACCTCGGTCTGCCGGACCTGGGCGGCCTGGAGAGCGGCCTCGCCTCCCGTGCGGCCGGCAGCGGTGACGGTTCGTCGGCCGACCCGACGTCCAGGCTGACCGAGCTGGCCTCCGGCACGCACACCCTGCGCGTCGCGTCCGACGGCGAGGACCGGCAGAAGGTGTCGCTGATCGAGCGCGCCGCCGAATACAGCCTCGTCCACAACGGCAAGGACGTCTGGGGCTACGACAGCAAGTCGAACGAGGTCTACCACGGCACCGCCTCCCAGGACGGCGGCAGGCGGCACGACCAGGTCCCCGCCACGCCGAAGGACTTCGCCGACCAGGCCCTGAAGTCGGTCGACGACACCACGTCGGTGACGGTCGACGGCACGGCGCGGGTGGCCGGCCGGGACGCCTACAAGCTGGTCGTGAAGCCGAAGCAGTCGGGGACCACGGTCGGTGCGATCAGCGTCGCGGTGGACGCGAAGACCGGGCTGCCGCTGAAGTTCACGCTGACCCCGGCGAGCGGCGGCGCCGCCGTCGTGGACGCGGGCTTCACCCAGGTGAGCTTCACCAGGCCGGCCGCCTCGACCTTCGCCTTCACCCCGCCCAAGGGCGCGAAGGTCACCGACGAGAAGGACGCGGCACACGACGGCGCCAAGGCGCCCGAGCACGGCCTCCTGCCCGGAATGCCCTCGCAGAAGGACCTCGCCAAGGACGGCCGGGGGGACTTCGCCAAGGAGGGCCCGAAGGTGCTCGGCAAGGGCTGGAACTCCATCGCCACCTTCGACACCGGCGGCAAGGGCGGCGCCCCGTCGGGCTCCGGCAGCGGAGACCTCGGCGGCATGCTCGGCTCGCTGGGCGACCAGGTGACCGGCAAGTTCGGCAAGGGCACGGTCTTCTCCACGCGCCTGATCAACGCGCTGATCACGGACGACGGCAAGGTCTACGTCGGTGCCGTCACCAAGGGCGCACTGGTGAAGGCGGCGAACGCCGGGTAGTAACCGTCCGGAACGCGGGTACGACGAATCGAGGGAGCCGATGGACGAGGCGTCCGCCAAGCCGCTCGCCGACCCGCCGGCCGGCCCCTCCGCCCGTCCGCCCGTAACGGGTCCGGACGCGGAGCCGGGGACCGCGGGGCCGGAGGCGGACGCGGGCCCGGAGGCGCGGGAGGGGGCCGCCGGGCCGAGCGTCATCCACACCCGCGGCCTCACCAAGCGCTACCGCGGCGGCCAGCTCGCCGTCGACGGTCTCGACCTGACCGTCCCGGCGGGCAGCGTCTTCGGCTTCCTCGGCCCGAACGGCTCGGGCAAGACCACCACCATCCGCATGCTGATGGGGCTGATCGAGCCCACCTCCGGCACGGCACGCGTCCTGGGCCGCCCGATGCCCCGGTCAACGCGGGCCGTGCTGCCGCACGTCGGAGCCCTGATCGAGGGGCCCGCGCTGTACGGCTTCCTCTCCGGCCGGGACAACCTGCTGCGCTACGACGCCGCCGACCCGTCCGCCGACCCGCGCACCCGGCGTGCGCGGGTCGCCGCCGCCCTGGACCGGGTGGGGCTCACGGCGGCGGCCGGCAGGAAGGCCAGGGCGTACTCCCTCGGCATGAAGCAGCGCCTCGGGCTGGCGGCCGCGCTGCTCCGGCCCCGGAAGCTGCTCGTCCTGGACGAGCCGACCAACGGCCTGGACCCGCAGGGGATGCGCGAGATCCGCTCCCTGGTCCGGGAACTGGCCTGCGACGGCACGACCGTCTTCCTCTCCTCCCACCTGCTGGACGAGATCGAGCAGGTGTGCACCCATGCGGCCGTCATGGCCCGGGGCAGACTGGTGACCCAGGGCCGGGTGGCCGAGCTGGCCGCCGGGATACGGGGCCGGCTCGTGGTGACCACGCCCGACACCGGGGACGCGACCCGGGTGCTGAAGGAGCGGGGGGTCGGCGACGTGGTCGTCGACGGCGACCGGGTCACCGGTGAACCGCCGGACCGCGACCTCGCCGAGCTGAACGCGGCGCTGGTCGCGGCGGGCGTGCGCGTCCGCGGCTTCGGCCTCGAACGCGCCTCCCTGGAGGACGCGTTCGTGGCCCTCACGGGGGAGGGGTTCGATGTCGCGGGCTGACACTCCGCCGGAGACGGCCGAAACACCCGGAGGACCGGCCGAGACCACCGTAGAGCCGGGCGGGACGGGGGACCGCGCTCCGCACGCGCTGTGGACGCTCGGGCTGCTGCGCAGCGAGCTGGTGACCACCTTCCGGCGCTGGCGCACCCTCGCCCTGCTGGGCGTGCTGGCGGCCGTCCCGGTCCTGGTCGGGATCGCCGTCCGGATCGAGACGAGGGGCGGTGCCCCGGCCGGGCGCGGGGGCGGTCAGGGCCCGGCGTTCATCGCACAGGTCACCAACAACGGCCTGTTCCTGGTCTTCACCGCGCTGGCGGCGACCCTGCCGTTCTTCCTGCCTATGGCCGTCGGCGTGGTCGCGGGCGACGCGATCGCCGGCGAGGCGAACGCGGGGACGCTGCGCTACCTGCTGGTCGCCCCCGCCGGCCGCACCCGCCTGCTGCTCACCAAGTACGCCACGACGATGGCCTTCTGCCTGGTCGCCACGCTCGTCGTCGCCGTCTCGGCGCTCACCGTCGGCGCGCTGCTCTTCCCGCTCGGGGACCTCACCACCATCTCGGGCACCCAGATCGACTTCGCCGAGGGACTGGGCCGGGCCCTGCTGATCGCCCTGGTCGTCGCGGCCTCCTTGACCGGCGTCGCGGCCCTCGGACTGTTCGTCTCGGCACTGACCGACAGCGGCATCGCGGCGATGGCGACGACCGTGGGCCTGCTGATCACCGTGCAGATCCTCGACCAGATCCCGCAGCTCCACGCGATCCAGCCGTACCTCCTCCCGCACTACTGGCTGTCCTTCGCCGACCTGATGCGCGATCCGGTCTACTGGGACGACCTGGTGAAGAACCTTCAGCTGCAGGCCGTGTACGCGGCCGTGTTCGGCTCGGCGGCCTGGGCGCGCTTCACGGCGAAGGACATCACCGCGTAGGCACCAAGGCGTCGGGCGTCATCGCGGAGGGGTCACCGCGTCACCGTTCCCGTGAGGCGGGTGAGCGCCTCCGTCTCGCGCGGGGGCCGGCCGTCGAGCTCGCCCACCCGCCAGGCAGGTACCCACGGGACGCGGTACACGTCGATGACGGCCTCGATCGGCTTCACGCGCTGCGCGAGCTGCCGCGGCAGCCGCCCCGGCGCGTCCGCGACCAGGACGACGGCGTCCAGATCCAGCCCGGCCGGTGCCTCGCCCCGGCGGAACACTTCCAGGGTCCGGATCGCGGCGTCCAGCCCGGCCGCGTGCGTCCGGGCGACGAGCAGGACCGAGCGGGGGGAGTCGGGACCGGGCCAGCCGCGGCCGCAGTCGTGACCGCCGTACACCGCCGCCAGCGTGGTCGTGCCCGCGCCGCCGTGGGTGGCCACCCACGAGAAGCGCCGGGGCGTGACCGGCCCGCCGACGGGCCGTTCGGGCGCACCCTCCCGAGCGTCGGCTTCGGCCACCGGCCCGCGAATCCAGATCTCCGGTCCCTGCTGCACGACTGTCCCCATGCCCGTTCCCCTCCTCCGTCATCCCGACGATCTTCACGCTCGGCGCGTTACCGACGACACGGCGGCGGAGTTCCTGGTGCGAGTCTGTGACGTCGTGGTGACGTGAGAACCGCAGGCGAGCGGAGAGACTCGACAGTACGCGTACGACCGGATCGCGCGCATCCGAGTGAGGGAGCCGATGTCTCGACTGAGCCGCGAGAAGAAGCGGGAACTGAAGCGTGCCGCGCGTGCGGCGGCACCCGCGGCCACACCGATCTCCGTGCACGTGCCCGCGGACGGCGCTGGAGCCTCGGTCGGAGGCGTACCGGTCCGTAACGCCGCCGGCGAGGAGATCCAGCACGCCGTCCTGAACCACCTGCACCGCCTCGCCCTCGCCACCGGCCACCCCGTCCTCGCCACGGTCACCGACGAACGCATCGGCTACGTCGTCCCCCTGCGCGTCCAGAGCGACGGCTCCAGCGACTTCACCGCCGAGCCCCTGCGCACGACCCCGCCCCAGCCGCCGCGTCCGCCGAGGCCGGTCTCCACGACGGCCGCACCGGAGCCCGCCGCCCCGTACGAGGGGGCCGCGCCGCCCGTGCCGTCGTCAGGCTCTGCCGAGCCCTCCGGTGCTCCCGGCCCCTCGCCCGAGGAGCCGGAGTCCGAGCCAGTCACGGACGCGCCGCGGTCGTCGGCCGATCGGCGCACGCACCTCCTGCGGAAGGTGCCGGAGCCGGTGCGGGAGTCCGCCCCCACGTTCCCGTTGCGGGCGGTGCCGGAGCCGCGGGGCGAGACGCCCCCGACCTTCCCGCTGCGCGCGGTGCCCGAGCCGCAGCCGTCCGCCGGACCCGCGCCGACCTTCCCGCTGCGGGCCATACCGGAGCCGGCCGACCTGCCGGACTCCGGCACGTCCGCCACGCCGGGGGACCGGTCGGCATTCGGCGCGGTGACCCCCGGCACCGTGAGCGCCCCGACCGGGCAGTTCGGGCCGCCCCCGGTGATGGACGCGCGGCCCACAGCCGCACCCGGCCCCGCGCCCGCGTCCGCACCGACGTCCGCGGTCGCCCCCGCGCGGACGCCCCCCGCCAAGCCGTCCACCCGGGAACCGGCGCCCGCTCCGGTCGCTCAGCCCGAGCGCGTACCCGTACCCGAACTCGAATCCGCACCGGAAGCCGTGTCCGAGGCCGAGATCGCCTCCGAGCCCGAGCCCGTAGCCGCCTCCGAGCCCGAGCCCGAGCCCGAGCCCGACCCCAAGCCCACTCCCGCCCGCGGTTTCGACGCCGTGGCCGAAGCGGTGCTCGGGGACGATCCCAGGACCGCGACCGGCGAGGGCGGTACCGTCCTGCTCGCCGAGCCCATGGCGCGGATCAACGGGGCCGTGAAGTCGGGCCGGATCGAGGAGGCGGCGACGCTGGCCGAGCGCACCGTCACCGAGGCGTCGGCCACGCTCGGCCCGGAGCACGCCGAGGTGCTGCGCCTGCGCGAGCTCACCGCGTACATCGCCTATCTGGCGACCGACCCGGTCCGCTCGTTCGGCCTGTCCCTCGAGCTGGCCCGCATCCGGCGCCGCGCCGGCGACGCGGAGGCCGCCTACGGCAACGTGCAGAGCGCGGCCGCCGCCTGGCGCGCGGTTCGTGACCCCGAGCAGGGCCTGCGGCTCGGCCGTGACCTGATCGGGCTGTGGACCGAACTCACGGCCGAGGAGGGTCCGGCCGCCGACGACATCGAGCAACTGGAGTCGGCCCGCGCCCGGATGGGCCGCCTCGCCGAACGGGCCGGGAGGGCGGCACCCCCGGCACGCTGACCCGGCCCCGCTCCCTGGGCTCCCTCGGCGCAGACGGGACTGGTCGGCTCACGCGGAAATCGTCGGGCTCACGCCGAACTCGTCAGCACACGCAGAACTCGTTGCCCTCCGGATCCGCCATCACCACCCACTCCCCGGCGGGCTCCCTCACGTGGCGCAGCACGCTCGCCCCGAGCTTCTCCAGCCGCTCCACCTCCACCACGCGCCGGTCCTCGCCGGGGTGCAGGTCGAGGTGGAGCCGGTTCTTGCCGCTCTTGGGCTCCGGCACGCGCTGGAACAGCAGCCGCCGCCCCAGTCCGGTGCCGCGCTCCTGGTCGTAGGGGTCGTCGGGATGGCGTACGCCGACCAGGTCCCGGAAGGCGGCGCGGCCGTGGAACTCCACGGTGGCCGCGCCCGGCAGCGCGCCGAGTTCCAGCAGCCGTTCGACGAGTGCGCTGTTGTCCTCGACCTCGTAGTGCAGCGCGCCGGCCCAGAAGTCGGCCTGCGCGTGCGGGTCGGCGGCGTCGATGACGAGCTTCCAGTGCAGCGGGATCGCCGCCGGCGTCTGAGTCATGTCACCAGTCATATGCGTTGCGTGAGCCGCGGACCAGGGGAACGCCGGAATCCCACCCGGCCCGACACCGCACCCCTGCGACGGCAGCTCCTGCCGAGCGGCACGCGCGGGCAGACGCTCCCTAGGCTTCCGCCGAGTCGGCCACCGGCCCCGTACCCGGCTCACCGGCGCCCGCCCCGGAGCCCGCCTGGGCGGGGACCGCCCCCAGGCCCGGTTCAGGGGCCACCGCTCCCGGGACCACCTGCGCGGCCACCACAGCGGAGGCCGGCAGGGTGTCCGCCGCCCCGGAGGCCCGCCCGGACCCTGCCACCCCGGACCCCGCCACCGTCCGCGGCGGGATGCCGAGCGTCGCCCGGAGCCGGGACGCCCGGCGCGCGGCGCGCAGCCCGTCCCAGGTCAGCAGGGACAGCGCCAGCCACACCAGGGAGAACCCGGCCCAGCGCTCGACGGGCATGGCCTCGTGGAAGTAGAGGATGCCCAGCAGGAACTGGAAGACCGGCGCGAGGTACTGGAGCAGCCCCAGCGTCGACAGCGGCACGCGGATCGCGGCGGCGCCGAAGAGGACCAGCGGCAGCGCGGTGACGAAGCCGGTCGAGGCGAGCAGGGCGGCGTGCCCGGCGCCCTCGGCGGCGAAGGTCGAGCGGCCCTGGGCGCTCAGCCACAGCAGATAGCCGAGCGCCGGCAGGAACTGGATCGCGGTCTCGGCGGCCAGCGACTCGACGCCGCCGAGGCCGACCTTCTTCTTCACCAGGCCATAGGTGGCGAAGGAGAAGGCGAGGCACAGGGAGATCCACGGCGGACGGCCGTACCCGACGGTGAGCGTGAGCACGGCCGCGAGGCCGACGCCGACCGCCGCCCACTGCACGGGCCGCAGCCGCTCCTTGAGGATCAGGACGCCCATGGCGATGGTGACCAGGGGGTTGATGAAGTAGCCGAGGGAGGCCTCGACGACATGGCCGCTGTTGACGGCCCAGATGTAGACGCCCCAGTTGACGGTGATCACCCCGGCGGCCAGGACGACCAGTGCCAGTCGGCGCGGCTGCCGCAGCAGCTCGCCGGCCCAGGCCCAGCGCCGTACGGCCAGCAGCGCGACGGCGACGAAGGCCAGGGACCACACCATCCGGTGGGCGAGGATCTCCGCCGCCCCGGCCGGCCTCAGCAGGGGCCAGAACAGGGGGACGAGCCCCCACATCCCGTAGGCCGCGAAGCCGTTCAGCAGTCCTGTGCGCCGCTCCCCGCTCGACCTCTCGGACACGGGCCCCTCCTTCGTGCGTGACTGCGTCCCGTGCAGCAAGGACGAAGGTAACGCCGAACACCCCCGCCTGTCATGTCCGTATCGCCATACGGTCATGACAGGCGGGGAAGGGGGATCCGAGGGTCCCGCCGGGGCGTCAGCCCTTGAGTGCGGCGGTGATCGCCTCGGCGACCGGCGTGGCCGGCCGGCCGATCAGACGGGAAAGGTCCCCGGAGCCGACGACCAGCTCGCCCTTCTCGATGTGGGCGTCCACGGCCGCCAGGATCGCGGCGAGCGGCGCGGGCAGCCCGGCGCCGGTCAGGACGGCCTCGTACTCCGCGACGGAGATCGGGGTGTACGCGATCTCCCGGCCGGCCTGCCTGCTCAGCTCGGCGGCGAACTCGGCGAAGCTCCATGCCTCGTCCCCGCCCAGCTCGTACGTCGAGTTCTCGTGGCCCTCGCCGGTCAGCACCGCCACCGCGGCGGCCGCGTAGTCGGCGCGGGCGGCGGAGGAGACCCGGCCCTCTCCGGCCGCGTGCACGAGGACGCCGTGCGCGAGCGCCGGGGCGAGCTGCTCGGTGTAGTTCTCGTGGTACCAGCCGTTGCGCAGCAGCGAGTACGGCAGGCCCGAGGCCTTCAGCGCCTGCTCGGTGCCGCGGTGGTCGTCGGCGAGGGCGGCCCGCAGGGTGCTGGGCGCGCTGGTGTACGCGAGCAGCGCCACGCCGGCCGCCTCGGCGGCGTCGATGACGACACGGTGCTGCCGGACCCGGTCGTCGGTGATCTCGTTGCCGGAGACGAGCAGGACCTTGTCGCCGGCCGCGAACAGGCCGTCGAAGGTCTCCGGCGCGTTGTAGTCGGCGACCGCGATCCGCACGCCCCGCTGCGCGAGGTCGGCGGCCTTCTCGGGGGAGCGCACGACCGCGGTGACGTGGCCGGCCGGAACCTTCTCCAGCAACTGCTCGACGACGAGGCGGCCGAGGTGTCCCGTGGCTCCGGTGACGACGATGCTCATGACGGAATCTCCTTGAAGGGGGTGTCTGACACTCACCCTAGGAGATGCGCTAACTATTGGAAAGTACCCACTTTCAAGTAAGGTACGGGCATGACAGTAAGTACCCCGCCGAGGAGCACCGGGCGCGACGGCGACGCGGCGATGTGCCCCCACCGCCTGGTCCTGGACCACGTCACCAGCCGCTGGGGCGTGCTCGTCCTGATCGAGTTGCTGGAGCGTCCCTGCCGCTTCGGTGAGCTGCGCCGGGCCGTCGGCCGGGGACGCGGGCGGACCGTCAGCGAGAAGATGCTGACCCAGACGCTCCAGACCCTGGAGCGCGACGGCCTGGTCCACCGGGACGCCAAGCCCGTCATCCCGCCGCGCGTCGACTACTCCCTCACCGGTCTCGGCCGCGAGGCGGCCGAGCACGTGCGGGCACTGGCGCGCTGGACCGAGGACCGTCTGACGGAGGTGGAGCAGGCCCGCCGGGCATACGACGAGGCCCGGGCGCCTGGGGCCCGGGCCTCGTGACGAAGAGCCGACACGCTCAGCCGACGACCGTCCAGGTGTCGCCGCCGGCCAGCAGCGCGGCCAGGTCGCCCTTGCCGCGCTGTTCGATCGCCGTGTCCAGCTGGTCGGCCATCGCCGTGTCGTAGACCGGGCGGTCGACGGACCGGAAGACGCCGATGGGGGTGTGGTGCAGCGTGTCCGGGTCGGCGAGCCGCGACAGCGCGAACGCCGTGGTCGGCGAGTCCGCGTGGGCGTCGTGGACCAGGACGTCGGCCTCGTTGTCCGCGGTGACGGTGACGACCTTGAGATCGCCGGTCTGCCGGTCCCGTACGACACCGCGCGCGCCGTCCGCGCCGAAGCGGATCCGCTGCCCGTGCTCCAGCCGGATCAGGGCCTCCTCGGCCCGCTGCCGGTCCTTCAGGGCGTCGAAGGCGCCGTCGTTGAAGATGTTGCAGTTCTGGTAGATCTCGATCAGCGCGGTGCCCGGGTGGGCGGCCGCGGCGCGCAGCACCTCGGTCAGGTGCTTGCGGTCGGAGTCGATGGTGCGGGCCACGAAGGAGGCCTCCGCACCGATCGCCAGCGAGACCGGGTTGAAGGGCGCGTCCAGCGAGCCCATCGGCGTCGACTTGGTGATCTTGCCGACCTCGGAGGTCGGGGAGTACTGGCCCTTGGTCAGGCCGTAGATCCGGTTGTTGAACAGCAGGATCTTGAGGTTGACGTTGCGGCGCAGGGCGTGGATGAGGTGGTTGCCGCCGATGGACAGCGCGTCGCCGTCGCCGGTGACCACCCAGACGCTCAGGTCGCGCCGCGAGGTCGCGAGGCCCGTGGCGATGGCGGGCGCGCGGCCGTGGATGGAGTGCATCCCGTAGGTGTTCATGTAGTACGGGAACCGGGAGGAGCAGCCGATGCCGGAGACGAAGACGACGTTCTCCCTGGCCAGGCCCAGCTCCGGCATGAAGCCCTGGACCGCCGCCAGGATCGCGTAGTCGCCGCAGCCGGGGCACCAGCGCACTTCCTGGTCCGACTTGAAGTCCTTCATGGACTGCCTGGCATCGGCCTTGGGCACCAGAGTGAGCGCCTCGACCGTGCCCGTGCCTTCCATGGACGTCTCAGCCATCGATGGCCTCCTTGAGAGCCTTGGCGAGCTGCTCCGCCTTGAACGGCATGCCGTTCACCTGGTTGTACGAGTGCGCGTCCACCAGGTACTTCGCTCGCACGAGTGTGGCGAGCTGCCCGAGGTTCATCTCGGGGATCACCACCTTGTCGTAGCGCTTCAGGACCGCGCCGAGGTTCTTCGGGAAGGGATTGAGGTGGCGCAGGTGCGCCTGGGCGACGGACTCCCCGGCCGTCCGCAGCCGGCGCACGGCGGCCGTGATCGGGCCGTACGTCGAGCCCCAGCCGAGCACCAGGGTGCATGCCTCGTGCGGGTCGTCGACCTCCACGTCGGGCACCTCGACGCCGTCGACCTTGGCCTGGCGGGTGCGCACCATGAAGTCGTGGTTGGCCGGGTCGTAGGAGATGTTGCCCGTGCCGTCCTGCTTCTCGATGCCGCCGATGCGGTGCTCCAGGCCCGGGGTACCCGGGATCGCCCACGGACGGGCCAGCGTCCTGGCGTCCCGCTTGTACGGCCAGAACACCTCGGTGCCGTCGGCGAGCGTGTGGTTCGGGCCCTGCGCGAACTGCACCCGCAGGTCGGGCAGCTCGTCCAGCTCGGGGATGCGCCACGGCTCGGAGCCGTTGGCCAGGTAGCCGTCGGACAGCAGCATCACCGGGGTGCGGTAGGTCAGCGCGATCCGGGCCGCCTCCAGCGCCGCGTCGAAGCAGTCGGCCGGGGTGCGCGGGGCGACCACCGGGACCGGCGCCTCGCCGTTGCGGCCGTACATCGCCTGCAGCAGGTCCGCCTGCTCGGTCTTGGTGGGCAGGCCCGTCGACGGCCCGCCGCGCTGGATGTCGATCACCAGCAGCGGCAGCTCCAGCGACACCGCGAGGCCGATCGTCTCGCTCTTCAGCGCGACACCCGGCCCGGACGTGGTCGTCACCGCCAGCGATCCGCCGAAGGCCGCGCCCAGCGCCGCGCCGATGCCGGCGATCTCGTCCTCGGCCTGGAAGGTCCGCACACCGAAGTTCTTGTGCTTGGACAGCTCGTGCAGGATGTCCGAGGCCGGGGTGATCGGGTACGAGCCCAGGAACAGCGGCAGGTCCGCCTGGCGAGAGGCGGCGACCAGACCGTAGGCCAGAGCAAGGTTGCCGGAGATGTTGCGGTAGGTGCCGACCGGGAAGGCCTGGGCGGCCGGGGCGACCTCGTAGGAGACCGCGAAGTCCTCCGTCGTCTCGCCGAAGTTCCAGCCCGCGCGGAAGGCGGCGATGTTGGCGGCCGCGATGTCCGGCTTCTTGGCGAACTTCGACTTCAGGAACTTCTCGGTGCCCTCCGTGGGCCGGTGGTACATCCAGCTCAGCAGGCCCAGCGCGAACATGTTCTTGCTGCGCTCGGCCTCCTTGCGGCTGAGCTCGAACTCCTTCAGCGCCTCGACCGTCAGCGTGGTCAGCGGCACCGGGTGGAGGTGGTAGCCGTCGAGCGAGCCGTCCTCCAGCGGGGAGGCGGCGTAGCCGACCTTCTGCATCGCGCGCTTGGTGAACTCGTCGGTGTTGACGATGATCTCCGCGCCGCGCGGCAGGTCGCCGATGTTGGCCTTCAGAGCGGCCGGGTTCATCGCGACCAGTACGTTCGGCGCGTCGCCCGGGGTGAGGATGTCGTGGTCGGCGAAGTGCAGCTGAAAGGACGACACGCCCGGCAGGGTGCCGGCGGGCGCCCGGATCTCGGCCGGGAAGTTCGGCAGCGTCGACAGGTCGTTCCCGAAGGACGCGGTCTCGGAGGTGAAACGGTCACCCGTGAGCTGCATACCGTCGCCCGAGTCGCCCGCGAACCGGATGATCACCCGGTCCAGACGCCGGACGTCCTTCGTCCCGGCCGCCCCGCGCTGCTCTCCCACGACGGCTCCGTCGGCCTGCTCCGCTGGACTGCTGACCTGGCTGGTCACTGAACTGGACCTCCTTCGAGGCGGCTGTGCGGGAGCGGCCTTCCCGAAGACCTTCCCAGGATCAACCCTACGACCGTGAGGGTCGCCTTCCTTGTGCCGTTCGCATCGTGGACGCGCTCATGAGACGCCCCTGTGCCCTGATGTGTCCCTCTTCCGTGCCTTTCTTCACACCGGGAAGACGCCTCCCGTCGGCTGTACGGTTCTAGGCTCGTCCCTCCGCCTCTTGCCGCGTTCGTATCTCGCTCGATCCCGGTGTCCGACCAGTGTCGGCCCCTCACGAGTTCAGATAGGTGAGCACGGCCAGAACACGCCGGTGGTCCCCGTCGCTCGGAGACAGACCGAGCTTCATGAAGATGTTGCTGACGTGCTTCTCGACCGCGCCGTCGCTCACCACCAGCTGCCGGGCGACCGCCGAGTTCGTCCGCCCCTCGGCCATCAGCCCCAGCACCTCGCGCTCCCGCGGGGTCAGCCCCGCGAGCACGTCCTGCTTGCGGCTGCGCCCGAGCAGCTGTGCGACCACCTCGGGGTCCAGCGCCGTACCCCCCTGGGCCACCCGAACCACCGCGTCCACGAACTCCCGCACCTCGGCCACGCGGTCCTTGAGCAGATAGCCGACCCCGCGACTGGAGCCGGCCAGCAGCTCGGTGGCATACCGCTCCTCCACGTACTGCGACAGCACGAGCACGCCCAGATCCGGGTGCGTCCTCCGCAGCCGCACCGCCGCCCGCACCCCCTCGTCGGTGTGCGTCGGCGGCATCCGCACGTCCGCCACGACGACGTCCGGCAGCTCGCCCTCCTCGTGCAGCGCGGTGACGGTCTTGATCAGCGCGTCCGCGTCGCCGACACCGGCCACCACCTCGTGCCCGCGGTCGGTCAGCAACCGGGTCAGGCCCTCCCTGAGCAGCACCGAGTCCTCGGCGATGACCACCCGCACCCTGTCCTCCACCTTCGCCGCCCCCCGCTTCGTGCCACGCCCGTCCCTGCGGCCGCGGCTTCGACCACGACATGGTCCAGCATTCCAGTACTTGGGCCCGGGCGCGCCCGAGCCGGGAGATCAGGGGAACAGTGGTGCGGATTAGGCCGTTCGGTGGCCTGTTCGTGATGGGTGAGCTGATCTAGGGAGGAAGAGAGGGGGAGGCCGAGAGGCGGGCGGGGAGTGACACGCGGACGCGAGGGGGAGTGAGAGGCGGGCCGGAGGGGAGAGGCGCCGTTCAGCGCCGCCAGGGCAGCTCCGCGGTCACCCGGGTGGGCCCGCCCGCCGGGGAGTCGACGACCAGGATCCCGTCCACCGCGTCCAGGCGCTCCGTCAGCCCGGCCAGCCCCGAGCCCCCGGACGTGTCGGCGCCGCCGACGCCGTCGTCCGTCACCTGCAGCAGCAGCCGGTCCTCCGCGCGCCACACGTCCACCGAGGCGGAGCGCGCCCCGCTGTGCCTGCTGATGTTCTGCAGCAGTTCGGAGACGGTGAAGTACGCGATCCCTTCGATCGCCGGGGCCGGCCGCTCGGCCAGGTCCACCTCCACGCGCACCGGAACCGTGCACCGGGAGGCGACCGCGGAGAGCGCGGCGTCCAGCCCGCGGTCCGTCAGCACCGCCGGATGGATCCCGCGCGCCAGGTCCCGCAGCTCCTGCAGTGCCGTCTTCACTTCGCCGTGCGCCTCGCCCACCATCCGCGCGGCCGCTCGCGGGTCCTCCGCCAGCTTCTCCTTCGCCAGCCCCAGGTCCATCGCCAGCGCCACCAGCCGGGCCTGCGCCCCGTCGTGCAGGTCCCGCTCGATGCGCCGCAGGTCCGCGGCGGCCGTGTCGACGACGACCCCCCGGTCCGACTCCAGCTCCACCACCCGCGCCGACAGCCGCGACGGTCCGAGCAGCCCGAGCACCAGCAGCCGGTCCACCGTCGTCAGCGCACGCACGATCCACGGCGCGGCCAGCGTGAACAGCATCCCGACGAGTGCGGTCACCGTGATCTCGAACGGGTTGTCGAGAAAGACGCGGTGGTGCTCGTCGCCGTAGAGCTGAAGGCCGCCCTGTCCGGCCCACATCGGGAACACCCAGAACCACAGCGGATACGTCAGCAGCGACCAGCCCAGCGTCCAGACGGTCACGGCAACCGTGAAGGAGAAGACCGCCCACGGGAAGTGCAGCACCGCGTACAGCATCGCCCGCCACGAGGTGCCGCTCCTCAGGACGGCCCCCATCCAGGCCGCCGGGCCCCGGTCCCGTGGACGCAACGGCTGCGGCTCGCCCACCTCCAGGCCGAGCAGCCCGCGCGCCCGCGCCCGCTCCATCGCGCCGAAGCCGCGGCAGCCCGCCAGACCCGCCGCCAGCACGGGTACGCCGAGGAAGGTGACCAGCAGACCGGCGCCCACCGACACCATCGTGACGGTGCAGGTGAACAGCAGGATGCTGATCGGCAGGCTCAGCAGGACGTACCCGAACTCGCGCAGGCTGCGGCCCTCGAAGGGCGCTCGCAGGCCGGCGGGCAGGCGGTGCCGGCCTGGGCCGGCCCCCGTGCCGGTCCATGGGTCCGTGCGCGGGTCGGTCCGTGCGCCCGCACCTGTTCCCGAGGTCTGTCCGTACCCCTGTCCGTATCCGGTGGCCATCGGTCTCGTCCCGTTCCCCTCGTCCGTCCTGAGGTCCGCGCCAGGCGGTCCGTGGTGTGCGGTCTCCAGCCTGTTCGGGTCCGGGGCACGGGACCATGGAGCGCGTCGGCGTCCCGGCCGGGGGGTTTTCCCCACCTACCGCCGGTCGGGGACCTCGGTCCGGTCCCGCCAGGGCAGCTCGGCCGTGACGGTCGTGGGGCCGCCCGGCGGAGACTCGACCACGAACAGGCCGTCGACGGCGTTCAGGCGCTCGGCCAGCCCCCGCATCCCCGTGCCCCCGTCCAGGCGCGCTCCGCCGCGGCCGTCGTCCCACACCTGGATGAGCAGCCGGCCGTCGGTCCGCCACACGTCGACGGAGGCGGACCGTGCCCCGCTGTGCTTGCTGACGTTCTGCAGCAGCTCGGAGACGGTGAAGTAGGCGATGCCCTCGATGGCCACGGCCGGACGTTCGTCCAGGTCGGCGGTCACCTTCACCGGAACCGTGCAGCGCGAGGCGACCGAGGAGAGGGCCGCGTCCAGGCCGCGGTCGGTCAGCACCGCCGGATGGATGCCGCGGGCCAGGTCGCGCAGCTCCTGCAGCGCGAGCTTCACCTCGCCGTGCGCCTCCTCGACCATCGCGGCGGCGGAGTCGGGGTCCTCCAGCAGCTTCTCCTTGGCCAGCCCCAGCCCCATGGCCAGATGGACCAGCCGGGCCTGCGCGCCGTCGTGCAGGTCCCGCTCGATGCGCCGCAGGTCGGCGGCCGCGGTGTCGACCACCACACCCCGGTCGGACTCCAGTTCGGCGATCCGCCGCTCCAGCTCGTCGGACGGCGACAGCAGCGCGCGTGCCATGGCCCGGTCCGCGTTCGTCAGTGCCCGCGCGACGAACGGCAGCACCGGCCACAGCACGAACAGCGAGGTCAGGGTCACGGCGAAGGTGAGGACGCCCCACGGCAGCCGTATGACCTCGTACAGGGCCGTGCGCCAGGCCACCGGGTCTGCCAGCGTCAACCACAGCCGGTTGAACCACCCCTTCGTCCGGTGCAGCGGCAGCGGACTCGGTTCGTCGATCCGCAGGGCGAGCAGGGACCGGAGCCGGGCGCGTTCGAGCCGGCCCAACTGCCGCGCCCCCAGCAGCCCGGCCGCGAGCAGCGGCAGCCCGACGACGGTGAGCGTCAGCCCGGCGCCGGTGGTGAGCACGACCACGACGTAGACGAAGCCGACCAGTGACACGGGCAGGTTCGTCAGGAGATGCGTGATCTCCTTCCAGGTGGGCAGGTCGTAGGCGAGACGGGCCGGGGGCAGGCGATCCTCGGGGCCGGACGCCGCCGGACCGGCGGCGGGGGTGCGTGCGGTCATGGGGGTCAGCGTGCCGTGCGGCGCGGCCCCGCGCCATGAGGTCGGCCGCCCCGGTGGACGGGGGAAAACCCCACCCCCGCGTCCCAAGGCGTGCACGGGCTTCTTACCGCGCCTTTATCAGGGCCTAGACTCCCGTGCGTACAGATCGTCGAACACAGGGTTCACGACGGTACGCGGCGGTCACGAAGACCACGAAAGCCGCGGACAGGACCACGAAGGCCACGGAGACCACGAAGGTCACCCGGGTCTCGAGGACAGGGAGCGAGGGAACGGACGGTGCGGGAGACGTTGCGGGGGTCGACCGTCGTCATCGCGGCCGACTACTTCCAGTCCTATGCGGTCGTCGGACTGCTCGCCTTCGTCGGCGTGCTCTTCGTCGCGGTCGCCTTCGGCGCGGGCCGCCTGCTGCGCCCGGTCGTGCCCACCCCGGAGAAACTCCTGACGTACGAGTGCGGCGTCGACCCGGTCGGCGAGGGCTGGGCCCACACCCAGGTCCGCTACTACGTCTACGCGTTCCTGTACGTCGTCTTCGCCGTCGACTCGATCTTCCTGTTCCCCTGGGCGACGGTCTTCGCCGCCCCCGGCTACGGCGCGGCGACGCTCGTGGAGATGTTCATCTTCCTCGGCTTCCTCGCCGTGGGCCTGCTGTACGCATACAAGAAGGGCGTCCTGGCATGGACGTGAACCCCTCGGCCCCCGAGACCCCCTCGGCCTCCGGGCCCGTCTCGGCTCCCGAGTCCGCCTCGGCCTCCGAGTCCGTCCCTCCTGCGGCTTCCGAGGCCGCCGCTCCCGGTCCCGTGCTCCTTCCGGAGCCGAAGCGGCTGGGCGCCCTCGCGCGCCTCGCCCCCGAGCCGATGAAGGTCGTCCTGAACTGGGGCCGCCGCTACTCGCTCTGGGTCTTCAACTTCGGCCTCGCCTGCTGCGCGATCGAGTTCATCGCCGCGTCGATGGCCCGGCACGACTTCATCCGCCTCGGCGTGATCCCCTTCGCGCCGGGTCCGCGCCAGGCCGACCTGATGGTCGTCTCCGGCACGGTGACCGACAAGATGGCCCCGGCGGTCAAACGCCTGTACGAGCAGATGCCCGAACCGAAGTACGTCATCTCCTTCGGCGCCTGCTCCAACTGCGGCGGCCCGTACTGGGACTCCTACTCCGTCACCAAGGGCGTCGACCAGATCATCCCGGTGGACGTCTACGTCCCAGGTTGCCCGCCGCGTCCCGAGGCGCTGCTCCAGGGCATCCTCAAGCTCCAGGAGAAGATCGCGCGCGAGTCGCTGGGGGAGCGGTACGCGACCGGGACAGCGCGCCCCTCGACGGCGGCGCTGCAGAGCGGACTCGTGCGACCGCCGGGCCCCGCCGCCGAGGAGGGACGATGACCGCCGTGGGATGGCTGCCCGCCACCGCCGAGGAACTGTTCGGCCCGGACGCCACGGCCGAGGAGTCCTACGAGGTCCTCACCGTCGACGTACCGCCGGCGTCCTGGGTCTCCGCGCTGCGCACCGCCCGTGACGAACTGGGCTGCACCTACTTCGACTGGCTGAGCGCGGTCGACGAACCGGGCACCGGCTTCCGCGTCTCGGCCCACGTCGTCGCCCTCGCCCCGGTACGCCGGCTGCTCCTGCGCACCACGGTCCCCCACGAGGCACCGGCCCTCGCCACGGCCGTCGACGTCTACGCGGGCGCGGCCTGGCACGAGCGCGAGACGCACGAAATGTTCGGCGTCGTCTTCGAGGGCCACCCGGCCCTGGACCACCTCCTCCTCCCGGAGAGCTTCGAGGGCAACCCCCTCCGCAAGGACTTCGTCCTCGCGGCCCGCGTCGCCAAGGCGTGGCCGGGCGCGAAGGAGCCGGGGGAGTCGGACCACGGCGGGCCCAAGCGCCGCCAGATGCTGCCCCCGGGCGTGCCCGACCCCAACGAGTGGGGCCCCCAGAAGGGCCAGCTCCCACCCGCCCCGGCCCGCCCGGCCCGTGGCGCCCGAGCGGCGGGGGAACGCCCGGCCCGCGCCGCGGGCGAGCGTCCGGCCCGTGCGGCACGCGGGGCAGGGGAGGGCACCGCGACCGCGGCGGGCGAGCGTGCCGTGCGCGCGGCCGGGGAGCGCCCGGCGCGGCGCATGCGCAGCGCGGCGGAGGGCTCGGCCAGCCAGACGGCAGAGCGACAGACGGCAGAGCGACAGACGGCAGAGCGACAGACGGCAGAGCGACAGACGGCAGAGCGACAGACGGCAGAGCGGCCTACGGCGGAACAGCAGGCCGGTGAGCAGCGGGCAGCCGGGCCGCGGGCGACTGAGGAGCGGTCGGCTGGGCGGTCGGCGGCCGAGGGTGCGTCGACGCGGGCCGCGGCCGCAGAGGGGCCGGCGGTGGCGGAAGCCCCCGCGACGGGGGACTCGGCGGCCCGCGAGCCGGTCAGCCCGCCCGCGACGACGACCGGCGACACCGACACCGACACCGGCGTCGGCGGCGGTACGGAGACCGGCACGGGCACCGGCACCACCCCGCGGCCTCCGGCGTCCGTGGACGCGGCCTCTCCGCCCGAGGGGCCGGCCTCCGGGGCCCCGGCCGGTCCGCGCCGCGCCCGCAGCGTGAGCGAGGGCTCGGCCTCGCAGCGGTCGCGGCCGGAGACTCCCACTTCGCCCCGGTCCCCCGCGGCCCCCCGCAGCTCGGACGCACCCTGGCACCACGCCCGCCCGGCCTTCGACGAGCCCGAGCCCGAGCCCGAGCCCGAGCCGGAGCAGAGCGCCGAGAAGAGCCCGAAGCCCGCCCCCGAGCCGGAGCGGCACGCCAGGAAGCCCGACCGGCCCGGCGGCGATGCGCCCGAGCAGCCCCCGGGCGACCGGACGGACGACCGGACCGGCGATCGAACGAACGACCGGACCGACGCCCGGACCAGCGACCGCGCCGGCGACCGGCAGAACGACTCCACGGACACCCCGACCCCCGACGCCCCCGAAGGAGGCCCGCAGTGAACGACGCGGTCGACGTCGCCCTGCGACTCCTGATCGTCTTCGTCGTCTTCCTCACCTTCCCGCTGATCGTCGGCCAGACCGAGCACAAGGTGATGGCGCACATGCAGGGCCGCCTCGGCCCGATGTACGCCGGCGGCTTCCACGGCTGGGCCCAGCTCGTCGCGGACGGTGTGAAGTTCGCGCAGAAGGAGGACGTGGTCCCGGCGGGTGCGGACCGCCGTATCTTCCAGCTCGCCCCCGCCGTCGCCCTGCTGCCGTACCTCCTGGTGCTGCTCGCCATCCCGATCGGCCCCGGCGAGGGTGCAGTCGGTCAGGTCCTGGACGCCGGTGTGTTCTTCGTGCTGGCCGTCATGGGCGTCGGCGTCCTCGGCTCCCTGATGGCCGGCTGGTCCTCCGCGAACAAGTTCTCCCTCCTGGGCGGCCTGCGCACCGCCGCCCAGCTCCTCGCCTACGAACTTCCGATGCTGCTCACCGCCGCCTCCGTGGCGATGGCGGCGGGCACGGTGTCCCTCCCCGGCATCGTCCACGCCTTCCACTGGTGGTGGCTGCCCTGGCAGATCGTCGGCGCGATCGTGTTCTTCGTCGCCGGCCTCGCCGAACTGCAGCGCCCGCCGTTCGACATGCCCGTCGCCGACTCGGAGATCATCTTCGGCGCGTACACCGAGTACACCGGACTGCGCTTCGCCCTGTTCCTCCTCGCCGAGTACGCCGGGATCGTCGTCCTGTGCGGCCTGACCACGGTCCTCTTCCTGGGCGGCTGGCACGGGCCGTGGGGCGCCGAGGGCCTCGGCTGGGTGTGGACCCTGCTGAAGACGGCCGTCCTCGCCTTCGTCGTCATCTGGCTCCGCGTGACCTACCCCCGTCTGCGCGAGGACCAGCTCCAGAAGCTCTCCTGGACCCTCCTGGTCCCCCTCTCCCTCGCCCAGATCGCCCTCACCGGCATCGTCAAGGTGGTGATCTCCTGATGTCGCCCTTCCCCGGCTCCGGCCTCGCCAAGGGCCTGGCCGTCACCCTGCGCACGATGACGAAGAAGACCGTCACCCAGCAGTACCCGGACGTCCAGCCGGACCTGCCGCCCCGCACCCGCGGGGTGATCGGCCTGTTCGAGGAGAACTGCACGGTCTGCATGCTGTGCGCCCGCGAGTGCCCGGACTGGTGCATCTACATCGACTCGCACAAGGAGACCGTCCCGGCGGCGACCCCCGGCGGCCGCGAACGCAGCCGCAACGTCCTCGACCGCTTCGCCATCGACTTCTCCCTGTGCATGTACTGCGGTATCTGCATCGAGGTCTGTCCTTTCGACGCCCTGTTCTGGTCCCCGGAGTTCGAGTACGCCGAGACCGACATCCGCGACCTCACACACGAGCGCGACAAGCTGCGCGAGTGGATGTGGACCGTCCCGGCCCCGCCCGCCCTGGACCCCGGCGCGGAGGAGCCCAAGGAGATCGCCGCCGCCCGCAAGACCGCCGAGAAGCTCGCCGCGGCACAGGCCGAGCCCCAGGAGGGAGACGCGTGATCCTCTCCGCCGCCGCCGCGACGGCGCACGTCACGACGACCGCCGCCGCCCCGGGCCACGGCTTCCTCTCCCCGACGGGTGTCGAGATCGCCTTCCTCCTGGTCGGCCTGGGCACCTTCGGCGCCGCGCTCGTCACCGTCACCACCCGCCAGCTGGTGCACGCCGCCCTCTGGCTGGTGGTGACCCTCGGCGGCCTGGCCGTCGAGTACCTCCTGCTCAGCGCCGAGTTCATCGCCTGGGTGCAGGTCCTCATCTACGTCGGTTCCGTGGTCGTCCTCCTCCTGTTCGGCCTGATGCTCACCCGGGCCCCCATCGGCGGCTCCCCGGACGCCGACTCCGGCAACCGCTGGGCGGCCCTCACGGTGGCCGTCGCCGCCGCGGCCGCCCTGGTCTGGGTCGTCGTCGACGCGTTCCGCACCACCTGGATCGACCTGGACGGCGCCCCCGCAGGATCGACCAGGGTCACCGGCGAGAGCCTCTTCCAGAACTGGGTCCTGCCCTTCGAGGCACTCTCCGTCCTCCTCCTCGCCGCGCTGGTCGGCGCGATCGTGCTCTCCCGCAGGGCGAAGGCAGACGCCACAGTCCCGGAACCCTCGGCCGCCGGGGCCGCGGGCGCACCGGAGTCTCCCGGCGCCCCCGGTGATCGGGCCGCCCAGGAAGGTGTCCGCTGATGCACCTCGCCTATCCCGCCGTGCTCTCAGCCCTCCTCTTCTGCACGGGCCTGTACGGCGTCCTCGCCCGCCGCAACGCGATCCTGGTCCTGATGTCGGTCGAGCTGATGCTCAACGCCGTCAACCTCAACCTCGTCGCCTTCGACGTCTGGCTCAGCAGGACCGCCGCGGAGACCCTGCACTCCGGCCAGGCCCTGACCCTGTTCACCATCGCCATCGCCGCCGCCGAGATCGGCATCGGCCTGGCGATCGTCCTCGCCGTCTACCGCAACCGCGGCACCTCGGACATCGACCGGCTCCGCGACGCCGCCGAAGGCCACGACGACGGCCCCGACAGTGACGCCCCCGCCACCACCGCACGGGCCGCGAAGAAGGCTGAGGCCACCGCGTGACCACGACCACCCTCGCCGTCCTCGTCCCCCTCCTTCCGTTCCTGGGCGCCGTCGCCGGCCTGCTGCTCGGCCGCACCGCCCCGGGATTCGTCCGCCCGCTCGCCGTCCTGCCGGCCCTCGCCTCCTTCGCGCTGGCCGTACTGGTCGCCGCGCGGCAGGGCGGCGGCCCGGCCGTCGACGCCGCCACCGAACTCACCCCCACCGGCTCGGTCCCGATCTACCTCGCCCTGCACATCGACGGCTTCGCCGCGCTCGTCGCCGTCCTGGTCGGCCTGGTCGCCGGCTGCGTGCAGATCTACTCGACGGGCTACCTGCGCGACGACCCGCGCTACTCCTCGTACGCCGCTCTCGTCTCCCTCTTCACCTCCGCGATGCTGCTCGTCGTCTACTCGGGCGACCTGATCGTGCTGCTGGTCGGCTGGGAAGTCATGGGCATCTGCTCCTACTTCCTCGTCGGCCACTACTGGGAGACCCCGGAGGCCCGCGCCGCCTCCCTCAAGGCCTTCCTGGTCACCAAACTCGGCGACGTGCCCTTCCTGATCGGGCTGTTCGCGCTCGGCACCGACGCCGGCTCCTTCCGGATCACCAGGATCCTCGGCACCGTGGCCGGCGGCGGGCTGCACCACCCGACCCTCGTCGCCCTGCTGCTCCTCGCCGGCGTGGCGGGCAAGTCGGCCCAGTTCCCGCTGCACACCTGGCTCCCCGACGCCATGGCGGGCCCGACGCCCGTCTCCGCGCTGATCCACGCCGCGACGATGGTCGCCGCCGGTGTCTACTTCGTCGCACGTCTCCTCCCCGTCTTCCAGGCCTCCTCGGCCGCGATGGTCGTCCTCGCGGTCATGGCCGCCGTCACGATGGCCGGCTCCGCCGTCGCCGCACTCGCCCAGGACGACATCAAGCGGGTCCTCGCCTACTCGACGATCGGCCAGCTCGGCTACATGACCGGCGCGCTCGCCGTCGGCGACCGCGGCGCCGCCGTCTTCCACCTCCTGTCCCACGGCGCCTTCAAGGCGCTGCTGTTCCTCGCCGCCGGCGTGATCATCCACGCCGCAGGCACCAACTCGCTGGCCGCCATGTCCCGCATGAGCCACCTGCGCGACCGCGTCCCCGACGCCTACTGGACGATGACCGTGGCGCTGCTCGCGCTCGCCGCGATCCCGCCCTTCAGCGGCTTCTTCTCCAAGGAGTCCGTCCTCGGCGCCGCCGAACAGGCCGCCACCGGCCACGCCGGCCACGCCCCCGGCGCGGCGGGCTGGGTCGTCCTCGTCTCCGCGCTGCTCACGGCCCTGCTGACCGCCGCCTACGCGATGCGCCTGTGGCTGCTGGCCTTCCGCGGCCGGGGCGCCGAGGCCCCCGACCACGGCAGGCAGCCCCTGGTCATGAACGCCGTGCTGTGGGTACTCGCCGTGCCCTCCCTCGCCTTCGGCGGGCTCGCCTTCCGGCTGCTGCCCGACTGGTTCGGCGGCGGCGACCTCACCCCGACCCTCACCACATCCGTGCTCGGCACCGGCCTGGCCCTGACCGGCGGGATCGTCACCTACGGCGCCTGGCGGCACACCACCGCCGTCGCCGCACGCGTCCCGCTCGGTGCGGTCGCCGCCCACCCGAAGGCCGACGCCGGAGCCGTCGAGGCCGAGGCCATCGCCAGCCACGCGCCCGCCTACGGCGACGTCGCCTACGCGCCCGACCCCGCGGACCCCGGACGGCTGCTGCTCGGCCCGCTGCACCGCCACGCCGCCGTCGGCTTCCACCTCGACGCCGTGTACGCGGTCCTCTTCGTCCGGCCGGTGCTGGCCGCAGCGAGTCTCGTCCGGTTCCTGGACCGCGAGGTCGTCGAGACCTACGTACGCGGTGCCGGGGCCCTGCCCCGGCTGCTCGGGGCCGCCGTACGGCGTGCCCAGACCGGCAATGTGCAGACCTATGTGAGCGCACTGCTCGCCGGCACCGTCGTCCTCGCGGTCGCCGCCGTCCTCGTCGCCACGGGAACGTGAGCAGGCGTGATCGATATCAGCGAGTCCGTGATGCAGTTCCTTCTGGCGTTCGTCGTCGTCGCCCCGCTCCTCGGCGCGCTCGCCGCTCTCCTGCCGGCCCCGCCCGGGCTGAAGGGGAAGTCGCCCGAGCAGGCCGTGCTGCGGCACGGCGTCACCGTGACCGGCGCGGTCCTTCTCGCCGCGATCGCCCTGGCGCTCGGCTTCGACCACGACCACCCGTCGAAGATGCAGGCCACGACCGACATCAGCTGGATCCCCGCACTCCACGTGCGCATCCACCTCGGCATCGACGGCATCTCCCTCCCCCTCGTCGTCCTGACCGCGCTGCTGACCTTCCTCTGCGCGCTGTACAGCTACTTCAAGATGCCTTCGGGACCCACCCCGAAGGCCTTCGTCGCGCTGGTGCTCGTCCTCGAGTCCGGCACCCTCGCGACCTTCGCCGTCCTCGACCTGCTGCTGTTCTTCCTCGCGTTCGAGACGGTGCTCGTCCCGATGTACTTCCTCATCGCCCGCTGGGGCGGAGAGGGCCGGCAGGCCGCCGCCTGGCGGTTCATCCTCTACACCCTGCTCGGTTCGGTCGTCATGCTGCTCGGCCTGCTCCTGATCGGAATCAAGGCGGGCACGTTCGACATGGTGGCACTCGCCACTGACAACGGCCGGTCGCTGACCACATCCGTGCAGGTCATCGCCGTTCTGGCGATCGGGATCGGGCTCGCGGTCAAGACCCCGATGTGGCCCCTGCACAGCTGGTTGCCGGACGCCCACACCGCCGCTCCGACCGTCGGCTCGGTCCTGTTGGCCGGTGTACTGCTGAAGATGGGTACGTACGGGTTCGTCCGTATTCTTCTGCCGGTCGCGCCCGACGGCTTCCGCACCTTCGCCCCCTACCTGGCCGCCCTCGCCGTCGTCGGGATCATCTACGGATCCCTGGCCTGTCTCGCCCTGGCCAAGCGGGGCGCCAAGGGCGACCTGAAGCGGCTCATCGCCTACTCGTCCGTCGGCCACATGGGCTTCGTACTGCTCGGCATCGCCACCATGACCCCGACCGGCGTGAACGGCGCGCTGTTCGCCAACATCGCCCACGGCCTCATCACCGGCCTGCTCTTCTTCCTGGTCGGCGCGCTGAAGGACCGCACCGGCAGCACCGACCTCGACACCCTCGCCGAGGACACCGGCGCCGCGCTGTACGGCAAGGCCCCGCGCCTCGGCGGTCTGCTCGCCTTCGGCGCCGTCGCCTCGCTCGGCCTGCCGGGCCTGGCCGGCTTCTGGGGCGAGATGCTGGCCCTGTTCGGCGCCTTCGAGCCCGCCACCGGCCTCAGCCGGCCCGCCTTCCTCACCTTCATGGCGATCGGCGCGTTCGGCACCCTGCTGACAGCCGCGTACATGCTCGTGGTGGTCCGCCGCGTCTGCATGGGCGCCGTACCCGAACAGGCACCGCGACTCGCCGACGTCCACACCTACGAGTTCGCGGCCTGGACCCCGCTCGTCGTCCTCACCGTCGTCGCCGGCCTCTGGCCGAAGGCCCTGCTCGGCCTGACCGACCCGGCCGTGCAGCAACTCCTCGCAGGAGGCACCCGATGAGCGCCCTGGCCCAGCCCACCACGCAGGCCGTGGCCCAGCCCCTGGCCGAATCGGCGGTCCAGTCCGTCGACTGGCTCGCCATCGCGCCCCCCACCCTCGCCGCGGTGGCCGCCCTCGTCGTCCTCGTCGCCGACCTCTTCGTCCCCGACGCGCGCAAGCCGCTCCTCGGCTGGACCTCGGTCGCCGGCCTCGCCGCCGCCACGCTGCTCCTGCTGCCCCTGCTCGACGGCGACCGCACCACCTTCTGCCTGACCGGCCACGCCGACGTCTGCAGCTACAGCGCCGACCGTTTCACCCTCGTCATCCAGTTCCTCGTCCTCGGCGGCGCCCTCCTCGTGGCCCTCCTGTCGGTCACCACCCTCAAGGACGCCCGCAAGGCGCTTCCCGAAGGGGAGTACTGGTTCCTGCTGCTGTCCTCGGCCGCGGGCGCCGCTCTACTGCCCGCGTCCCGCGATCTGGCCACCCTGATCGTCGCCCTGGAGGTCGCCTCCCTTCCCGCCTTCGCGCTCGCCGGCATCCGGCAGGGCGACCGCAGGTCCTCCGACGCCGCCCTGAAGTTCTTCCTGTCGTCGGTCACCGCCACCGCCGTCAGCCTCATGGGCATCAGCTTCGTCTACGCCTCGACCGGCACCCTCTACCTCACACAGGTGGCCGACCGGATCCAGCACGTCGACGGACAGCTCCACACACTCGCCCAGACCGGCGTCGTTCTCACCCTCGTCGGCTTCGCCTTCAAGACGGCCGCCGTCCCCTTCCACTTCTGGGTCCCCGACACCTACGCCGGCGCACCCCTGCCGATCGCCGCCTACCTGTCGGTCGTCGGTAAAGCGGTCGGCTTCACCGGCCTGATCCTCGTCACCGTCGTCGCCTTCCCGTCGTACGCGGACGTCTGGGGCCCGGCCCTCGCCGTCCTCGCCGCGCTCACCATGAGCGTCGGCAACGTCGGTGCCCTGCGACAGCAGGCCACGCGCGCGTACAGCGCGGTACGGCTGCTCGCCTGGTCCTCCGTCGGCCAGGCCGGCTACCTCCTGGTGCCGATCGCCGCCGCCGGCTACGCGAAGGACCCCCAGAAGGCGATCGGCTCCACCGTCGCGTACGCCCTCATGTACGCCGCCGTGAACCTCGGCGCCTTCGCGGTCGCCGCGCTCGTCGGCCGCACCAGGACCCGCAACCGCGTCACCGACTACCGCGGCCTGTACACCACCAACCCGCTGACCGCGCTCCTCCTGGCCTTCTTCCTGCTGTGCCTCGCCGGGCTCCCGCCTGGTGTCATCGGCCTCTTCGCCAAGGTCACGGTCTTCTCCTCGGCCGTCGACGCCGGACTCGGCTGGCTCGCCGTCGTCATGGCCGTCAACGTCGTCGTCGCGCTGTTCTACTACCTCCAGTGGACGGCCCTGCTGTTCCGCGCCCCCGAGGGCGAGCCCGCCGCGCACCGCCTCCCAGCCCCCCTCACGGCCGCGATCACCCTCACGGCCGTCCTCGGCGTCGCCCTGTCCGGCGCCCCCCAGCTCGTTCTCCGCTTCGCCGGTACGACCCTGTTCTGAGCCGCCGGCCGGTGCCGGGGCCCCGCCCGGCACCGGAAGGCCCAGGACCCGGCTCGACACCCGGGCGTCGGCACGTGCCCACGGGGCACTCACCCTCCACGCGCGCGTGCCGACCGGTCTCCCGCTCACCCGGACGGCCCGCGCGCCGACGCACGCACTAGGGAACCAGCGGCCCCCGCCTGGCGTTGACCAGTACGGAAGGGTCCACTGGACGTGACACCACGGCACCAGGGGCACCGCAGCACAGCAAGCGAAGGGTTCCCCTGCCGCACCACTTGGAGGGCGTACCGTGCACCGCCGGCACAACGGGCTCAGGACCGCAGTACTCCTCGGGGGACTGTCCGCACTCATCATCGTCATCGGCAGCTTCTTCGGCCGTACGGGCCTGATCGTCGCGGTCCTCGTCGCCATCGGCACCAACGCGTACGCGTACTGGAACAGCGACAAGCTCGCACTCCGCGCCATGCGCGCCCGCCCGGTCAGCGAGTTCGAGGCCCCGGCCCTCTACCGGATGGTCCGCGAACTCTCCACCCAGGCCCGCCAGCCCATGCCCCGCCTGTACATCTCCCCGACGGAGGCGCCGAACGCCTTCGCCACCGGCCGCAACCCGCGCAACGCCGCCGTGTGCTGCACGGAGGGCATCCTGCGCCTGCTCGACGAGCGCGAACTGCGCGGGGTCATCGGCCACGAGCTCAGCCACGTCTACAACCGCGACATCCTGATCTCGTCCGTCGCCGCCGCCCTGGCCTCCGTGATCATGTTCCTGGTCAACTTCGCCTGGCTCATCCCCGTGGGCCGCTCGGACGACGACGACGGCCCCGGCCTCCTCGGCCTGCTGCTGATCATGATTCTCGGGCCCCTCGCGGCCTCGCTCATCCAACTGGCCATCAGCCGCTCCCGGGAGTACGAGGCGGACGCCTCCGGCGCCCGGATCACCGGCGACCCCCTCGCCCTCGCGCGCGCCCTGCGCAAGCTGGAGATCGGCACCCAGCAGCTCCCCCTGCCCCCGGAGCCGCGCATCGAGGCCGCGAGCCACATGATGATCGCGAACCCGTTCCGCCCGGGGCAGGGGCTTGCCAGGATGTTCTCCACCCACCCGCCGATGGCGGAGCGCATCGCCCGACTCGAGCAGATGGCAGGTCGCCAACAGTGAAGACACTCCTCAACGTCATCTGGCTGATCCTCAGCGGCTTCTGGCTGTTCCTCGGCTACCTCCTGGCGGGCGTGCTGCTGTGCCTCACCCTCATCGGCATCCCGTTCGGCGTCGCGGCCTTCCGGATCGGCGTCTACGCCCTCTGGCCCTTCGGGTACACCACGGTCGAGCGCCGCGACGCGGGCGCCCCCTCGTGCGTCGGCAACGTCCTGTGGCTGCTCCTGGCGGGCTGGTGGCTGGCGCTCACCCACATCACCACGGGCATCGCCCTGTGCCTCACGATCATCGGCATCCCGTTCGGTATCGCCAACTTCAAGCTGATCCCGGTCTCCCTGTTCCCGCTGGGCCGCGAGATCGTCCGCACCGACGAGCCGTTCGCGACGCGCTGACGGACCGACGCGCTGACGGGCCGACCCGGTTGTCCACATCGCGCCGGTTGTCCACAGGCCCGCCCGACTGTCGGTGGCAGCCTGCATGATGAACCCATGACCACGCACGAGCAGTTGCTGACACGGCTGGAGGCCAAGGCCCGCGACACCCGTCCGTACGGGTGGACTTCGCTTCCCGCCCCCGTGGACACCGCCACGCTGGCCCGGGCCGAGGCCGCGCTGGGGTTCCGCCTGCCCCCGCTGCTCGCCCAGCTCTACCTGCGCGTAGGAGACGGCGGATTCGGCCCGGAGTACGGGCTGTTGCCCCTGCTCGACAGCCCCCCGGCCGGTGAACCCGCCGCCGTCCCGCACTACCTGTCCCAGCGTGAGAGCGGACGCAGGGACCCGGAGTGGCCCTGGCCCGAGGGCGTGCTGCCGATATCCCACTGGGGCTGCGCCATGTACGCGTGCGTGGACTGCTGGGCCCCGGAGGGCACCGTGCTGCTCTTCGAGCCGAACCCGGGCGACCCGGACCACGCCTGGTTCATCGACGCGCCCAGCCTCGCCGACTGGCTGCACACCTGGGTCGACGGCACGGGCTGGTACGAGGAGATGAACGAGGAGCTGGAGATGGCCCCCTGGCCCGACTTCCGCATACGCACGGGGCCGGCCCAGACGCCCTGAGCCTGCCCCAGGGAGCGCACGGCCACCGCACGCGCACCGCACCCGAGCCACAGCAACCGCGGCACCGACGCCCGAAGCACGGCCACCGCAGCCGCACCCGCACCCGCGCGCCCGAGTACGCGGCCACCGCGCCGAACCCGTGCGCCCGAGTGCAGGGTCACTGCACCCGCACCCTCACCCGTACCCGCGCGCCCGTCTACCGCGCCGCCGTCACCCACCGCCGTACGCCGTACGCGACCACGCCCACCGCCAGCACTCCCGCGCCCACGACCACGGAGATCCACGGCAGCGCGAACGCCAGCACCACGCACCCGACCAGACCCAGCGCCGGCACGACCCGCCGGACCGGGGCGGCGTCGAGGGTCCAGGCGGAGGCATTGGCCACCGCGTAGTACGCCAGCACACCGAAGGAGGAGAAACCGATCGCGCCCCGGACGTCCACCGTGGCGGCCAGGACCGCGACCACCGCACCCACGGCCAACTCCGCCCGGTGCGGCACCTGGAAACGCGGATGCACGCCGGCCAGAGGACGGGGCAGATGCCCGTCCCGGGCCATGGCCAGCGTGGTGCGCGAGACACCCAGGATCAGCGCCAGCAGCGACCCCAGCGCCGCCACGGCGGCCCCGGCGCGTACCACCGGGACCATCACCGGCGCTCCGGCCGCGCGCACCGCGTCGGCCAGCGGGGCGTTCGCGCTCCCGAGCCCACCCGGCCCCAGCACGGAAAGGGTGGCGACAGCCACGCACGTGTACACGGCGAGCGCGACACCGAGAGCGAGCGGGATCGCGCGCGGGATGGTGCGCGCGGGATCCCGTACCTCCTCGCCGAGGGTCGCGATCCGCGCGTACCCGGCGAACGCGAAGAACAGCAGCCCGGCCGCCTGCAGCACGCCGCTCGCACCACCGGAGTCGCCGATGGCGAGCCGTTGGGCGTCGGAGGCGCCGGAGCCCAGGCACACGACCACCACCGAAGCGAGGACCGCCAGGACCACCGCCACGATCGCCCGCGTCAGCCAGGCGGACTTCTGGATGCCGCCGTAGTTCACCGCAGTGAGTGCGGCCACCGCCGCGACCGCCACGGCGTGCGCCTGCCCCGGCCAGACGTATGTCCCCACGGTGAGCGCCATCGCCGCACAGGAGGCCGTCTTCCCCACCACGAACGCCCATCCCGCGAGGTATCCCCAGAACACGCCGAGCCGCTCACGGCCGTACACGTAGGTGCCGCCCGAGGCCGGGTACCGGGCGGCGAGCCGTGCCGACGACATGGCGTTGCAGTAGGCGACCACGGCGGCGACCCCGAGGCCGACCAGCAGACCGGATCCGGCCGCGCGCGCGGCCGGGCCCAGAGCGGCGAAGATCCCCGCCCCGATCATCGAGCCGAGGCCGATGACCACGGCGTCCCCGAGCCCCAGCGTGCGTCGCAGCTCGGTGGTGGAAGTGGGCGGTGTCATGGGCCGCACCCTACTGATCGACGCAACCGGAGGATGTCGCCCTGACGTCCCCTCCATCAACGCGGCACGAACACACGTGTGGCAGACCGCGTGTGGCAGACGCCACGACCAGCACCGGTCGGACACGACGAGGACGAGAACGGCGCACGGCCCGCGGGCACAGTCCGTCCGAACCGATTCCACAACGCCGGGACGGTGCGGACACAGCGTGGAAGGGCAGGTTCAGGGCATGGGCATCATCAGTTGGATCATTCTCGGGCTGTTGGCCGGGGCCATCGCGAAGTTTCTGCTGCCGGGCCGCGACCCGGGCGGCTTCATCGGCACGACGCTCATCGGCATCGCGGGCGCGTTCATCGGCGGCTGGATCTCGGCCCGCTGGCTGGACCACCCCGTCAGCAAGCACTTCTACGACGGCGCCACCTGGGCCGCGGCCATCGGCGGCTCCCTCGTGCTGCTGATCGCCTACCGCATCCTTTTCGGCAACTCGCGCGACTGACGCCGTACCGAGACGCACCGAAGACGGAAGGGTGGGCACCCTCGGGTGCCCACCCTTCTCGTACCACTGCAATCGTCGGACCGCCGACGGCTCGTACTACCGGCTACCGGTAGTTCACGAACTGCAGCGCGAAGTCGAAGTCCTTGCCCTTCAGGAGGGCGATCACGGCCTGGAGGTCGTCGCGGCTCTTGGAGGTGACGCGCAGCTCCTCGCCCTGGACCTGGGCCTTCACGCCCTTGGGACCCTCGTCGCGGATGATCTTCGCCACCTTCTTGGCGTTGTCCTGGGAGATGCCTTCCTCGATCGACGCGAAAAGCTTGTACTCCTTGCCGGAGAGCTGGGGCTCGCCGGCGTCCAGGGCCTTCAGCGAGATGCCGCGCTTGATCAGCTTGGACTGGAAGACGTCGAGGACAGCCTTCACCCGGTCCTCGGAGTTCGCCTCCATGAGGATCTTGTCCCCGGACCACGAGATCGAGGCGCCCACACCCTTGAAGTCGTAGCGCTGCGAGATCTCCTTCGCGGTCTGGTTGAGGGCGTTGTCGACCTCCTGCCGCTCGACCTTCGAGACGATGTCGAAACTGGAGTCGGCCATGTCCTGTGGCTCCTTCTGGGGTGCGAGTCGGGTGCGTGCCGGCGGGCGTGGGATGGCCGCCGAGCCCGGCCTGAGAGCCGGGCCGCATCCGGACAAGCCTAGCCACCCGGTGCCCCTGCGGCGCCGATCAATCGGGTGGCGAAGCACCCCTGCGTATCGGGTATTGTTTACGTCGTTGCCAGGGAGCACCGCCGAGAAGTGGTGCGAACGGCAGCGACCCCGGCGGTGTGCCCGAGCGGCCAAAGGGAGCAGACTGTAAATCTGCCGGCTCAGCCTTCCCAGGTTCGAATCCTGGCGCCGCCACAGTAACGGGAATCAGCCCCTGACCAGCAAGTTTGGTCGGGGGCTGATCTCGTCTACGGCTACCGCAAGTCTCCGTGATTTCCCCGGGGTTCCCCCCTTGCTCTGGCACGCTCGTGGCACGGCTCGGTGACCTTGATCACGCGGTCGGCGGAGTCTCAATGGGCGAGCCAAGAGTCGCCGAGGGCGATCAGTAGTCGGCAGCTCGACAGGAACTCACCGACCAAGGAACTGGAACTGGCTTGATCGCTACGGCACGGCAGCATCCAGGTCGGCGGAGCGGCCTGGAGTTTCAATGACCGAGTCAAGATCATGGGGCGCCCTCCGCTCAGTGAGGGCGGCACCTCGTCTCGGCGATCGTCTGTGCCTCAGCCGACGAAAGTCAGCCACGACGGCGGGCACACCGACCGATCAGGTGCGGGTGTGGCTCGCTGTAGCCCCGCCGGCCTCGACCACGCTGCCAGCTGTGTGGCTCGGGCTGAATCAAGCCGTCTGCCGTACCGGGCCGCAGCTGGCACTCTGACCACTCACGGGCCTGATCAGTCACTGCGGCAAGCGTCGGAGGGCACGTATGGGTACAGCTGGCATCTCGGCACCCCCGGAACGCGGAGGCGTCGCGAGAGGCTGTGTGACCGTGGGCCTGATCGTGGGGTTGGTGCCACTGGGTGGGCTGATCGCGCGGCGTTCATGGGTTTCGGTCCCGACAGCGACCGAGGTTGACGGCTGATGACGTACGGCTGCGTTCGGTGACGTTCGCGGGTGTTGCCGTCAGACTGCCGTCGGGTTGGCCGTTGAGGTTGGGCCTCAAGTGACCAGGGGCCATATCAATGATCGACGGTGCCGCCCAGCACGAAGAAGAGCGAGCCCAGGACAAAACCCAGGAAGCCCATGAGTGCGAGTGCCACAAGGGTGATCAAAAGGATCACCATGAGTGTCCCTCTGAGGCGGGTGCTGGTCTCGTGAAGCCTGTCCTGCACCGAGCCTTTGTCAGTCATGGACCCCTCCCTTGCCCGGACTGTACAGCGCGGGCGGCGTAGTGGCCGGGAGTTGCAATGGGCGAGTCAAGCGCTGCGGTGTGCGACCAGTAGCCGAAGAAGTGACCTGCCGGGTCCCTGACCTGCGGTCATCTAATCGATCAACGCTGCGACCTGCGACTTAGCCGTCGATGGTTGTCAGCGTTGGTCGTCGTGAGCTGCGTGGACGCCAGGACTAGTTGTCATCATCTGTCAACGCCGGTTCGCCTCGGACGGCTAAGAGACGGCCCACGCCCGGCCAGCTATCGCTTCAGTGCCCGGTACCGTTTCATCAGCGCGGTGATCTTGTCAGGGTTGGCGCCACCGTTGAGCCCCGTAAGGAGATCGTCGGGGCAGAATTCGTAGAGGTCGCCCCACCAACGCCGTGCCTTGTTGTCCCAGATTCGATAACCACCAGGCACTCCTCGCGCGACGTACCGTCTCTTGCTCATGCGGTCAGCTGACTTCCGGGGCGGCCAGCAGCACCACACGGTCCGCCTGCACATCGAACCCGAGCAGCGGATGCGCTCCGCCCTCTGCCGACATCAGCACCGGCTTGCCCAGCCTCCGCCCGATCGTCGCGAAGAACCCACACAGGATGTCCAGCCGCTTCTGCCCCTGCAGCTCCCGCAGGTCGACATCGAAGTCGATCACGTCGTCCGATAGGAACCGAAAGATCGCAAGAACCGCGGGGACAGGCCAGACACGCAGACTCGGGCACTCAGCGTCCGCAGGGCGCGACAGCGCCTGCTCAGCCGAAGGCAGCGGGATGACAGTTTCGCCCTCGCAATACTCATACCTCCAGCCGCTGACCTCGACCAGGTCGAGAACCGCCTGCCAGTCCTCGACCGAGGCGTCGTCAACCCACGCATCCGGCAGCGTCCCCATCAGGTCAGGGTCGAAGAAGCTCCTGACCTCATCCCACAACAGATCCGGCATCCCGCCATGCTGCACGCTGACCGGAGCCGACGCAGCCCACTTTCCTTGCCGAAGGACATGGCTGCCCACCTCCCGGCACACCCGAGAGGTCGGCGTGGCGACTTTGGCCGGGAGTTTCAATGACCGAGTCAAGGCGCTGGGCGCCGCCCCACGGTGAGGACGGCGCCCGTACGAGGTGAAGGCTTTGAAGTCTGGCCTCATCTTTATCAGGTCGACCATGTGGTGTCGGTAACGGCGGCGGTCAACCGCCAGGAGTCCTTGGCTGATCGTCTGTTGCGATCCGGCATCGGTCGGCGCTGTCCGCAACTGTTGGTGTCAGCCGGTGGTGTCAGCCGATCGATTCCCTCTTGACAGATCTGCCCCATATTGCTCGACCACCACCCTTGGATGGGCAAGATGTAGCCTCGGGGCATGCCGGATGTGGATCTTCAAGCGCTCTATGCCGAGTTCGAAAACCGGGAGTTTCCGGGGTCTTGGGTCGAATGGGTACGCGGTGATCTGACTGTTACCAGTAACGAGAGCGGCCATGCGATCGTGCTTGCTGAGTCCGATGAATTCTGGGATGACCATGATGGTTCAGCCGCCGCGGCGGCCGGAGAGCGCCTGGCGTCGGTGTACCGCAACTACGAGATTGCCGCCGCAGTCGCCTGGGGTGACCCGCGCCTGGTCGACATCACGCATCGGCTCGCAGAGGGTGAGACGTCGCCTTTCACCGAGCTGTTGCTAGAGCAGGGAACGATCAGCGGCAACTTCTGGGATCGCGGCGAACGAGCGCTCGGCCTGGCCATCTGCCAGATGGACAAGGAAACGGCGATTCAAATTGTCGCCTTTGTGGTATCAACCGGCGAGTTGCAGAAGTAGCTACGGCCCCAGTTTGGCAGAGCGCGTATGCGGACCGGGGCTGAGCTGGCAAGTCGCTGACGTGCGCGTTCTCGGAACCCTCTCCGGGGTTCCCCGCCACTCCCCGCCGGTCGCTGCCTCAGGCTGGCCCGATGATCTTTTACGGAGTCCCCTCAAGCGATGCCGTAGCCATGAGGATGGGCGGCGTTCCTCGTGCTGCTGCCACGGCTCTGGGCGCGCAGTGGAGTGCAGATGGAGGCCACCGACAGAGCTTCTCCGAGGCCGCGGGCGGCCCTTCGCCGTGCGCCCTGGTCAAGGGCCGCCTCCCGCCCCGCCCACGATCCTGCAAGGTCGAGTTCGGCCTGCGTCCCGGGCGGGGCACGGCCGGATTAGCGGTAGGGGGCTGCGGCCGACGGACGCCGCAGTGCATGGTGCCCGTCGGGGGTCCCCGCGCAGTGGCCGGACGCGGCCGTCGGCGGGCGACGGCCGCCAGTGTACGAAGAACAGCCACTGTCGGCTCCGGATATGCAGGATCCGCCGGCACTCTTCCGCCGTATACGCGTGGCGGACCGCACGGCGTCCGGCAGCGCTCCGTCACCGGGTGTCGCGCGGGCGAGGGGCCTACCGTGGGAGATGGTCCCGGCGTCGGCCCCGCCGACCGGCCGGTCGTTCACGCCGGGGGGCGGAAGGAGGCACGAGATGTCCGATGCGATACGGGACACCACGGCCCGGCGCGTACGACATTTCGTCGACGCCGGATATCCCGACGCCGGGCCCGTCGAGGCGGCGGTGGAGGGAGCCGTCTACCGACTCGGGGACGGAACGGTGGCCAAGGTGTGGGAGCGCCGACGGGGATCCGAACTGCGGCGGATGCAGCGTTTCTACGCCGATGCCGCGGCGCACCTGCCGTTCGGCTCCCCGGAGATCCTCGCCGTCGAGGACATCGACGGTGTCCCGATGACCGTGGAGCGGGAGCTGGCCGGCGAGCCCTTGGCGGGCAGGATCCGCACCGACGACCCGGACGAGGTGCTGCCCGAAGCGGTCGACTGCCTGGTCGGCGTGCTGCGCGCCCTCGCGGACGCCCATGACGTCGACGAGGTCAAGCACCTTCCTGTGCTGGACGAGGAACGCCCGCTGTGGGAAGGCCACACCACTTTCGGATCCGCCCTGGCGGACCTGGTGGACCGGCGGGTCAGCCGGTGCGCGGACCGGCTCTCCGCGCAAGTCCGCGACTTCGACGACACGCGCGCCCGGCTGCTTCGGAAGCTGCGCTCGCTGCCCCGTACCGACGAGGCGGTCGTCCACGGTGACGTCTTCCCGGAGACCGTGCTGGTGGACGACGACCTGCGGCCGCTCGCCCTCGTGGACTACGGCTTCCTGTCCACGGGCGGGGACCCCCGGTTCGACGCCGCCGTGGCCGCGGCCATCTTCCCGGCGGGCACCGAGCACGCCCCGGAGATCACCCGGCAGCTCACCACGCGCTTCGCCGACGAGTTCGGCTACGCGGTCGACGACCTCCTGCTGTACCGGGCCGCCTATGCGATGGCCACGAGCGACGCCTTCGCGCCGGGCGGTGGTGACGAGCACTTCGCCTGGTGCGTCACCGTGCTCGAGGACCCGGCCGTCGCCGAGTCCCTGCACCGGTGACGCACCGCGGGCAGCCGGCAGCCGGGAAGTTCCGGTGACGGTGTGTGCGGTGCCCTACGATCCCGAGCGGATCCAGGGGCACATGGCCCTGGGGTCGAGCGGCCGTTCCCTCTGCCGATGACGCTCGAGGAGGCCACGAAGACAGCGGGTGGATGGTCGAGCGGAAGGTCGGGGTTCCAAGCAGTCAGGCACTGCGCGCTTGATACAAACAGCGGCTGGGGTACTAGGGCCGCTCGCCCGGGTGCGAGGCAAGGCGTGACTGATCCCCCGAGCGTCCCAGCTGCTTCTGGTGCTGGGACGGGCTCATCGTCCGGGATGCCGGCATCCCCGCCATGGTCCGGGTCGTCGATGACCTCGTTGCCACCGGCGACTACAAAGAACCCCTTCGCGCACTCGGACCGGAGGATGACCGGGACGACCAACCCCGCGCCGCACGGTCCCTCGCGGTCGCGGAAAGGCATGGGCCGGGATACCGCAGGCCTCGTACCAGGCCGTTGTCAGCGTCCCAAGCTAGCTTGCCTACTGGGATGAGACCGGTCAGAGAACCTTCGAGGTCCGCGGTCAAGGGGGGTGGGCACAAAGGTCCCCGGGAGCCACCTCGGGACTATGTTGCAGGCCGCAGACCCCACCCCCCTCTCACCCATCAACACGCTCGACAAGTCTGTTGGCGCTGGACGGGGGAGAACGCCCCTGATCCATGGTGGACGAGACGGAAACTGAGACAGGGTCTGGGGCGGTTGTCAGCTCTCGGAGCCAGCCTGACGGCTGTTGGGGCGCCGACCCGATGCCTCGCCGCCGACAGTACGACGAAGACCTGCGGTGTCACCTTCACCCTCGATCCCCGCGACCTGCGGAAGAACGCGTGGGCGGGGCAGTGGAAGGTCGCCGTCGACGCCTTCGACAAGGGCAACGGCGGCATCTCGCTGGATGCGTACAAGTACGCCTACATCCAGCGCTACTCGAAGCTCAGCGTCAACGCGTCGCCGGAGCCGGTCACCAAGGGCGCGGCCATCACCGTCACCGGCAAACTGACCCGTGCCAACTGGGAGACCCACGACTACCGGGGCTACACCGACCAGCCGGTCAAGCTGCAGTTCCGCAAGGCAGGAACAAGCACCTACACGACGGTCAAAACCGTCTACACCAACAGCACCGGCAACCTGAAGACCACCGTCACAGCCTCCAGCGACGGCTATTGGCGCTACTTCTTCTCCGGCACAAGCACTACTGCGACGGTCAAGACAGCCGGCGACTACGTCGACGTGCGGTAGAGACGCGCCTGATGGGCTGGCCACCCACCGGCGAAGACATGAGGACTGACTCAGGAGGAAGGCGTCCTGAGTCAGTCTTCTTACGTGTGGGGGTCCGGTCCTCCAGGCCTTTGGCGTGCAGTCGGTTCGGCTCCATACGCCCTAGGCGCCGCACCGTCAGTCACCAGCAAGAGCGTCGTAGATCGCCTCATCCAAGTGCTTGCGCAGTGGTGCAACCAGTCCGTTCCACAGATCCTCGCGCTCCTGCCTCGACGCCAGGTGTCCTAGCGCCACGTCGTGTCGTAGGAGCTCGCACTCGGTTGTCAGCCTCGAAGCGAGGCCGGTGACGTTGTCCGGTCCAACCTCGGCGATTTCGTGGCCGGTGTCGTGGACTCCGTAATACGCCTCGCTCAGCCGCACCATGTCGACCTCATCGGACATGATCGTCCGCCGAAACTCAGACAGCGAGTGCTGGAACAGCCGGTAGGAAGCTCGACGTGCTTCAGTCAACCAACGGTGGCGCTCGCGTTCGGACTGAGCGCGTACCGCCTCCAGCGCGCCCTGCTGCGTGAGTTGAGCTGCCTCTAAGGTCGCGCGGTGACTGATCTCGGCCTGGGCCAACATGGCTCGCATCTGCCACCTGGCTATGAGCACGCTCACCGGGACACCAGCGAGAGCCAGGATGGCCGCGACTCCGGAGAGATCCATAGCAGACCATCATGCGGTCTCAGGGTGGTGACCGTGAATGCCTCTCCTCATCTCATCCTCACGCGAGATTGAGCGCCCGGTCCCGAACCTCGACCCGCCGCACGACCTCCTGGTCAAGCTCCTCGCCTACGGTCGACGGCCGGGAAGCACGATGAGAGCGGCCGCGCCCGACGGAGCTGCTGCCCGACCGTACGTCGTGGAGACGTGGTGGGGTGCCTGGGAGGCGGCCGGTTCCCGGTCCGGACAAGATCCAGGTGAGGTGGGCCGACCCACGCGGTCTGTGAATGGGCCGGGCCGGGCCCCGTGCTGCCGAGGGCGGCGGGCTGGGGTGGAGACGTGGGTTTCAGCGAGGCAGGCTTGGTGCATGAAGCTCTTGCGCTCACCCCCGGTGCCAGGAGCAGGCGGTCACAACCGGGTCATCTTCACGCTGATGCAGTGTGTGCCCTATCTGATCGCGCTGGCTGTGCTGGTCATCGAACTCACGCCCGCGCACTTCATCTATACCGGCCCCTTCCTCACCGCGGTGCCGGCGCTGGCGGCAGTGACGTTGGGGCCCAGGGGCACCACTGCGGCGGCGGCCCTGGCGCTGGCGATCAGTGTGACCACCGCGACCTACAACGGGGCATGGGGCACCCTGCAGGTCTACAGCAACTTCCTGGCTCTTGCCTTGGTCTCCGCGGCCAGCTTCATCACCAGCCGCACCATGCAGGAGCGCAGGCAGAGAGAGCTCGACCAGGTCCGCCGGATCGCCGTGGCGGCCCAGGAGGTCGTGCTGCGACCCGTGCCCGCGCGCCTCGGGCCAGTGTTGGCCGGCAGCCTGTGCCTTGCGGCCGGGACGGGGGCCCGGGTGGGCGGTGATCTGTACGAGGCCGTACAGACGCGGTACGGCGTCCGGATGATAGTCGGGGACGTCCGGGGCAAGGGGCTGTCCGCGGTGCGAGCCGTCGCGGTGGCGCTGGGCGCGTTCCGGGAGGCCGTGCACTACGAGGACGACCTGGTGGAGGTCATGAACCACTGCTCGGCTGCGCTGCGACGGGAACTCGCCGTGCCGGGTGCGTATGGTCAGGAGGTTCTGCTGGAGGGGTTCACCACCGCGCTCATCGCGCAGGTGCCGGACGAACCCGTGGTGCAGCTGGTCAACCGTGGGCATCCGCCACCCCTGCTGCTGCACCAGGGCAGGACTGCACCACTGACGCCGAGCTTGCCGTTGCCGCCTCTCGGCCTCGAAGACCTCATCAGCGACATCCCCCTGAAGCCTGAGAGCTATGCGTTCACCTCTGGTGACCGTCTGTTGCTGTATACCGACGGCGTGATCGAGGCGCGCAACCGCGACAGCGAATTCTTCGCTCTGCCGGAGGCCATGGAGGGGATAGGCGTCGGCACCACGCCACCGGAGTTCCTGGAGCAGCTGCACCAGGCGTTGATCCGCCACACCGGTGGCGACCTGGCCGACGATGTGGCGATGATCCTGGCTGACCGGTTGAACGGCCTACCGGAGCCGTCTCCCGGCGGGGCGGACGTGGGGTGACGGTTGTCGGGGGCGGCGAAACCGCCCCCGTCACGCCGGAATCCCGGGCCTGATCCGTACGCGCGCGCCTTCGGTGCCGGTCCTCGTCGGCCCGGGCCTCATCGGTCCAGCCCTGGCCGGGGCGTACGACTCCCTGGCGCGGTGCCAGCGTTCCCCAGCCGGTCTGGGGCAGATGGCCGGGCGCGGGCGGCCGTCGGCGCCCCCGCTCAGGTCACAGCCTCGCCCGGCACCGACGTCCGTCCCTTCTCGCCCAGGATTCAGTGGTCGGCCAGGATTCAGTGGTCGGCGGAGAAGATTTCCCGGACCTCACGGACGGCGTAGTAGACCAGGACATAGCCGGCGGCGGGGTCCGCCCACCACCAGCCGAGGGTGGTGTTGAGGAGCAGGCCGAGCAGGACGGCGGCGGCCAGGAGCCCGTCGATGAGGGTGACGCGGCCCTCGGTCTTCAGAACAGGGTTGTCGAGGGCGGCTCCGGTGCGGGCCTTGCCCGCGGCGAGGGCGAACATGGCGGCCGCGGTGAGGGCGGTCCAGCCGATCCCGAGCGGGGAGTGGTGCGGCTGGAGGCCGGTGGCGAGGGCCCAGCTCGACTGGACGAGAAGGTACAGGGCGAGGGCGGCGAAACCGACGCCGATCAGCTTCAGGCCGCGGCGCCGGCGTACCTCGCCCGTGCCGGAGAGCTCCCAGATCACCACGGTCGAGGCGCCGATCTCGATCAGGGAGTCCAGACCGAATCCGGCCAGGGCCACCGACCGGGCGGAGAGCGCGGCGGTCGCCAGTACGACGATGCCGGCGACGTTCCAGCCCAGGGTGGTGTACTCCAGGGCGAAGCCGCGGCGGATCAGGGTGGCGCGGTTGGTCTCCGTAATGGTGTTGGTCACCGGGCCAGTCTCCAGCGTCGGTCGGTGGCGGCCCCGGTCAGGCCGAGCAGACCCGCAGTGCGCGGGCCGAGCGTCCTCTGCGTCGCTACCGGAGCCGGGGCTCGGCGGGTGGCGGCGGGACGGTGGGCTGCGGCGGAAGCCGGTCGGTCATGGTCCCCCAGAGGTGTCGGAGCTGGAGGCCCCACCGGCACGCGGCGGGGCCGGGCGGGAGCGGCCAGGCCCTCTCTTTCGGATCTTGCCGGGGTCGTGGCGTCCGGCACGCACATCTGCCGCGTTGTCGTCACTCGCCGACTCCCCCGAGCTCTCGGCTGCGCTCGGGCAGGGGGACCCCCATCGCGTCGACTCCTTCCTCCGCCCTGCATCTGCACGCACCGGACGCCGCTCGGGCACCTCGGAAGGCACCGTCGCCCGGAGCCGGCCCGATCCGAAAGAAAGGCCCGCCCTAGTCCCAGCCGCCGAGAAGACCGGCGTTCAGCTGCGTCTGGCAGATGTTGTAGCCACCGGCGGCGTGACCCTTCTTCGTCTTGCCGCCGATGGTGACCGAGCAGTTGATGTCGCCGGAGCCCTGCAGCTGCGCCGTCACGCTGTAGTACATGGCGTCCTTGTTCACCGGCAGGGTGGCCTCGAACTTGCCGCTGGCGAACTTGCCCTTGCGGTTGTCGCTGTCGGAGCCGTAGGTGATGTCGAGCGAGCCGAGGGCGCCGGCGGGCGCGGTGCCCCACACCTTGAACACGACGGTCTTCTTGGCGCTGTCCTTCTTGGTGTCGTCGGCCTTGCTCTTGCCGGCGCTCTTGCCGCCGGCCTTGCCGGCGGCCGGCTTCTCCTGCTTGGACGCGGAGGTGGCCGACTTGGAGTCGTCCGACTTGCCGGAGCCACCACCGGAGACGGCGGAGACGATGCCGATCAGGACGACGACGCCGAGGCAGCCCAGGCCCGCGATCTTGCCCTTGCCCTTCTTCTTCGGCGGCTGGGGCGGCGGCGCGCCCCATCCCTGCTGCGGGTCGGGCTGCTGCGGGTACGGCTGGTGGCTCATGATGTCCCCTCGAGATATGGCTTGCATGTGTCCGACTCGTGAAAGTTCCGTGTGGTTGCATGCCTGAGGCAACTTCACCCGATCGTGACCAAGTCCGAAGCAACGTCCACCCCGCACATGACGTCCGGGACGTGACAGCGCCGTGGGGGCGGCCACCGCCGCAGGGCTTGGTCACCTCGTTCCGTGCCGGACGCACGGCGCACATGGGTCGGCGGAAAGTCGCAGCTCCGTGTGGTGCGGCGAAGGGATCGGGGAAACCTGCGGCTCGTGGGCAACCACAGCCCCGTCCCGGTGGTCTGGGATACGCCATCGCTGTTCCGCGTCGCGAGCGAGGACCGATGAGGAATCGGCAGACCTCGGGCGGGCGGGGACCGCGTGGCACTCCCAATGGCTCGGGGCGCCGTCCGGTGCCCCCGCATGCACTGGAGAACGCCCGCATGCACACACGTATACGTCTCGCCCTGGCGACGGCCGCGGCCGCGGCCCTCACCGGCAGCCTGCTGACGGCGGCCGCCGGCACCGCATCCGCGGCAGGCTCCGGCCTGCAGGGCGACTTCAACGGGGACGGCTACCGCGACGTCGCCATGTCCGCCCCGTACGCCACCGTGAGCGGCAAGTCCAACGCGGGCCAGATCGCCGTGATGTACGGATCGGCGAGCGGTCTGAAGGCCACCAGCCGTACGCTCATCAGCCAGGACTCCACCGGTGTCCCGGGCGCCGCGGAGACGAACGACTTCTTCGGCCGGGCCACCGCGGCCGGCGACTTCAACGGCGACGGCTACGCGGACCTCGCCGTGGGCGCCCCCGGTGAGGACGTCGGCAGCGACACCGACGGCGGCACCGTCGCCATCGTCTGGGGCTCCGCCTCCGGCCTCTCCGGCGCCACCACGGTCACCGACCCGAACCCCACGGGCCAGGACAAGTTCGGGCAGTCCCTGGCGGCCGGTGACTTCGACCCCGACGGCAAAATGGACCTGGCGGCCGGCGGCACCTCCGCCAAGGTGTGGATCTTCCGGGGCGGCTTCACCAAGTCCGGTGGCACGGGCGGCAGCTACTACCAGCCGTTCAACATCATCAGTGGAAGCGGCGCCGGAGCCCTGCACCTGGTCACCGCCGACTTCAACGGCGGCGGCGGAGACGACCTGATCGTCAACGGCTACAACGCCTCCACCCAGTACGACACCAACATCCTCATCTACGCCTCGCCCACCGGCACCAAGCTGGAAGGCGGCTCCGAGGAGAACCTGGCGCCCGGCTTCATCACCGCCACCGGGGACCTCAACGGCGACGGCAAGGACGACCTCGTCATCGGCGAGACCTGGGACGACGGCATCTCCGGCGCCACCAAGGGCGGCAAGATCAACGTCATCTACGGCAACGACTACAGCGGCTACTCGACCGTCTCCATCAGCCAGGGCACCTCCGGCGTCCCCAGCGACCCGGAGACCGGCGACGCCTTCGGCTGGGAGGTCTCCACCGGCGACATCAACGGCGACGGCTACGCCGACATCGCCGTCGGCGCGCCCGCCGAGAACATCACCACCGGCACCACCTCGGTGACCGACGCCGGCGCGGTCACCGTCCTCTACGGGTCCGCCTCCGGCGTCACCACCACCGGCAGCCAGTACTTCCACCAGAACACCACCGGCGTGCCCGGCGGCAACGAGGCGTCCGACAACTTCGGCGGCGAGGTCTTCCTGTCCGACGTCAACGGCGACCACAAGGCCGACCTGACCGTGGGCGCCAACGGCGAGAACGACTGGAACGGCAGCGTCGTCGGCCTTCTCTCCGACGGCGGGAGGATCGGCACCGGCGGCGCGGTCTCCTTCGGCCCGTCCAACGTCGGCGTCTCCACCAGTGGCCGCCCCGAGTTCGGCAGCATCATGGCCGGCTGATCCGCTCCGTACCGGCAGCCGCTCCGTGCGACTGCGCCCCGGCGGACCGCTCCGTACCGAATCGGTCCCCCGGCACCGCTTCGTCCCCGGTGGCGATGTCGGTGCCGGGCAGCACACTGGAGCCATGTCGCCCCGTCGCAGGTCCTGTCCCGTGTGCCGTCGTGAGATCGCCGTCGTCGCCGGGCGGTTCGCGCGGCACGACCCGCCCGGGGCGCGGGGCAACGGGGAGCTGACGTCCTGCCCCGGGTCGCGCCGCACGGCGCAACTCGGGGCGGAGCAGCCGTCGTTGGACGGCCATGTGGTTCCCGAGTTCCCCGGGCAGTTGCCGTTGTTCTAGCGAGCGTGCGGACGGATGCCGATGAGCGCGGGCGGGCGACCCCGCCGTCCCGCGCCGTGCCCTCCACCGCCAACCTCAGTCGACCGCGACGGCCTTGACCGACGCCACAGTCCTCAGTTGCCCGCCACGGACTTCACCGCCGCCGCAGTCCTCAGTTGCCCGCCACGGACTTCACCGCCACCGACACCGGCGTCGACCCGCCGACCAGTTCCAGGGTCAGGCCGCTCGTCGCCGGCGTGTCCACCAGCTCGGCCAGGACGGCGGCCACGTCGTCGCGCGGGATAGGGCCGCGGCCGGTGTGGGCCTCCAGGCGTACGAGACCGGTGCCCGCGTCGTTCGTCAGCGCGCCGGGCCGCAGGATCGTCCAGTCCAGGTCCCGCAGACCGCGGACGTGGTCGTCCGCCTCCCCCTTGGCACGCAGGTACGCGTCGAAGACCTCGTCGCCCTGGTGCCCCGAGTCCGCGCCCATCGACGACACGACCACGTGCCGCCGTACGCCCGCCCGGACCGCCGCGTCCGCGAACAGGATCGCCGCGCCCTTGTCCACGGTGGCCTTGCGGTCCGCACCGCTGCCCGGGCCCGCGCCCGCCGCGAACACCGCCGCGTCCGCGCCCCGCAGCCGCTCCGCGACGTCCTCGACCGAAGCCGACTCCAGGTCGAGCACGATCGGTTCGGCACCCGCCGCCCGCAGGTCGTCGCCCTGCTCGGCACGGCGGATGATGCCCGCGGCCTCGTCCCCGCGCGCGGCGAGCAACCGCTCCAGCCGCAACGCGATCTGTCCATGACCCCCAGCGATGACTATGCGCATGTTTCCGACCGTACGCCCGGACGGCCGCATTCGCCGCACGACTTCGGCCCCGCCCCATGGCCACCGTCGCAGCCCACAGGCACCCTCACAGGCATCCGACGCCCCGCCGGTGCGCTCCCAGGACGCTCGCCACGACCCCGACGCCCCTACGACTACGACAACTCCCCCCGCCCCTGCCGCGGCAGCCCCAGCTCCACCGTCGTCGCCGAGTCGCAGAACTCGCGTACCGCGCTGGTCCGGGCCACCACGCGCCCCCGGTGCACCACGATGCGGCTGTACGCGAGGGAGAGCGCGCCCGCCAGCCGGTCGCCGCGCACCGCGAGCAGTTCGGCGGGGAAACCGGCCTCCACCCGCACCTCGGGCAGGCCGAGCACCGCGCGGGCCGCCGCGCTCACCGTGTCGTAGGCGTCCTCGGGGGGCAGACCGTGGCGGGAGGCCAGCAGGTAGGCCGCCTCCAGGGGGTCCCCGCGTCCCACCGGATTGGCCACGTCCCGCAGGGCGCCGCTGCCGGCGGCCACCCGGACCCCGGCCGCCCGCAGCAGCCGTACCGGAGCCGTCCCGCGGCCCTCGGCGGCCCCGCAGCCGCCCTGCGGCAGGCACACCACCGACACGCCGGCGGCGGCGAGTTGGTCGGCGGTGCGCGAGGCCACCTCGGCGGGCAGGCGCGTGAGGCCGCCGCACGGGCCGAGCGCCACTCCGGGGCGCAATCCGCCCGCCATCGCCGCGATGCGGGTCAGGCGGGCCGGGTCGGTGCCGTCGGTGTGCAGGTCCACGGGGCAGCCGTGCTCGGAGGCGACCTCGAGGACCGCCTCGACGTAGCCGATGGGATCGGGGTCCACGTCGGGGCAGCCGCCGACCACGCACGCGCCCATCTTCAGCGCGTCCCGCAGCACCGCCAGCCCGTCCGCGCCGGCCGTCCCGGTCAGTACGCGGGGGACCGCCACCGTCGTCAGCTCGGTGAGCCCGCGCAGGGCCCGCCGCGCGCGCAGGACGGCGGTCAGGGCGCCCAGCCCCTGGACGTCGCCCACCCGCACGTGCGAGCGCAGCGCGGTCGCGCCGTGGCCCAGTTGCAGCAGCGCGGCCTCGGTGGCGCGGCGCTGGACGTCCTCGGGGCCGTCCGAGACCGGCCCGCCGCTGTCGGCGGTCAGCGCCGTGTCGCCGTGCGCGTGGGGCTCGGCCGGGGCCGGCAGGAGCAGGTAGCCGTCGAGGTCCACCCGGGGCACGGCGCCGCGCGCGGCCTCCGCGGCACGGCCGCCGCCCGTGCCGAGGCTGCCGGCCGTGCCGACCGCCTCGATGCGCCCGCCGGCCAGCCGTACGTCCACGGTCCGCCCGTCGGTCAGCCGTGCCCCGCACAGCAGCAGGCCGCCCGGGTCGGGCCGCCCCCAGGAACCGGACGAGGAGGACGAGTCGGGCGGCTGCGGCTCACTGTCGGGCATCGTGCTCCAGAAACGAGGTGTCAGGCGTCGTGCGGCGGCTCTCCGGCGGCGGAGGTGCTCCGGCCGCTTTCGCGGATGGTCCGGTTTGCGGGTGGTCTGGTGCTCGGACGCGTGGCCGCGCCGGCGGAGGCAAGATCACGCAGAGTGAGTCGAGCCTAGGATGGCTCCCCTCCTGGAAGGGGGAGGAGCGCAATAGTCGTACCGGTGTGGTCCGGAGGTCGACGGGCCCGGACGGCGGCCGAGAGGGGCGGGTGACGGTGCCGGACAGGTGCCCCGAAACGGATTTGGGCGAACGGCCACCGACCGTGTAATGTCTTCATCGCTCGCCCCAATAGCTCAGTCGGCAGAGCGTCTCCATGGTAAGGAGAAGGTCAACGGTTCGATTCCGTTTTGGGGCTCTGGTGTGAGAGGTACCCGCTGCGAGGCGGGGCCCGATCGCATCGCAGCGGTGTAGCTCAGTCGGTAGAGCAAGCGGCTCATAATCGCTGTGTCACCGGTTCAAGTCCGGTCACCGCTACTGACAGTAGCCGATTGCGGGGTCGGTCCTTCGATCGGCTACTCTTTCTTGCGTTGAATAACCTATCCGTTCGTCAAGGAGCACTCACGTGGCTGCCACCGACGTCCGCCCGAAGATCACGCTGGCCTGCGTGGAGTGCAAGGAGCGGAACTACATCACCAAGAAGAACCGGCGTAACAACCCGGACCGTCTTGAGATGAAGAAGCACTGCCCGCGTTGCAACGCGCACACCGCGCACCGCGAGACGCGATAAATCAGGCTCATCCATGAGGCCGCCCCCGCATGCGGGGGCGGCCTCATGGTGTTTCCTCATCCTGTTCCGTCCCGATCCACCATGAGCCACCCCGATCCATCTCGATCCATCCCGTTCAACCGCACGTGACATCAGGAGGTGCCGAGCCCATGGCGCTCGACCAGTCCTTCGTGGGGCGGTCCTACCCGCCCACCGCCCCCTACGAGGTGGGCCGGGAGAAGATCCGGGAGTTCGCGGAGGCCGTGGGGGACGCCAACCCGGCCTACACGGACCCGGAGGCCGCCAAGACGCTCGGCCACCCCGACGTGATCGCCCCGCCCACCTTCGTGTTCGCGATCACGTTCAAGGCCGCGGGACAGGTCGTCGAGGACCCGCAGCTCGGCCTCGACTACAGCCGCGTGGTGCACGGCGACCAGAAGTTCGCCTACACCCGCCCCGTGCGCGCCGGTGACCGCCTGGCGGTCACCTCCACCATCGAGGCGATCAAGTCGCTGGCCGGCAACGACATCCTGGACATCCGCGGCGAGGTGCACGACGAGGCGGGCGAGCACGTCGTGACCGCCTGGACCAAGCTCGTGGCCCGCGCGGCCGAGGAGGCGTGAGCAACCCATGACGGCGAAGATTTCGTACGCCGACGTCGAGGTCGGCACCGAGCTGCCGGCGCAGACCTTCCCCGTGACCCGCGCCACCCTCGTCCAGTACGCGGGCGCCTCCGGTGATTTCAACCCCATCCACTGGAACGAGCGGTTCGCCAAGGAGGTCGGGCTGCCGGACGTCATCGCGCACGGCATGTTCACCATGGCCGAGGCGATCCGCGTGGTCACCGACTGGACGGGCGACCCGGGCGCGGTCGTCGAGTACGGCGTCCGCTTCACCAGGCCCGTCGTCGTCCCGGACGACGACAAGGGCGCCACGATCGAGGTCAGCGGCAAGGTGGCGGCCAAGCTCGACGACAACACCGTGCGCGTGGACCTGACGGCCACCAGCGGCGGCCAGAAGGTGCTGGGCATGTCGCGGGCCGTCGTGCGGCTCGCCTGAGACGGTCCTACGGCGCGGGCCGTCGTACGGAGTCGCCCGAGGCGGTCGTACGGCCGGTCCGCAGGCCGTACGACCGCCTGGGGCCGCACGGCCGGCGGGCGCCGGGGAGCGGGGCCTTCGACGTCGTCTCGTAGTCTTGGGCGCGTGCAGGAACTCCACGACGCGCCCCTGGCCCCGCTGACCACCTTCCGGCTGGGCGGCCCCGCGACCCGGCTGATCACCGCGACGACCGACGCCGAGGTGATCGACGCCGTCCGCGAGGCCGACGCCGCCGGTGTCCCGCTGCTGGTCATCGGCGGCGGTTCGAACCTGGTCATCGGCGACAAGGGCTTCGACGGCACCGCCCTGCGCATCGCCACCACCGGCTTCGAGCTGACCGGCACGACGCTTGAGCTCGCCGCCGGCGAGGTGTGGGCCGACGCCGTCGCCCGCACCGTCGAGGCCGGACTCGCGGGCGTCGAGTGCCTGTCCGGCATCCCGGGCTCGGCCGGCGCGACCCCCATCCAGAACGTCGGGGCGTACGGCCAGGAGGTCTCCGCCACGATCACCGAGGTCGTCGCCTACGACCGCCGGGCAGGCGAGACGGTGACCCTCACCAACGAGGAGTGCGCCTTCTCCTACCGCCACAGCCGCTTCAAGGCGGACCCCGAACGGTACGTGGTGCTGCGCGTCCGCTTCCTGCTGGAGGACGCGGACGGGCTGTCCGCGCCCCTCAGGTACGCCGAGACGGCCCGCGCGCTCGGCGTGGAGCCGGGCGACCGGGTGCCGCTCGACACCGCGCGCGAGACCGTGCTGAAGCTGCGTGCCGGGAAGGGCATGGTGCTGGACCCCGAGGACCACGACACCTGGTCGGCCGGGTCCTTCTTCACCAACCCGATCCTCACGGACGCCGAGTTCGACGCCTTCCGCGCGCGTGTGGGGGAGCGGCTGGGCGACGGCGTCGAGCCGCCCGCGTACCCGGCGGGACAGGGGCACACCAAGACCTCGGCGGCCTGGCTGATCGACAAGGCGGGCTTCACCAAGGGGTACGGCACCGGGCCCGCCCGCATCTCCACCAAGCACACCCTCGCCCTCACCAACCGCGGGGCGGCCACCACCGAGGACCTGCTCACGCTGGCCCGTGAGGTGGTCACCGGGGTCCGCGAGGCGTTCGGCATCACCCTGGTCAACGAGCCGGTGACGGTGGGCGTGAGCCTCTAGCACCCCCTGCCCCCTGCCGTCTGCCGGACGCGGACGCCGCCCCGGCCGCCCTCCGTCCGTCGTCCCTGTTCCGCGGGCCCCCGGGGTCTGGCCGCCCGAACTCCCCGCCCGCCTCAGCCGACCGGCGTGCCGAGCCAGTCGTCGACGCCCGACAGCAGCTTGGCCCGGATGTCCTCCGGCGCCGCCGAGGCGCGGATCGACTGCCGGGCCAGCTCGGCCAGCTGCTCGTCCGTGAAGCCGTGGTGCCGACGGGCGATGTCGTACTGGGCGGCCAGCCGGGAGCCGAAGAGCAGCGGGTCGTCCGCGCCCAGGGCCATCGGCACGCCCGCCTCGAACAGGGTGCGCAGCGGGACGTCCTCGGGCTTCTCGTAGACGCCGAGCGCCACGTTCGACGCGGGGCAGACCTCGCAGGTCACGCCACGCTCGGCGAGGCGCCGCAGCAGACGCGGGTCCTCGGCCGCGCGCACCCCGTGCCCCACCCGGTGCGCGCTCAGGTCGTCCAGGCAGTCGCGGACCGAGGCCGGACCGGTCAGCTCGCCGCCGTGCGGGGCCGAGAGCAGCCCGCCGTCCCGGGCGATGGCGAAGGCGCGGTCGAAGTCCCGCGCCATGCCCCGCCGTTCGTCGTTGGAGAGGCCGAAGCCCACCACGCCCCGGTCCCGGTAGCGCACCGCGAGACGGGCCAGCGTGCGGGCGTCCAGCGGGTGCTTCATACGGTTGGCGGCCACCAGGACCCGCATGCCCAGGCCCGTCTCGCGCGACGCCGTCTCCACCGCGTCCAGGATGATCTCCAGCGCCGGGATCAGGCCGCCCAGGCGCGGCGCGTACGAGGTCGGGTCCACCTGGATCTCCAGCCACCCCGAGCCGTCGTTGAGGTCCTCCTCGGCCGCCTCCCGGACCAGCCGCCGGATGTCCTCCGGCTCCCGCAGGCACGCGCGCGCCGCGTCGTACAGCCGCTGGAAGCGGAACCAGCCCCGCTCGTCGGTCGCCCGCAGTCTCGGCGGCTCCCCGCTGAACAGCGCCTCGGTCAGCGCCTCGGGCAGTCGTACGCCGTACTTGTCGGCCAGTTCCAGCAGGGTGGTGGGCCGCATCGACCCGGTGAAGTGCAGGTGCAGATGGGCCTTCGGCAGCTGAGAGACATCACGTACACGCTCCATCCGAGGATCCTGCCGTACGTTCCCGGGCTCCCGGTAGCCGTTTCCCCGTTCGTGGTCTTGCTCGCACACAGGAGCGGCACGGACGAAGGGAGGGGCGGCGGGTGGTTGCCCGCTGCCCCTCCCTTCGAGGAGACGGACGTCAGTCCCGCGCCTCCGCCAGCAGCTTCTGGAGCCGGCTCACGCCCTCCACCAGGTCCTCGTCACCGAGGGCGTACGACAGCCGGAGGTAGCCCGGCGTGCCGAAGGCCTCGCCCGGGACGACCGCGACCTCGGCCTCCTCCAGGATGAGCGCGGCGAGCTCGACCGAGTTCTGCGGGCGCTTGCCGCGGATCTCCTTGCCGATCAGGGCCTTCACCGACGGGTACGCGTAGAAGGCGCCCTCCGGCTCGGGGCAGACCACGCCGTCGATCTCGTTGAGCATCCGCACGATGGTCCTACGGCGCCGGTCGAAGGCCTCACGCATCTTCGCGACCGCTTCCAGGTCGCCGGAGACCGCGGCCAGGGCCGCCGCCTGCGCGACGTTCGACACGTTCGAGGTGGCGTGCGACTGGAGGTTCGTCGCGGCCTTGACGACGTCCTTCGGGCCGATGACCCAGCCGACGCGCCAGCCGGTCATGGCGTACGTCTTGGCGACGCCGTTGACCACGACGCACTTGTCGCGCAGCTCGGGCAGGACCGCCGGCAGGGACACGGAGACGGCGTCGCCGTAGACCAGGTGCTCGTAGATCTCGTCGGTGAGCACCCACAGGCCGTGCTCCAGGGCCCAGCGGCCGACGGCCTCCGTCTCGGCCTCGGAGTACACCGCGCCGGTCGGGTTGGACGGCGACACGAAGAGGACGACCTTGGTCTTCTCCGTGCGCGCGGCCTCCAGCTGCTCCACGCTGACGCGGTAGCCGGTGGTCTCGTCCGCGACGACCTCCACCGGGACGCCACCGGCCAGGCGGATCGACTCCGGGTACGTCGTCCAGTACGGCGCCGGCACGATGACCTCGTCGCCCGGGTCGAGGATCGCGGCGAAGGCCTCGTAGATGGCCTGCTTACCGCCGTTGGTGACCAGGATCTGGGAGACGTCGGGCTCCCAGCCGGAGTCGCGCAGCGTCTTCGTGGCGATCGCGGACTTCAGCTCGGGCAGACCGCCGGCCGGGGTGTACCGGTGGTACTTCGGGTTCTTGCAGGCCTCGATCGCGGCCTCGACGATGTAGTCGGGAGTCGGGAAGTCGGGCTCACCGGCGCCGAAGCCGATCACCGGACGCCCGGCGGCCTTCAGGGCCTTCGCCTTGGCGTCCACGGCGAGGGTGGCGGACTCGGAGATCGCGCCGACTCGGGCGGAGACCCGGCGCTCGGTGGGAGGGGTTGCAGCGCTCATGCCGTCCATGGTTTCAGACCGGAAACGCACCCGGCACGCGGGTTTCACAGACTGAACAGGACGGGTCGAACCCCAGAACAACCGTCCGGATCCGGGCGCCGGGCTGGGCGATCTTCCGCCGGGCGGCCCCCGACGGGCGCTTTCTGTTCGACGACCGGCCCCGAACCACGTACACTCTCACCTCGTTGGCCTTCAGCAGCCGCAACCGCACCCGGTGCACACCGAGCATCCGGTCGGATGCGGTACGTTGGGGGACACACAGAGGGTCGTAGCTCAATTGGTAGAGCACCGGTCTCCAAAACCGGCGGTTGGGGGTTCAAGTCCCTCCGGCCCTGCTACACACACCTTCGCCAGGGATGTGTGCGCATGTACGTACAGCAATGCACCGCCGTGCGGCTCCGACCGGGCGCGGCACGGCCACGACCCGGAATCAGGTGAGGACGTAATGACGGACGCCGTGGGCTCCATCGACACGCCTGATGCCCAGGACGAGTTGCAGGAGAAGAAGGCCCGCAAGGGCGGCAAGCGGGGCAAGAAGGGCCCGCTGAAGCGCCTCGGTCTCTTCTACCGTCAGATCATCGCGGAACTGCGCAAGGTCGTCTGGCCCACGCGCGGCCAGCTCACGTCGTACACGACCGTGGTGATCTTCTTCGTTGCCATCATGATCGCCCTGGTGACCGTGATTGACTATGGGCTCAACCACGCGGCCAAGTACGTTTTCGGCTGAGCCAAGAGCGAAGGGCGCCGTGGATCCCGGCGCCCGTTTTCGCATGTTCCACCCCTATGTATCCAGGAAGAAGCAGCCACCGTGTCTGACCCGAACCTGAACGACGCCACCGAGCCTCGCGGGGAAGCCGTCGAGCCTGTGGATGTCGAGTCCGTGGACGACGAGCTCGACATCATCGAGGGCGCGGACGAGGTCGACGAGGCCGAGGCTGCCGAGGCCGCTGCGGGCGAGCCCGCCGAGGAGGCCGCCCTCCACATCGTGGACGAGGACGAGGTCGCCGAGGAGGCAGTCGCCGAGCAGGAGCCGGAGGAGGAGCTCGACCCGATCGAGAAGCTCCGCCAGGAACTGCGCGTGCTGCCCGGCGAGTGGTACGTCATCCACACCTACGCCGGCTACGAGAAGCGTGTGAAGGCCAACCTGGAGCAGCGCGCCGTCTCGCTCAACGTCGAGGACTTCATCTACCAGGCCGAGGTGCCCGAGGAAGAGATCGTCCAGATCAAGAACGGCGAGCGCAAGACCGTCCGGCAGAACAAGCTGCCCGGTTACGTCCTCGTCCGCATGGACCTGACGAACGAGTCCTGGGGCGTCGTCCGCAACACCCCGGGCGTCACCGGCTTCGTCGGCAACGCCTACGACCCGTACCCGCTGTCCCTGGACGAGATCGTCAAGATGCTCGCCCCGGAGGCCGAGGAGAAGGCCGCCCGCGAGGCCGCCGAGGCCGAGGGCAAGCCGGCCCCGCAGCGCAAGGTCGAGGTCCAGGTGCTGGACTTCGAGGTCGGCGACTCGGTCACCGTCACCGACGGCCCGTTCGCCACGCTCCAGGCGACCATCAACGAGATCAACCCGGACTCGAAGAAGGTCAAGGGCCTGGTGGAGATCTTCGGCCGCGAGACGCCGGTCGAGCTCTCCTTCGACCAGATCCAGAAGAACTGAGGTTCTTCCGGACCGAGTACTTCCGACCAGGTCAGACGGGCTGCGAATGCCGGTCTGACCTGCTCGGTTTTTGGCCGCGCATCCATACCCGTTATCGTTGTGCGGTATGCCTCCATCCGGATGATCCGGGCGATCACGCCCTGATCACCTCCCGGACGGCGGCGGACCACTCTCACTAAGGACCCGGAGAGAGCTATGCCTCCCAAGAAGAAGAAGGTCACGGGGCTCATCAAGCTCCAGATCCAGGCCGGCGCGGCCAACCCGGCCCCGCCGGTCGGCCCCGCGCTGGGTCAGCACGGCGTCAACATCATGGAGTTCTGCAAGGCCTACAACGCCGCGACCGAGTCGCAGCGTGGCTGGGTCATCCCGGTGGAGATCACGGTCTACGAGGACCGTTCCTTCACCTTCGTGACCAAGACGCCGCCGGCCGCCAAGATGATCCTCAAGGCCGCGGGCATCGAGAAGGGCTCCGGCGAGCCGCACAAGACCAAGGTCGCCAAGATCACCGAGGCGCAGGTCCGCGAGATCGCCACGACGAAGATGCCCGACCTCAACGCCAACGACCTGGACGCCGCCGCGAAGATCATCGCCGGCACCGCCCGTTCCATGGGCGTCACGGTCGAGGGCTGAGCCCCACCTTCGCAGAACATCTCGCGGCAGCGTCGCTGTCGCACGTGGAAGGGCCTGCTCGGCCCGTACCACGACTCCTTTCAGAACCCACAGGAGCAGTAGTGAGCAAGCGCAGCAAGGCTCTCAAGGCTGCGGACAACAAGATCGACCGGGAGAAGCTGTACGCCCCGCTCGAGGCTGTCCGTCTCGCCAAGGAGACCTCCACGACCAAGTTCGACGGCACCGTCGAGGTCGCCTTCCGTCTGGGTGTCGACCCGCGCAAGGCCGACCAGATGGTCCGTGGCACCGTGAACCTGCCGCACGGCACCGGCAAGACCGCCCGGGTCCTGGTCTTCGCGACCGGTGACCGTGCTGCGGCCGCGGAGGCCGCGGGCGCCGACATCGTCGGCTCCGACGAACTGATCGACGAGGTGGCGAAGGGCCGTCTGGACTTCGACGCCGTCGTCGCCACCCCGGACCTCATGGGCAAGGTCGGCCGCCTCGGCCGCGTGCTCGGTCCCCGTGGTCTCATGCCGAACCCCAAGACCGGCACCGTGACCCCGGACGTGGCCAAGGCCGTCACCGACATCAAGGGCGGCAAGATCGAGTTCCGCGTCGACAAGCACGCGAACCTCCACTTCATCATCGGCAAGACGTCGTTCGACGACAGCAAGCTGGTGGAGAACTACGGCGCCGCGCTGGAGGAGATCCTCCGTCTGAAGCCGTCCGCCGCCAAGGGTCGCTACATCAAGAAGGCCGCCATCAGCACCACGATGGGCCCCGGCATCCCGGTCGACTCGAACCGCACCCGCAACCTCCTCGTCGAGGAGGACCCGGCCGCGGTCTGAGCCTGAGGCTCGCCCAGTCGGACGACGGGCCCCGCACCTTCCGAGGTGCGGGGCCCGTCCCCTTTCTGTGCGATTTCCTGTGCGATTTCGCCCACGGGCGTCAGTGGCCTGCGCTAGCGTGCGGTGCACAGCAATCGCATAGGGGTGGGACGTATGACCAGCACGACCGTGCGCCGGGTGACGCTCTCGATCGCGGTGGTGACCGCGCTGACGGGCGTGGCCGCCTGCTCCTCGGGATCCTCCGGGGGCTCCGGCAGAGGCACGGCCGGCCAGGGCGTCACGCATGTCAGCCCCGTCGCCGCCCTGCGCTCCGCCGAGCGGTCGACCGACCGGGCCGACTCCGCCCGGGTCGAGATGACGACCAGCATCGGCACCATGATGTCGATGAAGGCGCACGGCACCGTGGGCTGGAGCCACGGCCTCACCGGCGACCTCACCATCGCGTACACCGGCGGCACCATGGCCGAGACGATGCGCCGGGTGGGCAGCACCTCGATGGAGGCCCGGTACCTGCCCGACGCCTTCTACGCGCGCATGGGCGAGCGGTTCGCCCAGCAGGCGGGCGGCAAGCACTGGCTCCGGTACGGGTACGCGGACCTCGCCGGGGTCGCCGGCGGCTCCGGAGCCTTCCTGAAGGACCAGATGCGCAACAACACCCCGAACCAGTCGGTGAAGCTGCTGCTGGCCTCCGGCGACGTCAAGAAGGCCGGTGAGGCCACCGTGCGCGGCCGGCACACCACCCACTACGCGGGCACGGTCGACGTCGCCGACCTCGTCGGCAAGAGCTCCCACCTCCCCGCGGACCAGCTCGCGGACCTGAAGAAGCAGCTCACCGCGGCCGGGGTGAGCACGGAGCGCGTCGACATCTGGGTCGACGACCAGAACCTGCTGGTCAAGCAGTCCTGCAAGGCGCGGATGGCCATGGGGGAGATGTCCCAGACCGCCTACTACACCGACTACGGCGTGCAGGTCTCCGCCCAGCGGCCCCCGGCGGGCGACACCGAGGACTTCAAGGACCTGCTGAAGAAGCAGGGCTCCACGCTCGGGGGCACGGGGACCGGGAGCGGCACCGGCGCGTCCTCCTGAGCGCGGCGCCGGGGAGCGGCCCGGGCTCGTCCCCAGAGGCACGTCCTCTCGGCGGGACGCCCGCGGCCGGCCCCGTACGGGCCGATTTGCCTGACGGGGAGCCGTTCACGTACTCTCCTACCGAAGCCAAAGACCGCTGGTCGTTGCCGCGCGCTCGTACGAGGGCGTGGTGGCCGAAGGATCCGCTGAAAATGCGGGCGACCCGCGCAGGTGACTGTGGAAGAACTCCCGGAGTGCGCGCCGACGCGCGTGTGCCCCGGTCGAGTCCGCCCCGTGCGCCTGCGCCCGGGGCGTTTCGTTTTCCCCAGTCCTCCTTCGGGTCCGCGCGGTCCGAATCACCCGGAAGGAGGCCGAGACTCTATGGCGAGGCCCGACAAGGCTGCTGCGGTTGCCGAGCTGACGGACAAGTTCCGCAGCTCCAGCGCCGCTGTGCTGACCGAGTACCGCGGTCTCACCGTGGCGCAGCTCAAGACGCTGCGTCGTTCGCTCGGTGAGAACGCCCAGTACGCCGTGGTGAAGAACACGCTGACCAAGATTGCGGCCAACGAGGCCGGGATCACGCTGGACGACCAGCTCTTCGCTGGTCCGACGGCCGTCGCCTTCGTCACCGGTGACCCGGTGGAGTCGGCGAAGGGTCTGCGCGACTTCGCCAAGGACAACCCGAATCTCGTCATCAAGGGCGGTGTCCTTGACGGCAAGGCGCTCAGCGCCGACGAGATCAAGAAGCTTGCGGACCTCGAGTCCCGCGAGGTTCTGCTCTCCAAGCTGGCCGGTGCCTTCAAGGGGAAGCAGTCCCAGGCTGCCTCCGTCTTCCAGGCGCTGCCGTCGAAGCTCGTCCGCACCGTGGACGCGCTTCGTGCCAAGCAGGACGAGCAGGGCGGTGCCGAGTAATTCGGCTCGCTTTCCGATCCTCGCCGCGTGAGGTGAGGGTCGATGCGGGCCCGACGTACGCCCGCCTCACCCAGTACATCCGGCACCTGCCGATTTAGTGGAAGGACCGCCATCATGGCGAAGCTCACCCAGGACGAGCTGCTTGCCCAGTTCGAGGAGATGACCCTCATCGAGCTCTCCGAGTTCGTGAAGGCCTTCGAGGAGAAGTTCGACGTCACCGCCGCCGCCGCGGTCGCCGTTGCCGGCCCGGCCGGTCCGGCCGCTGCCGCCGAGGCCGAGGAGGAGAAGGACGAGTTCGACGTCATCCTCACCGGTGCCGGCGACAAGAAGATCCAGGTCATCAAGGTCGTGCGTGAGCTGACCTCCCTGGGTCTGAAGGAGGCCAAGGACCTCGTGGACGGCGCCCCGAAGCCCGTCCTCGAGAAGGTCGCCAAGGACGCCGCCGAGAAGGCCGCCGAGTCCCTCAAGGCCGCCGGCGCCTCCGTCGAGGTCAAGTAAGACCTCTCGGGTCCGCCGAGGACTCACGCGCGCTGAACGCGGCCCCCTGGGGCTGTAACGCGAACGCACCGAAGGGCGATCATCCATCCGGGTGGTCGCTCTTCGGCGTTTCCGAGGGTCGCGGGCGGCTGCCTTGCACGCGCCACCGTGACGGGTATGGTGATCATCGTCGTGCCTCAGCGCCCCTGGTGACAGGCTGCGAGTGACGAGGGCAGTATCCGGTTCGGGCAAGGGGGGCCTTGACGAACCGCACGCAGCGCGCAATTCTCAGGACGCGTCGTCACAAGGATCCAATCCGAGGCATGGATCGACGGCGAAGAGGGCAGTATCAACGTGCGTTGAGGGCAGACATGCCGCAGGCGGTGACGACAACGAGGGTCTCGCAAAACCCGCACTGGACATCAGTGTGCCAACTGGCTACACTGACCCTTTGCGCTGCCTGTTAGCTGTCCCCTGCCCGTCACCAGGGGCATGCCCTCGCCTGAGCATCGTCGATCGGATGAGTCCTGACCTGGCCTTTTAGTCAGATCTGGCTCAGCCTGCCGTCGCTCGCCGGCGGGGGACCGGCACGCGCGTAGTGAGTCCGAGCCCTCGGAAGGACCCCCTCTTGGCCGCCTCGCGCAACGCCTCGACCGCGAATACGAACAACGGCGCCAGCACCGCCCCGCTGCGCATCTCCTTTGCAAAGATCAAGGAGCCCCTCGAGGTTCCGAACCTTCTCGCGCTGCAAACCGAGAGCTTTGACTGGCTGCTCGGCAACGACGCGTGGAAGGCTCGCGTCGAGGCGGCTCTGGAGTCCGGTCAGGACGTCCCCACCAAGTCCGGCCTCGAGGAGATCTTCGAGGAGATCTCCCCGATCGAGGACTTCTCCGGGTCGATGTCGCTGACGTTCCGCGACCACCGCTTCGAACCGCCGAAGAACTCGATCGACGAGTGCAAGGAGCGCGACTTCACGTACGCCGCCCCGCTCTTCGTCACGGCGGAGTTCACCAACAACGAGACCGGCGAGATCAAGTCCCAGACCGTCTTCATGGGCGACTTCCCGCTCATGACGAACAAGGGCACCTTCGTCATCAACGGCACCGAGCGTGTCGTGGTGTCGCAGCTGGTCCGTTCGCCCGGTGTCTACTTCGACTCCAGCATCGACAAGACGTCCGACAAGGACATCTTCTCGGCCAAGATCATCCCGTCCCGGGGTGCCTGGCTGGAGATGGAGATCGACAAGCGCGACATGGTCGGTGTCCGCATCGACCGCAAGCGCAAGCAGTCCGTCACCGTCCTCCTGAAGGCGCTCGGCTGGACCAACGAGCAGATCCTCGAGGAGTTCGGCGAGTACGAGTCGATGCGCGCCACCCTGGAGAAGGACCACACCCAGGGCCAGGACGACGCGCTGCTCGACATCTACCGCAAGCTGCGTCCGGGCGAGCCCCCCACGCGTGAGGCCGCGCAGACGCTTCTGGAGAACCTGTACTTCAACCCCAAGCGCTACGACCTCGCCAAGGTCGGCCGCTACAAGGTCAACAAGAAGCTGGGTGCGGACGCTCCGCTCGACGCGGGCATCCTGACCGTCGAGGACGTCATCTCGACGATCAAGTACCTGGTGAAGCTGCACGCCGGTGAGGCCGAGACGACCGGTGACAGCGGCGAGACGATCGTCGTCGAGACCGACGACATCGACCACTTCGGCAACCGTCGTCTGCGCAGCGTCGGCGAGCTCATCCAGAACCAGGTCCGTACGGGTCTGGCGCGTATGGAGCGCGTGGTCCGCGAGCGCATGACGACTCAGGACGTCGAGGCGATCACGCCGCAGACCCTGATCAACATCCGGCCGGTCGTCGCCTCCATCAAGGAGTTCTTCGGCACCAGCCAGCTGTCCCAGTTCATGGACCAGAACAACCCGCTCTCCGGGCTGACGCACAAGCGTCGTCTGTCCGCGCTGGGCCCGGGTGGTCTCTCCCGTGAGCGGGCCGGCTTCGAGGTCCGTGACGTGCACCCCTCGCACTACGGCCGCATGTGCCCGATCGAGACGCCGGAAGGCCCGAACATCGGTCTGATCGGCTCGCTCGCCTCGTACGGCCGGGTCAACGCGTTCGGTTTCGTCGAGACCCCGTACCGCAAGGTCGTCGACGGCCAGGTCACCGACGAGGTGGACTACCTGACCGCCGACGAGGAGGACCGCTTCGTCATCGCGCAGGCCAACGCCACCCTGACGGACGACCTGCGCTTCGCCGAGAACCGCGTCCTCGTCCGCCGCCGTGGCGGCGAGGTCGACTACGTCGCCGGTGACGACGTGGACTACATGGACGTCTCGCCGCGCCAGATGGTGTCGGTCGCGACCGCGATGATCCCGTTCCTCGAGCACGACGACGCCAACCGTGCCCTCATGGGCGCGAACATGATGCGTCAGGCCGTGCCGCTGATTAAGTCCGAGGCGCCGCTCGTCGGCACCGGCATGGAGTACCGCTCCGCGGTCGACGCCGGCGACGTGGTCAAGGCCGAGAAGGACGGTGTGGTCCAGGAGGTCTCCGCGGACTACATCACCACCGCCAACGACGACGGCACGTACATCACGTACCGCCTGGCCAAGTTCTCCCGGTCCAACCAGGGCACCTCGGTCAACCAGAAGGTCATCGTCAACGAGGGCGACCGGATCATCACGGGCCAGGTGCTCGCCGACGGTCCCGCCACCCAGAACGGCGAGATGGCCCTCGGCAAGAACCTGCTCGTGGCGTTCATGCCGTGGGAGGGTCACAACTACGAGGACGCGATCATCCTGTCGCAGCGCCTCGTGCAGGACGACGTCCTCTCCTCGATCCACATCGAGGAGCACGAGGTCGACGCCCGTGACACCAAGCTCGGCCCCGAGGAGATCACCCGGGACATCCCGAACGTCTCCGAGGAGGTCCTCGCCGACCTCGACGAGCGCGGCATCATCCGCATCGGTGCCGAGGTCATCGCCGGCGACATCCTCGTCGGCAAGGTGACCCCGAAGGGCGAGACCGAGCTGACCCCCGAGGAGCGCCTGCTGCGCGCGATCTTCGGCGAGAAGGCCCGTGAGGTCCGTGACACCTCGCTGAAGGTGCCGCACGGCGAGACCGGCAAGGTCATCGGCGTCCGCGTCTTCGACCGCGAGGAGGGCGACGAGCTTCCCCCCGGTGTGAACCAGCTGGTGCGCGTCTACGTCGCGCAGAAGCGCAAGATCACCGACGGTGACAAGCTCGCCGGCCGCCACGGCAACAAGGGTGTCATCTCCAAGATCCTGCCGATCGAGGACATGCCGTTCCTGGAGGACGGCACCCCGGTCGACATCATCCTGAACCCGCTGGGTGTGCCGTCCCGAATGAACCCGGGACAGGTCCTGGAGATCCACCTCGGCTGGCTCGCCAGCCGCGGCTGGGACGTCTCCGGCCTCGCGGACGAGTGGGCGCAGCGCCTCCAGGCGATCGGCGCCGACCAGGTCGACCCGGGCACCAACGTCGCGACCCCCGTCTTCGACGGTGCGCGCGAGGACGAGCTCGCGGGTCTGCTGCAGCACACCATCCCGAACCGCGACGGCGAGCGCATGGTGCTCCCCACCGGCAAGGCGCGGCTGTTCGACGGCCGTAGCGGTGAGCCGTTCCCGGACCCGATCTCGGTCGGCTTCATGTACATCCTGAAGCTGCACCACCTGGTCGACGACAAGCTGCACGCCCGCTCGACCGGTCCGTACTCGATGATCACCCAGCAGCCGCTGGGTGGTAAGGCGCAGTTCGGTGGCCAGCGCTTCGGCGAGATGGAGGTGTGGGCCCTCGAGGCCTACGGCGCCGCGTACGCGCTCCAGGAGCTGCTGACCATCAAGTCCGACGACGTCACCGGCCGCGTGAAGGTCTACGAGGCCATCGTCAAGGGCGAGAACATCCCGGAGCCCGGCATCCCCGAGTCCTTCAAGGTGCTCATCAAGGAGATGCAGTCGCTCTGCCTGAACGTGGAGGTGCTGTCCAGCGACGGTATGTCCATCGAGATGCGTGACACCGACGAGGATGTCTTCCGCGCTGCGGAGGAGCTCGGCATCGACCTGTCCCGGCGCGAGCCGAGCAGCGTCGAAGAGGTCTGACGGGAGTCCGGCGGGCCCTGTACCCACCAGGGCCCGCCGACCCCCAGGCCCCCGTTTCAGACCACAGACTTACGACCCTGAGAGGGATTGACGCATAGTGCTCGACGTCAACTTCTTCGACGAGCTCCGGATCGGCCTGGCCACCGCTGACGACATCCGTCAGTGGAGCCACGGCGAGGTCAAGAAGCCCGAGACCATCAACTACCGCACCCTCAAGCCGGAAAAGGACGGGCTCTTCTGCGAGAAGATCTTCGGCCCCACCCGGGACTGGGAGTGCTACTGCGGCAAGTACAAGCGCGTCCGCTTCAAGGGCATCATCTGCGAGCGCTGTGGCGTCGAGGTCACGCGCGCCAAGGTGCGCCGTGAGCGGATGGGCCACATCGAGCTGGCCGCCCCCGTCACCCACATCTGGTACTTCAAGGGCGTCCCGTCACGTCTGGGCTACCTGCTCGACCTGGCCCCGAAGGACCTGGAGAAGGTCATCTACTTCGCGGCGTACATGATCACGTACGTCGACGAGGAGCGCCGTACGCGCGACCTGCCCTCGCTGGAGGCCCATGTCTCCGTCGAGCGCCAGCAGATCGAGCAGCGCCGTGACGCCGACCTGGAGGCCCGGGCCAAGAAGCTCGAGACCGACCTGGCCGAGCTGGAGGCCGAGGGCGCCAAGGCCGACGTGCGCCGCAAGGTGCGCGAGGGTGCCGAGCGTGAGATGAAGCAGCTGCGCGACCGTGCGCAGCGCGAGATCGACCGTCTCGACGAGGTGTGGACCCGGTTCAAGAACCTCAAGGTCCAGGACCTCGAGGGCGACGAGCTGCTCTACCGCGAGCTGCGCGACCGCTTCGGCACGTACTTCGACGGCTCGATGGGTGCCGCGGCGCTGCAGAAGCGCCTGGAGTCCTTCGACCTCGACGAGGAGGCCGAGCGCCTCCGCGAGATCATCCGCACCGGCAAGGGCCAGAAGAAGACCCGTGCGCTCAAGCGCCTGAAGGTCGTCTCCGCGTTCCTGCAGACGTCCAACAGCCCCAAGGGCATGGTGCTCGACTGCGTGCCGGTCATCCCGCCGGACCTGCGTCCGATGGTGCAGCTGGACGGTGGCCGCTTCGCGACCTCCGACCTGAACGACCTGTACCGCCGTGTGATCAACCGCAACAACCGTCTGAAGAGGCTCCTGGACCTCGGTGCCCCGGAGATCATCGTCAACAACGAGAAGCGCATGCTTCAGGAGGCTGTTGACGCCCTCTTCGACAACGGTCGTCGCGGCCGCCCGGTGACGGGCCCCGGCAACCGCCCCCTGAAGTCCCTCAGCGACATGCTGAAGGGCAAGCAGGGCCGCTTCCGTCAGAACCTGCTCGGTAAGCGTGTGGACTACTCCGCGCGTTCCGTGATCGTCGTCGGCCCGCAGCTGAAGCTGCACCAGTGCGGTCTGCCGAAGGCGATGGCGCTGGAGCTCTTCAAGCCGTTCGTGATGAAGCGCCTGGTCGACCTGAACCACGCGCAGAACATCAAGAGCGCCAAGCGGATGGTCGAGCGCGGCCGCACGGTCGTGTACGACGTCCTCGAAGAGGTCATCGCCGAGCACCCGGTTCTGCTGAACCGTGCGCCCACCCTGCACCGCCTCGGCATCCAGGCCTTCGAGCCGCAGCTGGTCGAGGGCAAGGCCATCCAGATCCACCCGCTCGTCTGCACCGCGTTCAACGCGGACTTCGACGGTGACCAGATGGCCGTGCACCTGCCGCTGTCCGCGGAGGCGCAGGCCGAGGCCCGCATCCTGATGCTGTCCTCGAACAACATCCTCAAGCCGGCCGACGGCCGCCCGGTGACGATGCCGACCCAGGACATGGTCCTCGGTCTGTTCTTCCTCACCACCGACGGCGAGCTGCGTGACACCAAGGGCGAGGGCCGTTCCTTCGGCTCCACGGCCGAGGCGATCATGGCGTTCGACGCCGGCGAGCTGGCGCTGCAGTCGGCTGTGGACATCCGCTTCCCGGTGGGCACCATCCCGCCGCGCGGCTGGACCCCGCCGGCGCAGGAGGAGGGCGAGCCGGAGTGGCAGCAGGGTGACTCGTTCCGTCTGCGGACGACCCTGGGCCGTGCGCTCTTCAACGAGCTGCTGCCCGAGGACTACCCGTTCGTCGACTACTCGGTGGGCAAGAAGCAGCTCTCCGAGATCGTCAACGACCTCGCCGAGCGCTACCCGAAGGTCATCGTGGCGGCGACGCTCGACAACCTGAAGGCGGCCGGCTTCTACTGGGCGACCCGTTCCGGTGTCACCGTCGCCATCTCCGACGTCGTCGTTCCCGAGGCGAAGAAGGAGATCGTCCGCGGCTACGAGGCGCAGGACGAGAAGGTCCAGAAGCAGTACGAGCGCGGTCTGATCACCAAGGAAGAGCGCACTCAGGAGCTCATCGCGATCTGGACCAAGGCGACCAACGAGGTCGCCGAGGCGATGAACGAGAACTTCCCCAAGACGAACCCCATCTTCATGATGGTTGACTCGGGTGCCCGAGGAAACATGATGCAGATGCGGCAGATCGCCGGTATGCGTGGTCTGGTGTCGAACGCGAAGAACGAGACCATCCCGCGTCCGATCAAGGCGTCCTTCCGTGAGGGCCTCTCCGTGCTGGAGTACTTCATCTCCACGCACGGTGCCCGTAAGGGTCTGGCGGACACCGCCCTGCGTACCGCCGACTCGGGTTACCTCACCCGTCGTCTGGTGGACGTCTCGCAGGACGTCATCATCCGCGAGGAGGACTGCGGCACCGAGCGCGGTCTGAAGCTGCGGATCGCCTCGCGCGACGCCGACGGCGTGCTGCGCAAGGCCGACGACGTCGAGACCAGCGTCTACGCCCGTATGCTCGCCGAGGACGTCGTCATCGACGGCAAGGTGATCGCGCCGGCCAACGTGGACCTGGGCGACGTGCTGATCGACCAGCTCGTGCACCACGGTGTCGAGGAGGTCAAGACCCGCTCGATCCTGACCTGCGAGTCCCACGTCGGCACCTGCGCCATGTGCTACGGCCGTTCGCTGGCCACCGGCAAGCTGGTCGACATCGGTGAGGCGGTCGGCATCATCGCCGCCCAGTCCATCGGTGAGCCCGGTACCCAGCTGACGATGCGTACCTTCCACACCGGTGGTGTGGCCGGTGACGACATCACCCAGGGTCTGCCGCGTGTCGTCGAGCTCTTCGAGGCCCGTACCCCGAAGGGTGTCGCCCCGATCTCCGAGGCCTCCGGCCGCGTGCGGATCGAGGAGACCGAGAAGACCAAGAAGATCGTCGTCACCCCGGACGACGGCAGCGACGAGACGGCGTACCCGATCTCGAAGCGTGCCCGGCTCCTGGTCAGCGAGGGCGACCACGTCGAGGTGGGCCAGAAGCTCACCGTGGGTGCCACCAACCCGCACGACGTGCTGCGCATCCTGGGCCAGCGTGCCGTCCAGGTCCACCTGGTCGGCGAGGTCCAGAAGGTCTACAACTCGCAGGGTGTGTCGATCCACGACAAGCACATCGAGATCATCATCCGGCAGATGCTCCGCCGGGTGACGATCATCGAGTCCGGTGACGCCGAGCTGCTGCCCGGCGAGCTGGTCGAGCGCTCGAAGTTCGAGACCGAGAACCGTCGTGTGGTCCAGGAGGGCGGTCACCCGGCCTCCGGTCGTCCGCAGCTCATGGGTATCACCAAGGCCTCGCTGGCGACGGAATCCTGGCTGTCGGCCGCCTCCTTCCAGGAGACGACCCGAGTCCTGACGGACGCGGCGATCAACGCCAAGTCCGACAGCCTCATCGGCCTCAAGGAGAACGTCATCATCGGTAAGCTCATCCCGGCCGGTACGGGTCTGTCCCGCTACCGCAACATCCGGGTGGAGCCGACCGAGGAGGCCAAGGCCGCCATGTACTCGGCCGTCGGCTACGACGACATCGACTACTCGCCGTTCGGCACCGGCTCCGGCCAGGCCGTTCCGCTGGAGGACTACGACTACGGTCCGTACAACCAGTAAGCGAGCAGCATGACCGAAGGGCGGTCACCCCGCGAGGGGTGGCCGCCCTTCGGCGTTGGTCGGACGGCTCGGGCACCCGGCCCGCGGGGCGGCCTCACCAGGAGCCGCCGCACAAGACGTCCGCCACCGGTCAGCGGTGCAGGCGCAGATACGGCTCCAGGGCGGTGAGCCGGGTGTGGTGGTCGGGGTGGCTGGACAGCAGGCGGGACAGGGTGCCGGGGTCCTGGAGTTTCTGCCCCTGGGCCTCGGCGGCCGCCCTCGCCGCTGCCTCCTCCGTCTGGAAGTGGTGCAGCACTTCGGCCAGATGGCGGGCGAAGCCGAGTTCGGCGGCCTGCTGGTCGGCGCGGAGTTCGCCGCGGCGGCCCATGTGGGCGAGGAGGTAGGGGGCGGCGACCAGCGGGATGGTGACGTACCACATGGTGAGGAAGCCGGCGACGACCGTGATGCCGAGGAACAGGTACAGGAAGCCGGTCGCGGCGAGGGAGAAGACGCGGGAGACGGCGAGCGCGATCCGGGCCATGCCCCGCATGAACGCCCACGCGACGCGTCCGGGCAGCGAGTACCAGTAGCCGAGCAGGCCCGCCCAGGCGTGGCCGCCGGTGTGGTGGCCGAGTTCATGGGCGAGTACGGCGGCGAGGTTGCTGCTGGGGATGCGGTTCAGGGAGTAGGTGGTGACACCGACGACGTGTCCGGCGGCGGCCACGGCGTTCAGCTCGTCGCTGTTCTCCACCATGAGTTCGTAGGTGTGCGCCTCGACGCCGGCGCGCGCGGTCACCTCGCGCCAGACCGGTTCCAGGCGGGCGCGCTCGTCCGGGGTCGGCGGGCGGAGCTTGAGGACGTGCCGGGCGAAGGCGAGTTCGGTCGGGCGGTGGAAGACGAGGGCGCCGCTGGCGAGCCAGGCCAGCAGGACGATCGTCCCGGCGACGTCGCCGAACATGCCGAGCGCGATCGAGCTGACCACGGCCAGGCTGACCAGGAACCCCGGTACCTGCACGGCCAGCCGCCCGATCGCGGTCGCATCGGCCCCGCGCTGGTGCTCGGCGACGAGGACGCGTGACCCGCGGTGCCGGTAGTCGAGGTCGTCGGGCGCGACGGAGGGCTCCGGCACGGGCGGCGCCGCGGGCGCGGCCATCCCGGCACCCGTGGCGCCCGCGACGCTTGCGGCGCCGAACGGTGCCTGGGACGGCACGCCCGGCGGCGGGGGAGTGGCGGCCTGGGGGTGGGCGGGCGCGGTTCCCGGGTAGGCGGGGCCGCCTGCCGGATGCCCGGGTCCGGTACCGGGGTACGGCTGGGCGCCGCCCGGGTACGGCTGTGCGCCGCCGGGATGGCTGGACGCGGCGCCGGCGGTGAGGGGGTGGGCGCCGGGGTGAGGGGGCGGGCCGGCGGGGGCGTTGGGGTGCGGCGGGGCTGTGGTGGAGGAGGCGGCGGGATACGGCGGCGGGGCCGTCGCGGCGGAGGTGCCGGGGTACGGCGGGGCTGCGGTGGAGGCCGCCTGGTGGGCCGGGCCCGTGGACGAGGCGGCGGTGGTGCCGGGGTACGGCGGGGCTGCGGTCGAGGCCGCCTGGTGGGCCGGGCCCGTGGACGAGGCGGCGGTGGTGCCGGGGTACGGCGGTACGTCCGTGGAGGCGTTGGGGTACGCGGGCGCGCCCGCCGAGCCGCCCGGGTACCCGGGCGGCTCGGCGGAGGCACCCGGGTACGCGGGCGCACCCGCGGAGGAGGCAGCGTCCGGGTACGGCGGTGCGCCTGCGGAAGCGCTGGAGTACGGGGGCGCGCCCACGGAGTTGCCCGGGTACGCGGGTGCGCCTGCGGAGGCACCGGGGTACGCGGGCGCCCCCAAGGAGTCACCCGGACCCGGGTACGCGGGTGCATCCATGGAGGCACTGGGGTACCCGGGTGCGCCCGTGGCTGCGTCCGGGTACGGCGGGGTTGTGGTGGGGGAGGCGGCCGGGTGGGGCGCGGCACCGCTGTGGGCGTCGGGATACGCGGGCGCCGGTGGGGGTGCGGCTGGGTAGGAAGGCCCCGGGACGGGTGCGGCCGGGTACTGCGGCGGGGTGGCACCCGGGTACGGGAGGGCCGGGCCGGTGGTGTCGTACCGGGGTGGTTCGGCGGTGGGGTGGGAGGGACCGGGCGGCGGCACGGCCGGGTCCGGGGACTGGGACATGGAACGGGGCTCCTTGGGAGTGCGGTGGCGTCAGCCGATGAGTGGGGCGGCGGGCAGCAGGAGGGCGCCCGCGCAGAAGGCGAGCAGGCCGGTGCGGATCCACCGGTGCTTGCACGCGGCGATGCGGCTGGTCTCGGTGAGCGCCGCCAGCAGTCCGGCGGCGGGGTCGCGGTCGGTGTCGGCGAGCGCCTCGGCCAGGCGGCCCTGGCGGGCCGCTCGCTGGATGTCGCCGAAGTAGCACAGCGGCCGGCCCGCCGCCCAGGTGCCCTGGTAGCGGGGGAGGACGGCGAGCAGCAGCGCGCCCAGTGACAACGCCAGCGAGCCGGTTCCGGTCCACCACACGACGGCTCCGGGGGCGGACAGCTCATCCGGCGACCAGTTGTGCCCGGACAGCAGCCCGGTGAACACCCCGGCCGTCAGCCCCAGCGCCGCCACCAGTACGGACGCCTTGGAGTCGGCCCGCGCGATCTCCCCGCGCAACTCGCCCAGCAACCGTTCGGCCGTACGCATCCCGGGCACGGCCCCGGCGTCCGGGGCGTTCGCGGACGCGGCCGGGCCCGAGGAGCGCGGGGACGCCGTGGCCGAAGGGGCGGGGACGTTCGTCGCTGTGGGAGCCGGGGCCCGGGACGGCGCGGGCGTGCTGGTCGTAGGCGTCGTGGGCGTGTTCCGGGGCGTCATGCGGAGCCCGTCTCGGGGGGGTCCGCCGGGCTGTCCTGCGAGCCGGGCGGGCGGCCGGGCGGTGCGGGTACGACGGGGACCGGGCCCGCGCTGACGGGCGGGGGAGAGGCGAACGCGGCCTGGCCGTACGCCCCGGCGTTCCCCTGCGCCGCCGGATCGTACGGAGCGGGCGGGGCGCCTCCGGGCGCATACCCCCCGGGCGGCGGGCCGGGCTGCGAGCCGGGTGCATGCGGTGGGTGCGGCGGCGCGTACGGCTGCTGCTGGGGCAGGCCGGCGTACGGCGGCGCGCCCGCTCCCGGGGGCGGCGACTGCGGTCCCGTCCCGGCGTACGGCTGCCCGCCCCCGGGCCCCTGCTGCGGTCCCGCTCCCGCGTGAGGCGGCTGGGCGCCCGCGTCCGGCCCGGGCGTGACCCCGTAGGGCGGTGCGGAGGCCCCGTAGGGCTGTGCCGGCGGGGAGCCCGGGGCCGCCTGGCCGTCGTACGGCGGTACGGGGGGCGTGCCCGGGGGCAGCGCCTCGACCGGCGGTGTCAGCGAGGACTGCTCCTGCTGCTGGATCAGGCTGTCGACGTCGCGCAGCACCGAACGCGCCGACTCGGCCTTCTGGAAGTCCTCCATCGTGTCGCCCGCGATCAGCTCCAACTGCCGGCGGATGGTGCCGAGCTGGTCCTTGTGCAGGGTGCCGATCACCATCTTCGTGTCGCCGGGATGCTGGGCGAGGTGCAGCGCCCAGGCGGAGACGCCTCCGTGCTGCAGGTGGTACTGGTAGAACGCGATCTTCTGGGCCACCAGTTGCTGCGCCTGCTGATGCCGCAGCGCCTCCAGCTCGTACTCCTGGCGGGCCTGCTTGAGCCGGAACTCGTGCTCGGGGTCGAGCATTTCGGCCTCGTACCGCAGGCTGCGCTTGCGCCTCCGGTGCGCGATCGCCTCGTCGTCCAGCCGCAGCCGCACCACGCAGGTCACCGCGAGCCCGGTGCCCGCGGCGAAGCGGCTCTCGTCCATGACCGCCTCCAGCAGCGCCTGTTCGGCGTCGGGGCTGTCCTCGATCGAGAAGCGCCGGGTGACGGGGCGCGCCAGTTGCTGCAACTCCCGGTTGAGCCGCGTCGGCACGTCCCGCTCGCCGCTCGCCACGTAGGCCACCGGGTCCGCCACCCGCCAGGTCAGGTCGGCGACGGCACCGAAGGAGAACGCGTCGTCGTCGCTGGGCAGCCGCATCTTCAGCTGCACCGGGTGGCTGCCCATGTCCACCTCGTACACCGAGGTGTAGCGCCGGGTCGCCGCCTCGGCGCGGCTCGGCCGCTGCGGTGGCATGAAGACGTCGTAGGACCCGCCGGCGGTGACGAAGACCAGGGCGTGGTCGATCGCGCCGACCTGTCTGCGGGCGACGTAGTCGAACCGGGAGATCGGACGCACGGTCAGGACCGGGTCGATCAGGGTGCTGTGCCGGTCGGCGTCCTGCTGCCACTCCGGCGGCCGACGGAAGTCCGCCATGGGTCAACTCCTCTGCGAATTGCGGGAACAGGGGTCTTTCATCGGGTGGAAGCCGGGTGGCGCAGCAGTGCGAGCAGCCGGTCGGCCACCGGTGGGCGCGGACCGCCGTCCTCCGCGCGCAGCGTGCGCAGCTCGTGCTCGAGGCGCTTGCGGTCGTCCGCCGTGACGACCAGCGCGGGCAGCAGCAGCTCCAGCGCCTGGGCGGCGTCCGCGCGGCGCCCGGCGACATGCACCCAGGTGTGCAGGGCGTCGAGGGCCGCGCGGGTGCGGGCGCGGTCGTTCAGCGCGGTGCGCCAGAGGGTGGCCAGGTCGCGGGCCGAGTCCGTCTCGTACATGCCGGTCTCGGCGTACCAGCCGATGAGCGCGCCGTCCTCGGCGTTGTCGCAGGCGCGGACGAACGCGGCGAGGGCGACCTCGCGGACCGCCGGGGTGTCGAGATAGAGCAGCCGTACGAACTCGGACAGCACCTCGCCCCGTCGGCGCCCCTCGGAGAGCAGCAGGGCCGCGGACTCGGTGAGGTTGTCGCGCTCCGGCTTGTTGCTGGCGTCGGCGCGGGCCCGGGCGGCGAGCGCGCCGAGGGCGGTGCCGGCCAGGTCGGGGCGGAGCGGGGCGAGCAGGCCGAAGGCGCGGATGGCGGTCCAGCGGCGGCCCCAGTGGGGGTCCGAGCACCACTGGGTGAGCAGCCGGAGCACGACGGGCGCCCCGAGGAGCTGGGCCAGGGTCAGGGTGTTGGCGGCGGTGACACGCGGGCCGAAGGCGCGCGCGGTGGCCCAGCCGTCGACGAGCAGCGCGATCGCGGAGGGCAGGTCGGCGGCGGCGAGCAGGGCGGTGGCCGCGGCCGCGCGGGTGCGGACCAAGGGACGGCCGTCGCGGGCCAGTTGCCTGAGCCAGGCCACCAGCGCGGGCCTGGCGGAGGGGTGGTGGATCCACACCTCGGTGAGCAGCACGCGCGGGGTGCGTTCCTCGCGGAAGGCGGCCGTGAACTGGGGCACCGGCCCCCACTCGGTCTCCTCGCCGCGCAGTTCTCCCTCGGCCCGCGCGAGGGCGAGCCGGTTCTCGGCCGTCGGCCCGAACACCGGGATCTCCGGCGGCTGTTCGGGATTCTGCAACTGCTGAAGATGCACGAAGAGCTGGTCCGCGAGCTCGGCGGCGAGGACGTACGGGGCCTGATCGAAGACGGCCAGCGCGATGAGGAAGGCCTTGTCGCGCAGGCCGGTGTCCGGGTCGGCGAGCCAGTCGCGGCACTGCTTCTCGACCGCGGCCTGCCCGAAGTCCGCGAGCCGGGCCAGAGCCTGCTCACTCCCGTCGTACCCGGCCAGCGCCTCGGCGAAGGCGGCTGCCTCGGCGGGCCGGCGGTCGGCGGCGGCGAGGAACGCGGCCACCGGGTCGAGGGCGAGCAGGTCGTCGGCGTCCGGTCTGCCGGATAAGAGGTGCGCCCGTACGACCTCCGGCGCGCCCGGCGGAACCCACGGGCAGGGCGTGACGCCCGGCAGGTGGGGGGAGTTCTCGACGGTGACGACGAGGTAGCCGTCCACCTTCTCCAACTGGTCGCGCGCCGCGTACAGGTGCGTGTCGCGCAGCGGACGGTTGCGGCTGACCGGCAGGTCGCGCAGGACGTGCCCGCCGGGCCTGGTGAGCTGGGTGCTGAGCGCCGCGGGGGTGGTCTCGGCGTGCAGGGCGTGCACGGCGGGCACGTCCAGGCGGTGCAGCAGCATCAGCGCGGCGGCGTAGCGGCCGGTGGCGTGCGCGCCGCACAGGACCAGGACCCGTTCCTCGCGCAGCCGCCGCAGGGCGCCGGCGAAGGCGGGGCCGTCGGCGAAGACGGCGGCCAGCGCGTCCAGCCGGGCCCGCGGGATCTCGCCGGAGGCGTCCGGAGCCGTGGCCGCGGGACCGTGGTGGTGGATCTCGGTCCGGCCGCCCAGGTAGACGTCGCCGTCGACCCGCCCGCCGGAGACGCCGTGCTGGGCGCCGCCGACCAGACTGCCGCCGAAGGCCGCGGTCTCCCCGAGGATGAAGCCCGGGGTGTGCGCGAACAGCTCGCGCTGCGCGGCCCGCGCCTCCTGTGTGCGCTCCTCGGGCTCCGCGCCCTCCTCCGCGGGCGGCATCCCCGGCCCGGGAACACCGGAGCCCGCGGCGGCGCCGTCGGACGGCTCCACCGCCTCGGACACGGTCACGGGCTCTCCCCCGTCGTGCCGCCGAGGTGCACGTCACCGGTGACCTGGCCGCCGGACACCCCGTGCTGGTCCCCGCCGACGAGACTGCCGCCGAAGCGCGGCGACCCGCTCCCGAAGTTGAACACCACGCCACCGGAGACGGACTGAGCGGGGGCCGCGTCCGCCACGGCGGGTGCTGCGGCCGCGGCGGGCTCGGCGGCCTCTGCGGTCACGGCGGGCCCGGCAGCCTCGGCCGCCCCGGCCTGTCCGTCCTGCGGGCGAGGGGCCGCCGCGGACGGCACCCCCCGCTGCCCCGGTGCCGGGCCGTCCCCCGAGGAACCCGGCACCGGGGCCTCCCCCTTCCCCTCCCCCGTCCCACCGTGGTCGTCGCCGTCGCGCGGTACCGGGCCGTGCAGCCAGGCGCGCATCGGGCCGTTCTTGCCGGTCAGGGTCACCGGGTGGAAGGCGGCGGCCCGCACGCCGGCGTGGTCGTGGCGCACGATCCCCAGGTGCACGCCCTCCGACACGCACAACGCGAAGCCGTCCGCCCGCTCCCGCAGCGCCGCCCGCAGCAACGGGGCGTCGAGCAGCCGGCAGGCGTGGTTCAGGTCGGAACCGACCCAGCCGCCGTGCGCGTCGACGGCGACGTACCCGGTGGCCACCACGCCCCGCAGCCGGATCTGCGCCGTGCTCGACGCCAGCCGGTTGTACCCGTGCAGCTGGGCCGGCACCTCGGTGAGCAGCGCCCGCAGCAGCGCCGGGACCGAGGCGTTGGCGTCGATCAGCTCCATCACGGAGTCGCCCCGGTCGGCCCGTGACCGCAGGGTCTCGTCGATGCCCGCCTGTTCCAGGGCGCGGTCGGCGATGTCGTAGAGCACACGGCGCAGATACGCCTGCTCGACGTCGTCCCGGTCGCTGTACTTCTCGATGTCGAGCAGGAGGATGGTCCGGCTCACGGGGTCGGTCATGGTCGCCTTTCGGTGGCTCGCGTTCGTGGCGGCTCCCGCCGCCCGGTCAGAAGAGTGGCGCCCGGGGCGCCCGTGACGTGAGGGCGGATGACCCAGTCGAACTGTGACCGTGTGCACAGAAGGCAGCAGGCCCCTCGGCGCCCGCGCACCCGCCCCGGTCGCCTCAGCGGTCCGGCTCCGCGCGGGCGATCCGGCGCAGCACGTCCGGCCGTACGATCACCAGCGCCCGCCGCCCGGTGATCACCGCGCCGCGTTCCCGCAGCTCCTTCAGCAGCCGCTGCACCATCTCCCGGGAGGCCCCCACCGACCCGGCGAGCTCCTGCTTGCTGAGCGGCACGGAGAGCTCGACGCCCCCGGCGGTGCGCCGGCCGTGGGTGCGAGCCAGGTCCAGCAGCAGCGTCGCGAACCGCTCCCGGACGCTCATCGAGGCGAATTCCAGCCGGCGCCGGTCGGCGGCGCGGGTGCGGTCGGAGGCCAGGCCGAGCAGGGCGAAGGAGGCGGCGGGGGAGTGGGCGAGGAACTCGGTGAAGCGCTCGCGCGGGACGGCGACCGTCCGCACGTCCTCCAGCGCGGTCACGGTCGCCGAGCGGGTGCGCCCGGTCAGCGCGGCCGACTCGCCGACGACGTCGCCGGGGCCGCGCAGCGCCAGCAGCGCCTCGTACCCGTTGGCGGCCGACGCGGTCACCTTGGTCCAGCCGCGCACGATGAACAGCACGTGCGAGGACGGCTCGCTCTGGTGGATCAGCACCACCCGGGGCGCGAAGGACAGCTCGTGGCCGAGCCCGAGCAGCGCGGCCCGGTCCGCCTGCTCCAGCCGGGCCAGGAACGGCACCCGGTCGTCCAGGCCCTCGTCCCCCGGTATGCCCCCCGGCACGTCCCCCGGTGTGTCGGGTAAGCGACCAGCACTCATCGAACCCTCGTCCCCCCATCGGCACAGCGACCGCTCAACGTACTGAAGGGAGAACCCGGACGAGACGAGAACGAGCGGGATTCACGCGTACGCGGCACACTGAGCGGGAAAGAAGGCGGACAAGTCCGGCGTGTCGGGGTGGGCTCCATTTGTTTTGACCGAAGTCCGTGAGGTAGGTACGCTCAGACCTTGTGCCTGGGGTGTGCCCTGGCCCCCGTGCGTGCCTTCGACCGCACGGGGAGCCGCAATCGGCCACCGCAATCCGCGCCTCTTCCTGCCGTGCGGCGGGAGTTCGCGAGATTCGACACACCCGACCGCGTGGGTCGGTGACGTTCCAGGTTAGCTGTACCCATCGGCACACAGAAACCGGAGAAGTAGTGCCTACGATCCAGCAGCTGGTCCGCAAGGGCCGGCAGGACAAGGTCGAGAAGAACAAGACGCCCGCACTCGAGGGTTCCCCTCAGCGTCGTGGCGTCTGCACGCGTGTGTTCACGACCACCCCGAAGAAGCCGAACTCGGCCCTCCGCAAGGTCGCGCGTGTGCGTCTGACCAGCGGCATCGAGGTCACCGCTTACATTCCGGGTGAGGGACACAACCTGCAGGAGCACTCCATCGTGCTCGTGCGCGGCGGCCGTGTGAAGGACCTGCCGGGTGTTCGCTACAAGATCATCCGCGGCTCGCTCGACACCCAGGGTGTCAAGAACCGCAAGCAGGCTCGCAGCCGTTACGGCGCCAAGAAGGAGAAGTAAGAATGCCTCGTAAGGGCCCCGCCCCGAAGCGCCCGGTCATCATCGACCCGGTCTACGGTTCTCCTCTGGTGACCTCCCTGATCAACAAGGTGCTGCTGAACGGCAAGCGCTCCACCGCCGAGCGCATCGTCTACGGCGCCATGGAGGGCCTGCGCGAGAAGACCGGCAACGACCCGGTCATCACGCTGAAGCGCGCTCTCGAGAACATCAAGCCGACCCTCGAGGTCAAGTCCCGCCGTGTCGGTGGCGCCACCTACCAGGTCCCGGTCGAGGTCAAGCCCGGCCGTGCCAACACCCTGGCGCTGCGCTGGCTCGTGGGCTACTCCCGCGCCCGTCGCGAGAAGACCATGACCGAGCGTCTGCTCAACGAGCTCCTCGACGCGTCCAACGGCCTCGGTGCCGCTGTGAAGAAGCGCGAGGACACCCACAAGATGGCCGAGTCCAACAAGGCCTTCGCGCACTACCGCTGGTAGTCGCTACCCACATCGAGACCGAGAGAAGACTGAAGCCTTATGGCTACCACTTCACTTGACCTGGCCAGGGTCCGCAACATCGGGATCATGGCCCACATCGACGCGGGCAAGACGACCACCACCGAGCGGATCCTGTTCTACACCGGCGTTTCGTACAAGATCGGTGAGGTCCACGACGGCGCCGCCACCATGGACTGGATGGAGCAGGAGCAGGAGCGTGGCATCACGATCACCTCTGCTGCCACCACCTGCCACTGGCCGCTCGAGGACAACGACTACACGATCAACATCATCGACACGCCGGGTCACGTCGACTTCACCGTCGAGGTGGAGCGTTCCCTGCGTGTGCTCGACGGTGCCGTGACCGTGTTCGACGGTGTCGCCGGTGTCGAGCCCCAGTCCGAGACGGTGTGGCGTCAGGCCGACCGCTACGGTGTGCCGCGCATCTGCTTCGTCAACAAGCTGGACCGTACCGGCGCCGAGTTCCACCGCTGCGTGGACATGATCTCGGACCGTCTGGGTGCCCAGCCGCTCGTCATGCAGCTGCCGATCGGTGCCGAGGCCGACTTCAAGGGCGTCGTGGACCTGGTCCGCATGAAGGCGCTCGTGTGGTCCGCCGAGGCGGCGAAGGGCGAGATGTACGACGTCGTCGACATCCCGGCCACGCACACCGAGGCCGCCGAGGAGTGGCGCGGCAAGCTGGTCGAGGCCGTCGCGGAGAACGACGAGGAGATGATGGAGCTGTTCCTGGAGGGCCAGGAGCCCACCGAGGAGCAGCTGTACGCGGCGATCCGCCGCATCACCATCGCCTCCGGCAAGTCCAGCGACACCACGGTCACCCCGGTGTTCTGCGGCACCGCGTTCAAGAACAAGGGCGTTCAGCCCCTGCTCGACGCGGTCGTGCGCTACCTCCCGACCCCCCTCGACGTCGAGGCCATCGAGGGCCACGACGTGAAGGACCCGGAGGTCGTGGTCCGACGCAAGCCGTCGGACGACGAGCCGCTGTCCGCCCTCGCGTTCAAGATCATGAGCGACCCGCACCTGGGCAAGCTCACCTTCGTCCGGGTCTACTCGGGCCGCCTGGAGTCCGGCACCGCGGTGCTGAACTCCGTCAAGGGCAAGAAGGAGCGCATCGGCAAGATCTACCGCATGCACGCCAACAAGCGTGAGGAGATCGAGTCGGTGGGCGCCGGCGACATCGTCGCCGTCATGGGCCTGAAGCAGACCACCACCGGTGAGACGCTCTCGGACGACAAGAACCCGGTGATCCTGGAGTCCATGGACTTCCCGGCGCCGGTCATCCAGGTCGCCATCGAGCCCAAGTCCAAGGGTGACCAGGAGAAGCTGGGTGTCGCCATCCAGCGTCTCGCGGAGGAGGACCCCTCCTTCCAGGTCCACTCGGACGAGGAGACCGGCCAGACCATCATCGGTGGTATGGGCGAGCTGCACCTCGAGGTGCTGGTCGACCGTATGCGCCGTGAGTTCAAGGTCGAGGCCAACGTCGGCAAGCCGCAGGTCGCGTACCGCGAGACGATCCGCAAGGCCGTCGAGCGCGTGGACTACACCCACAAGAAGCAGACCGGTGGTACCGGTCAGTTCGCCAAGGTGCAGATCGCGATCGAGCCCATCGAGGGCGGCGACGCCTCGTACGAGTTCGTGAACAAGGTGACCGGTGGCCGCATCCCGAAGGAGTACATCCCTTCGGTCGACGCCGGTGCGCAGGAGGCCATGCAGTTCGGCATCCTCGCCGGCTACGAGATGACGGGCGTCCGCGTCACGCTCATCGACGGTGGCTACCACGAGGTCGACTCCTCCGAGCTCGCGTTCAAGATCGCCGGTTCGCAGGCCTTCAAGGAGGCCGCGCGCAAGGCCAGCCCCGTGCTGCTCGAGCCGATGATGGCCGTCGAGGTCACCACGCCCGAGGACTACATGGGCGAGGTCATCGGTGACATCAACTCCCGCCGTGGCCAGATCCAGGCCATGGAGGAGCGGGCGGGTGCCCGCGTCGTGAAGGGCCTCGTGCCCCTCTCGGAGATGTTCGGCTACGTCGGCGACCTGCGCAGCAAGACGTCCGGCCGTGCGAGCTACTCCATGCAGTTCGACTCCTACGCCGAGGTTCCGCGGAACGTCGCCGAGGAGATCATCGCGAAGGCCAAGGGCGAGTAACTCAACCGAGTTCCAGCCTTTAGGCTTGACTCCGGAGCCTCGCGGGGCATTCCACCCCTTCCGCGACGAAGCGGGTGGTGTGCCCCGGAGATCCGGGCCATCCAGCAAAGATCACCTGGCGCCGATGAAGTAAGGCGTACAGAACCACTCCACAGGAGGACCCCAGTGGCGAAGGCGAAGTTCGAGCGGACTAAGCCGCACGTCAACATCGGCACCATCGGTCACATCGACCACGGTAAGACGACCCTCACGGCCGCCATTACCAAGGTGCTGCACGACGCGTACCCGGAGCTGAACGAGGCCACCCCGTTCGACAACATCGACAAGGCGCCCGAGGAGCGCCAGCGCGGTATCACCATCTCCATCGCGCACGTCGAGTACCAGACCGAGGCGCGTCACTACGCCCACGTCGACTGCCCGGGTCACGCGGACTACATCAAGAACATGATCACCGGTGCCGCGCAGATGGACGGCGCGATCCTCGTGGTCGCCGCCACCGACGGCCCGATGCCGCAGACCAAGGAGCACGTGCTCCTGGCCCGCCAGGTCGGCGTTCCGTACATCGTGGTGGCCCTGAACAAGGCCGACATGGTGGACGACGAGGAGATCCTGGAGCTCGTCGAGCTCGAGGTCCGTGAGCTCCTCTCCGAGTACGAGTTCCCGGGCGACGACGTTCCGGTCGTCAAGGTCTCCGCGCTGAAGGCGCTCGAGGGCGACCCGAAGTGGACCCAGTCGGTCCTGGACCTCATGAACGCCGTCGACACCGCGATCCCGGAGCCGGAGCGCGACGTCGACAAGCCGTTCCTGATGCCGATCGAGGACGTCTTCACCATCACCGGTCGCGGTACGGTCGTCACCGGCCGTATCGAGCGTGGTGTCCTCAAGGTCAACGAGACCGTCGACATCATCGGCATCAAGACCGAGAAGACCACCACCACGGTCACCGGTATCGAGATGTTCCGCAAGCTGCTCGACGAGGGCCAGGCCGGTGAGAACGTCGGTCTGCTGCTCCGCGGCATCAAGCGCGAGGACGTCGAGCGCGGCCAGGTCATCATCAAGCCGGGCTCGGTCACCCCGCACACCGAGTTCGAGGCGCAGGCCTACATCCTCTCCAAGGACGAGGGTGGCCGCCACACGCCGTTCTTCAACAACTACCGTCCGCAGTTCTACTTCCGTACCACGGACGTGACGGGCGTTGTGACCCTCCCCGAGGGCACCGAGATGGTGATGCCGGGTGACAACACCGAGATGAAGGTGGAGCTCATCCAGCCCATCGCCATGGAGGAGGGCCTGAAGTTCGCCATCCGCGAGGGTGGCCGTACGGTGGGCGCCGGCCAGGTCACCAAGATCACCAAGTGAGCCTCGCTCTCTTGAAGGTCTGACCCTCCGGGGTCGCCTGACCTGAAGAGGCCCGTACGACTCCGGTCGTACGGGCCTCTTCGCTGTTCCCGGGGGCCACTGGACGCCGGGTCACCGCCCCGACCGCCCCCATCCTCCACAACCTCGAAGGCGAGGCAGGCGCCGGCGTTCTCGTGTAATTACCGCAGGGCGCGGGCCTGGTCTTAGACGCCGATGGACCCCGCGCATACTGCCTTCATCGCCTCGTCCAGGACGGCGCTCAGCTCCTGTAGGGCTTCCCTGGCGAGGACAGGGTCCTCATGTTCCAGATTGCGCTTGGCGCGAGCGTGGCGGGTGGCGAGGTCGGGGCGGCGGGCGATCTCGATGTCCCTGGCCCAGGCCAGGACCCAGCTCCTCACCGGGCTGAGTGACTGCCACTCCACGGCCTTGGCGAACGCCTCGTCCTTCGTCCGCTGTATCTCCGGCAGCCGGCCGGGATGGACGACGGCGAGGGCCGCCCGCAGGGCGTCCGGAGTCTGTTCGGGGCGGGGAACCAGTTCGTGTCCGTGGTCGGCCTGCGTGCTCATGGAGTCCTACGGCAGTCGCGGCAGCGTCCGGGTTCGGGGGCGCGGAAGCCGCGGTCGCAGTCGTCGCAGTTCTGCATGGAGCCTCGTACGGCTGGGGGTTCGGCCGGGGCGCGGAACGGGGGTGCGGGCGGCAGCCGGGTCGTGAGGCGGTGGGCCAGGAAGGCCGCCGGACGGCGTACGCCCTCGGGTGGCAGGTCGGTGGTCAGGGCGTGGCGTACGGCGGTCGCGGGCACCTCGCGTTGCAGCCAGGCGGCGACGCCGGGGGCGAGGTGGGCGGTGTCGCAGACGCTGAGCAGGAGGCGCGGGTCTTCGCGGTGCAGGGTGGCGAGGAGGTCCGTGGCCGTCTGGAGGAGGGTGGGGGAGGGGTACGCCGGCTGGGGGACCGGGGGGAGGGGGTGCTTCTTGCGGGGGGCGCGGGGCTTCCTGCTCTGGGGCGGGTGTTCCTCGTGCGTCTGGTCGCCCGTGGCGGCGGTGGGCGCGGGCTCGTGGTGGCGTGCGAGCTCGCGAGTCTTCGGTTGGGTCTTCGGCTGGTTGCAGGAGATCGTGCGGGTGACGATCCGGCCGCCGGGCGTATGTTCGCGGACGCGGCGCAGGTAGCCGTGGGTCTCCAGTTCGCGCAGTCCGGCGGCGATGCGGGTGCGGCCCTCCGGGAAGCGCTCGGCGAGGGTCTTGATGTCGACGGGGGCGTTGCTCGGCAGCGACTGGATGTGCACGGCCAGTGCGATGGCGACGAGCGACAGCTCGGGGTGCTGGGCGAGATGGTTGCCGATCACCGTGAAGCGGGTGGTGTGGCGGGTGTTGTCGTGCGTGACGCCGTAGGCGTGGGGGCGGGGGCGAGTACGCGTGCGTGGATTCGCCCGGGAGGGGGGTTCGCTCGCGGCAACGGCTGACTGGGCGTGCGGGGGCACGCTAGGGTCGTGGGTACCCATCGGGAAGTTGTGACCTTCCTCGGTGGCCAGGCCCTCGATCGGGATCGCTAGTCCCGGCCGGGGGCCGACGCATGTGTGCGGTTGTTTGCGCTGAGAGTAGGGGAGTTGGGGGCCCCGAAATCCAGCCGAGCCGGTGATGTTCACCCGCCCGAGTGAGCGTGCGCCGCGGGCGGGAGGGGTGGGGCTTGGCGGGGTTCTTTCTCCCTCACGTTCCTTGGGAAAAGGGGTCGGCGGCACCGGGGGCCTCGGGCGCGGGTTCCGGTGCTGAGCAGCGCAGTTCGGCCCATACGGTCTTGCGCGGGAACCGGTCCTCGCTCACGCCCCAGCGGTCCGCGAGCGCGTCCACGAGGATCAGGCCGCGGCCCGACTCGGCGTCCTCTGCCGGGCGTTGAGGCGCGGGGCGGCGGTCACCCCGCGTGTCCGTGACCTCGATACGGAGCGTGCCGCCGATCACGTAGAGCGTCAGCCGGAAGTCCCGCCCGGGTACGCGGCCGTGCGTGACGGCGTTGGCCGCCAGCTCGGCCACGAGGTGCTTCGCGGTCTCCGTGGGCAGCCCCCAGCGGCGCAGTTGCGCCTCCGCTACCAGCCGGGCCAGACGGGCTCCACGCCTCGTGGACGACAGCAGCACGGTGAAGTTGGGGCACTGGGTGGCTGGTTGGGCCGGGGTCTCGATTGCGGCGATTTCCTGGTTCACGTCACTCAGCGTGGCCGACGGCGCTTACCGTGAGGAGTGACTGGGTGGTTGCGTACCGTGACTGTCGGCGCGTTGTCCGGTGCTGTCCGGGCTGTCGGCACCGTTGCCACGGGTAGGGCGTCGCGGTACGGCGCGGGACTACGGAGGGGCGCGGAATGTCGGTGGACGGCGAGGCGGTACGGCTCAGGGGCGAGGCTGACGAGCCGGGGTGGGAGGTGGATCCGGACGACGAGTGGGGCGTCGCCGTGATCACCACGGTGGGGCGGCAGTTGAAGCTGCGGAGGGAGGCAGCGGGGCTGCGGGCCGCCGAGTTCGGGGCGGCCGTGGGGTACGGCGAGGACCTGGTCTACAAGGTCGAGGGCGGGAAGCGGATTCCCCGGCAGGAGTACCTGGACAGGGCCGACGAAGTATTGGGGGCGGGCGGCCTGATCGCGGCGGCCTGGGAGGACGTGAAGAAGGTCCGGTACCCGAAGACAGTTCGGGACATCGCGAAACTGGAGGCGCAAGCGGTCGAGATCGGGGTGTACGTGTGCAACAGCATCAGTGGGTTGTTGCAGACGCCGGACCATGCTCGGGCGCTCTTCCGAGCCGCGCAGCCGCCGTACTCGCCGGATGACGTGGAGCGCATGGTGGCAGCTCGCATGGCCCGGCGGTCGATCTACGAACGGGCCCCGGCTCCCTCCGTCAGCTTCGTGCTGGAAGAGGCGACGCTGAGGCGGGAGATTGGAGGCACAATGGTATGGAGACAGCAGCTCGAACGTCTGCTGGAGGTGGGGCGATTGCACCACGTCACACTTCAGGTGATGCCTACGAGGACCGACGCCCACCCCGGGATGGACGGCAGGATCGAGGTGCTGAAGTTCCCGGACGGCACGGCGGTGGGACGTTCCGATGGCGCGTTCAGTGGTCGGCCGACCTCCGACCCGAAGCAACTGCGCATCCTTGAGCTGCGGTATGGAACCGTCCGGGCGCAGGCCCTCACGCCCCGGGAGTCGCTGGCGTTCGTCGAGCAACTACTGCTGGGAGAAACATGATCCGCAAGGCCTCCTCCGGTGACGCCTTCGAACTGGCGTGGTTCAAGAGCACCTATAGCGATGGCACCGATGGTGAGTCCTGCGTCGAGATCGCCACCAGCCCCGGTGTCGTCCACGTCCGTGACTCCAAGCACACCGACGGCCCCCACCTCAGCTTCCCGCCGAGCACCTGGACCGCCTTCGTCCCGTACGCCTCCGCGGACTGAGGCCCGCCCGCCCCACCTCAGTCCTTCTTCTGCGCCTCGCTCCGCTTGTCCTCCATCTTCACCGCGTCGCCGGCCTTCTTGGCCAGGTCCACGTCCAGTTTCTTGAACTCGCGGACGACGGCGTCGGACATGTCGGCCAGCGCGTCGAGCTGCTGGGTGATGTCCTCGCGGCCGTCCTCCCAGTTGGACTCGAAGTCGTCGAGGGCGTCGTTGACCTTGCCGTCACCGATGTCGTCCCGGTAGGACTCGAAGAGCTTCTTGGTGTGGCTGAGGCGGGTCTTGATCGAGCGCAACTGGCGGCCGTAGTCCTCCAGCTCCGCCAGCGGCAGCGCGAGGTCGCTCTTGCCCTTGCCCACGTGACCGTCCCCCGTTCTCTTGTCTCGTAGTCTGGCCGCACGGTACATCAGCACGGTGTCTGAACGACCGATCGACGAAACGGGGACACGACGGCCATGGCCCGCTACATGGAGGCGCTCACCATCGAGCGCGGGGGGTTCCGGATCAAGGTGCCCGAGTCGTGGTGGGAGTTCGACGTGCGGCCGGAGTCGCGGGACGACTCGATCCGGCGCATGGTGAACGAACGGATCGAGGCTCACCCCGAGCTGGCCCAGTACCGCGACACCTACACGACCTTTCTGCAGAAGGCCGCGGCCGACGCCTGGAATTCCGGTGCGATGTACTGCGGCTGTATGGCGGAGAGCTTCGGCGGCGACACCCCGATCACCGGCTCGGTGACCGTCTCCCTCGTCGGCGGCCGCACGCGAGAGGGCGCGCCTTTGCCCAACGACCCCGCGTCCATCGCTTCTCAGCTCGCCGCCAAGGAGCCGAAGAAGGAGGGGGACTCCTGGCGCAAGGTGACGACCGTCGACATTCGGCCGTCGACCGTCTCGGCGAGGATCCTGCCCACCGCGTCGTAACCGAAGGTGACCGTGCTGTCCGGATTCGCCGCCTCGACCAGCCGGCCGACCGCGTCATAGCGCAGGAAGGTGACGGCGCCGTCCCCCGTGCGTGCCTCCACCGCGCGCGGTGAGCTCACCTTCACCTACGACGCGGCTGGCCGGGAAACCGCCCGGGGCCTGGCGGGCGCCGCCACACTCACGCAGTCCTGGGACGCCGGTCACCGCCTTGTGGAGCAGGTCATCCACTCGGGGACCGGCGCGGCCGGCCCCGGCGGTGACACGGTGCTCCAGGCCCGCTCCTACGCCTACCGGGGCGACGGACACCTCACCTCGGTAGGCGACAGGCTGGGCGGCACCCGCAGGTTCGACCTGGACCGGGCGGGCCGCGTCACCCGGGTGTCGGCCGAGAGCTGGACCGAGACCTATGCGTACGACGAACTCGGCAACCTCACGACCGCGACCTATCCCGGCACCGCCGGACAGGACGCGCAAGGCGCGGTCGGGCGCTCCGGTACGAGGATCACGTCGGCGGGGCGCACCACGTATGAGTACGACGGTCAGGGCCGTGTGGTCCGCATGATCCGGCGCACGCTGTCCGGGTTGCGGCGGATCTGGACGTACACCTGGAACGCCGACGACCGCCTCACCGAGGCCTCGACTCCCGACAGGGGTGTGTGGCGGTACCGCTACGACGTGTTCGGTCGGCGCACCGCCAAGTGGCGTGTGGCGGGCGACGGTTCGGCCGTCGACAAGACGCTCTTCACCTGGGACAACACCCAGCTCGCTGAGCAGGTGTCGGTCCGGGACGGCGTGGCGGACACCGACACCTGGGACTGGGAGCCGGGCACGCACCGCGCAGTCAGCCAACTGCGCACGAAGGGAGACGAAGCCGGAGCGGGCACGCTCGACAGGCAGTTCTACGCGATCGTCACCGACCTGGTGGGCACCCCTAGCGAACTGGTCACCCAGGACGGCACGATCGCCTGGAGGGCCACCGCCAGCCTGTGGGGAAGCCCTCTGGCTGGAGACGACGGCGGCCTGTGCCCCCTGGCTTTCCCGGGCCAGTACCGGGACCCCGAGACCGGCCTGCACTACAACCTGGCTCGGTACTACGACCCGGACACCGCGCACTACCTCTCCCCCGACCCACTGGGGCTGGTCCCCGCCCCGAACCACCACGCCTATGTGGACAACCCCTTCCGCTGGAGCGACCCGCTCGGCCTGGAGGGCAAGAGCACCGAGCCTGTTCGTATCTACGACGACTCGGAGTACGACAAGCACGGCTCGCGCAGCGGCGGATCGGCCAAGGGCGAGATCGGTCGCGCGCCGACAAACGGCCAGGCTGCGCTGGACCGGTCCATCCCCCTGGGAGACCCGAAAAACCCGGCCAATTTCCGACGAGTCGGCGTGGATCATGTCAACAACGAGATCGTGGTCCTGGACCGGACGAGAGAGGTCCTGGACAAGGAGGGCAATGTGCTCCACGAGCTCTACCACGGCCACGTTCAGAGTTCGTACCCGTCGGATAGCGTCAAGGAGAACGATCTGACGAGGATGGTGCGGGAGGGAATGATCAACAACAAGAAGAAGCAGAAGGTGCTTCCGCCCAAGTGCGATGGGTGACGGGCTGAAGGGAAGAGCGGTCATGACGTCGGCGTGGGACTGGGAGAGCGGCGAGGGTCTGCTGGGGCTCGATGATGTCGAGGAGTGGGATGCCGCGTTCGAGCGCGGTGAGCGGCATATCGGCACGGCGGCGATCGGGCTGGCGTTCAACTGTTCGCTGACGGAGGCGTCGCCGCGCATCGTCAGGGCGATGCAGTTGCCAGACCCTGCTCAGCGAGGATTCGCCTTCACGGCGGCGGGCGCCGCCGCTCGGCTCAACAACGCGCTCACACCGGAGTTGTACGAGGCACTGCGCGCGGAGGGACGCCGCGGCTTCGCCGAGACCGCCATCGACGACACGCTGACCTTCGTGCCGTTCCGGGATCTGCCACCGCGGTTCAAGTGGTGGAAGGTGCGGTCGACCGGGAGCAACAAGCTGCTGCACTGGTTGCTCTGGCCCCAGGACAAGTTCTGGGAACTACGGGAAGCCTTGCGCAGGCGCCGCTCCTGAGTGTGACGGAGGTAGGCCAGGCATGGCATCCGGGTGGGACTGGGAGAGCGGCGAGGGTCTGCTGGGGCTCGATGATCCCGCGGAGTGGGATGCCGCGTTCGAGCGCGGCGAGCGGCGCGTCGGTCAGACGTTGATCGGTCTGGCGTTCCACTGTTCGCTGGAGGAGGCGTCCCCCCGGATTGTGCGGGCGATGCAGTTGTCGGACGACCTCCAACGAGCGAACGCCTTCATCGCCACGGGACACGCGGCGCGGCTCAATGGGCGCTTGACCCCGGAGTTGTTCGCGGCCCTGAGGGCCGAGGGGCTCGGGGGCGTCGCCGAGCATCCCATCAGGGACACACTGACCTTCGTGCCGTTCCGGGATCTGCCGCCTTGGTTCAAGCGCCTGTGGGTGTATGTGACGGTACGTGACAAGCTGGACTACTGGTGGCTGCGCTCCACGGAGGTCATCTCCGGTGCCTGGCACGCCCTGCGGGGGCGCCGCTCCTGAGTGCGGCGGATGCCGGCGGAGATGCCCCGCTTTTTTCGGGCTTCGACCTCGGACACATCGATGTCCGAACTCCTATGTCGTGGAGAATTCCCTGCGACGACCGTGCCACGGCTGCGCGTCGCATACGAGGACGGCGCCGCCTGGAGATACCCCTTCCGAGCGGCAGATCTAGCGGCTCGACGCCGGACTCCACCGTGTCGTTGATCAACTCGGAATCAGGGCGGTGACGTAGTCATGAGTGGGGAGACCGCGCAGCGGTGGTCGGCGGAGACAGATCGTGTCCTGCGGGAGGCGGGCTGGTTCCCTGGCCGTGCAGTGGCCACCCAGCGGTGGGAGACCGTGCTCCAGGAGCACGGCGGCTTCGAGGTTCACGAGGCAGCCCGACGCTTTCTCGTCGAGTTCGGCGGGCTGGAGAGCAACGAGAGGGGGCCCGGGAAAACGATGGCCCGTATGGGCTTCAGGCTCGACCCGACCGTCGCCGAGTGGGACGACGAGATCTTCGATGTCCTCAGCGAGGAGGCCGGTGCGGATCTCTACCCGATCGGGGAGGCCGATCGACGCAATAGCTACCTGGGAATCGCGCCGAACGGTGCGGTCTACATCAGCATGGACAGCGTCACTCTCCTGGCGGCGACTGCCGACGAGGCGTTGGAGAAGCTGGCCGAGGGAATCCGCTGAAAGATCATTCGGAGAGCGAGTGTGTCCGCCCGTCATGACGCCCGCAGCCGGTTACGACTGGGAGAGCGGCGAAGGGCTGCTGGGGATCGACGACCCTGCCGCCGTGGATGCCGCCCTCGAGCGAGGCGAGCGGCGTGCTGGAGGGCTGGTTGCTGGGGTCCGAGGGCGCCGTCGGGGACGCCTGACAGGCGCTGCGCGGAAGCCGGCCCTGGGCGTCACCTCCGCCTCGGGTTTGACCTGCGTCACCCCGGGGGTACTCTCTCCGCCCCGATTGGCCAGCCCCCCGCCCCATATGGCAGACTGTCCGAGTTGCTCGGTCGAGTGTTGATGCTGCGCGCCTCCCGCCGGGGGGACCGGAAGCGAGTCCCACAGTACTCGTCGCCCTAACTGTCTGATGGCAGCGCTGGGGCGGACGTACGGGAATCTTCCGGGAAGTGTCAGCGCGGCACCGGCCAGGCACCCGGTGGGCCTTCGCCCCCGGCTCGCGGTTCCGGCAGGGCCGTGTGCAATCCCGCGGGGATGTTCTGACAAGGGACATCCATGTCAGCGAGAGTGCGACACGCCCGACCGCGTGGGTCGGAGGAATGTAGGCAGCAGCAAGGAAACCACCGGGTTCCAGAGCGTTAGAGAGACAGGACTACTGAGTAGCCATGGCGGGACAGAAGATCCGCATCCGGCTCAAGGCCTACGACCACGAGGTCATCGACTCCTCGGCGAAGAAGATCGTCGAGACGGTGACCCGCACTGGTGCGTCGGTCGCGGGCCCGGTGCCGCTGCCCACTGAGAAGAACGTGTACTGCGTCATCAAGTCGCCGCACAAGTACAAGGACTCGCGCGAGCACTTCGAGATGCGCACGCACAAGCGCCTGATCGACATCCTCGACCCGACCCCCAAGACCGTTGACTCTCTGATGCGACTCGACCTCCCGGCCGGTGTCGACATCGAGATCAAGCTCTGAGGCCGGTGATCTGAGAGATGACCAAGCAGATCAAGGGCATCCTGGGCGAGAAGCTCGGCATGACGCAGGTGTGGGACGAGAACAACCGTGTTGTTCCGGTCACCGTCGTCAAGGCCGGCCCCAACGTCGTCACCCAGGTCCGCACGAACGACGTCGACGGCTACGAGTCCGTCCAGATCGCGTTCGGCGAGATCGACCCCCGCAAGGTGAACAAGCCCCTCAAGGGCCACTTCGCCAAGGCCGATGTCACCCCCCGTCGCCACCTCGTCGAGATCCGCACCGCGGACGCCAGCGAGTACACCCTCGGCCAGGAAGTCACCGCCGAGGTGTTCGAGGCCGGCGTGAAGGTCGACGTGACCGGCAAGAGCAAGGGCAAGGGCTTCGCCGGTGTCATGAAGCGTCACAACTTCAAGGGCCTCGGCGCCGGACACGGCACCCAGCGCAAGCACCGCTCTCCCGGTTCCATCGGTGGCTGCGCCACCCCGGGCCGCGTGTTCAAGGGCCTCCGCATGGCGGGTCGCATGGGCAACGAGCGGGTCACCACCCAGAACCTGACCGTCCACGCCGTTGACGCGGAGAAGGGTCTGCTGCTCATCAAGGGCGCGGTTCCCGGTCCGAACGGCGGCCTCGTCCTGGTCCGCACCGCGGCCAAGGGGGCCTGAGGTAACCGATGAGCACTGTTGACATCCTTTCGCCTGCGGGCGAGAAGACCGGTAGCGTCGAGCTCCCCGCGGAGATCTTCGGCGTGGAGAAGATCAGCATCCCGCTGATCCACCAGGTCGTCGTCGCGCAGAACGCCGCTGCCCGCCAGGGCACGCACAAGACCAAGCGTCGCGGTGAAGTCCGTGGTGGCGGCAAGAAGCCGTACCGCCAGAAGGGCACCGGTCGCGCCCGTCAGGGTTCGACCCGCGCGCCGCAGTTCGCCGGCGGTGGCGTCGTCCACGGCCCGCAGCCGCGTGACTACTCGCAGCGGACCCCGAAGAAGATGAAGGCCGCGGCCCTGCGCCACGCCCTCACCGACCGGGCCCGCCACAACCGCATCCACGTCGTCTCCGGCGTGGTCGAGGGCGAGATCTCCACCAAGGCCGCCAAGACGCTGTTCGGCAAGATCAGCGAGCGCAAGAACCTGCTGCTCGTCGCCGACCGCGCCGACGAGGCCGCGTGGCTGTCCGCCCGCAACCTGCCCCAGGTCCACATCCTGGAGCCGGGCCAGCTGAACACGTACGACGTTCTCGTCTCGGACGACGTGGTCTTCACCAAGGCCGCTTTCGAGTCCTTCGTCGCCGGCCCGAACAAGGCCAACGACACCGAAGGGAGCGAGGCCTGATGGCTACGCGTCACCCCTCCATCGCCTCGAAGGCCGCCAAGGCCGCCAAGGCCGCGCGCGTCGCCAAGGCGCGCCGTCACGCCGCCGAGGGCAAGAACACCGTCGAGACCCCGCTGAGCAAGTCGTACACGGACCCCCGTGACGTCCTGCTGAAGCCGGTCGTCTCCGAGAAGAGCTACGCGCTCCTCGACGAGAACAAGTACACGTTCATCGTCGACCCGAACGCCAACAAGACCCAGATCAAGCAGGCCGTCCAGGCGGTCTTCGAGGTCAAGGTCACCGGGGTCAACACGATCAACCGCCAGGGCAAGCGCAAGCGCACGAAGACCGGCTTCGGTCAGCGTGCCGCCACCAAGCGCGCGATCGTGACCCTCGCCGAGGGCGACCGTATCGACATCTTCGGCGGTCCGACCGCCTGAGGGCGGTCCGGATCGTCCGATATCGGACGAGGACTGAGAAATGGGAATCCGCAAGTACAAGCCGACTACGCCGGGCCGCCGTGGTTCCAGCGTCGCCGACTTCGTCGAGGTCACGCGGTCCACGCCGGAGAAGTCGCTGGTCCGCCCGCTGCACAGCAAGGGCGGCCGTAACAACGCCGGTCGTGTGACCGTTCGCCACCAGGGTGGCGGACACAAGCGCGCCTACCGCGTGATCGACTTCCGTCGTCACGACAAGGACGGCGTGCCGGCGAAGGTCGCGCACATCGAGTACGACCCCAACCGCACCGCGCGCATCGCGCTGCTGCACTACGCCGACGGCGAGAAGCGCTACATCCTCGCCCCGCGCAACCTGCAGCAGGGCGACCGCGTGGAGAACGGTCCCGGGGCCGACATCAAGCCGGGCAACAACCTGGCCCTCCGCAACATCCCGGTCGGTACCACGATCCACGCGATCGAGCTCCGTCCCGGTGGCGGTGCCAAGTTCGCCCGCTCCGCCGGTGCCTCCGTGCAGCTGCTCGCGAAGGAGGGCTCGATGGCCCACCTCCGCATGCCTTCCGGTGAGATCCGCCTGGTCGACCAGCGCTGCCGCGCCACGGTCGGCGAGGTCGGCAACGCCGAGCAGAGCAACATCAACTGGGGCAAGGCCGGCCGCAAGCGCTGGCTGGGCGTTCGCCCGACCGTTCGCGGTGTGGCGATGAACCCGGTTGACCACCCGCACGGTGGTGGTGAGGGCAAGACCTCCGGTGGTCGCCACCCGGTCTCCCCGTGGGGTCAGAAGGAGGGTCGTACTCGTTCGCCGAAGAAGGCTTCGAACAAGTACATCGTCCGCCGCCGCAAGACGAACAAGAAGCGCTAGGAGCGGGTTTAGATGCCGCGCAGTCTCAAGAAGGGGCCCTTCGTCGACGACCACCTGATCAAGAAGGTGGACGCCCAGAACGAAGCCGGTTCCAAGAACGTCATCAAGACCTGGTCCCGTCGCTCGATGATCATCCCGGCCATGCTCGGCCACACGATCGCGGTGCACAACGGCAAGACCCACATCCCGGTGTTCGTCACCGAGTCGATGGTCGGCCACAAGCTCGGCGAGTTCTCGCCGACGCGCACCTTCCGGGGTCACGTCAAGGACGACCGGAAGTCGAAGCGCCGCTAGTAGCGGATCGCATTCAGACACGTAAGTAACTCTGAAGGGACAACCATGGAAGCCAGGGCCCAGGCGCGGTACATCCGCGTCACGCCCATGAAGGCCCGCCGTGTGGTGGACCTCATCCGTGGCATGGACGCCACGGAGGCCCAGGCTGTTCTGCGATTCGCTCCGCAGGCAGCCTCCGCACCGGTCGGCAAGGTGCTCGACAGCGCCATCGCCAACGCCGCGCACAACTACGACCACACCGATGTCGACAGCCTCTTCATCTCCGAGGCGTACGTCGACGAGGGCCCGACCCTGAAGCGGTTCCGTCCGCGTGCCCAGGGCCGTGCCTACCGGATCCGCAAGCGGACCAGCCACATCACCGTGGTCGTCAGCAGCAAGGAAGGAACCCGGTAATGGGCCAGAAGGTAAACCCGCACGGGTTCCGGCTCGGTGTCACGACCGACTTCAAGTCGCGTTGGTACGCCGACAAGCTGTACAAGGACTACGTCAAGGAAGACGTCGCCATCCGTCGGATGATGACGTCCGGCATGGAGCGCGCCGGCATCTCCAAGGTGGAGATCGAGCGCACCCGTGACCGTGTGCGTGTGGACATCCACACCGCTCGTCCGGGCATCGTCATCGGCCGCCGTGGCGCCGAGGCCGACCGTATCCGCGGTGACCTCGAGAAGCTCACGGGCAAGCAGGTCCAGCTGAACATCCTCGAGGTCAAGAACCCCGAGACGGACGCTCAGCTCGTGGCCCAGGCCGTCGCCGAGCAGCTCTCCTCCCGCGTCTCCTTCCGTCGGGCCATGCGCAAGAGCATGCAGTCCGCCATGAAGGCCGGCGCCAAGGGCATCAAGATCCAGTGCGGTGGCCGCCTCGGCGGCGCCGAGATGTCCCGCTCGGAGTTCTACCGCGAGGGCCGCGTGCCCCTGCACACGCTCCGTGCGAACGTGGACTACGGCTTCTTCGAGGCCAAGACGACCTTCGGCCGCATCGGTGTGAAGGTCTGGATCTACAAGGGCGATGTCAAGAACATCGCCGAGGTCCGCGCCGAGAACGCTGCCGCCCGTGCGGGTAACCGCCCGGCCCGCGGTGGCGCCGACCGCCCGGCCCGTGGTGGCCGCGGTGGCGAGCGGCGCGGTCGCAAGCCGCAGCAGGCTGCCGGCGCCGAGGCCCCCAAGGCCGAGGCTCCCGCCGCCGCTCCGGCTGAGAGCACCGGAACGGAGGCCTGACCGTCATGCTGATCCCCCGTAGGGTCAAGCACCGCAAGCAGCACCACCCGAAGCGCAACGGTATGTCCAAGGGTGGAACGCAGGTTGCGTTCGGCGAGTACGGCATCCAGGCGCTGACCCCGGCCTACGTGACGAACCGCCAGATCGAGGCGGCCCGTATCGCGATGACCCGTCACATCAAGCGTGGCGGCAAGGTCTGGATCAACATCTACCCGGACCGTCCCCTCACCAAGAAGCCTGCCGAGACCCGCATGGGTTCCGGTAAGGGTTCGCCGGAGTGGTGGATCGCGAACGTCAAGCCCGGACGTGTGATGTTCGAGCTGTCGTACCCCAACGAGAAGATCGCCCGTGAGGCGCTGACTCGTGCGGCCCACAAGCTGCCGATGAAGTGCCGGATCGTCAAGCGCGAGGCAGGTGAAGCGTGATGTCGGCCGGTACCAAGGCGTCCGAGCTGCGCGAGCTGGGCAACGAGGAGCTTCTGGGCAAGCTCCGCGAGGCCAAGGAAGAGCTGTTCAACCTCCGCTTCCAGGCGGCGACCGGTCAGCTCGAGAACCACGGCCGTCTCAAGGCGGTCCGCAAGGACATCGCCCGGATCTACACCCTCATGCGTGAGCGTGAGCTCGGCATCGAGACGGTGGAGAACGCCTGATGAGCGAGAGCAACGTGACTGAGAACAAGGAAGCTCGCGGTTTCCGCAAGACCCGTGAGGGTCTTGTCGTCAGCGACAAGATGGACAAGACCGTCGTCGTCGCCGTCGAGGACCGCGTCAAGCACGCGCTGTACGGCAAGGTCATCCGCCGTACGAACAAGCTCAAGGCGCACGACGAGCAGAACGCCGCTGGTGTCGGCGACCGCGTCCTCCTGATGGAGACCCGGCCGCTGTCCGCCACGAAGCGGTGGCGCGTCGTCGAGATCCTCGAGAAGGCCAAGTAAATCTCCTGCGGGGCATCCCTCGCAGGACAGTTCCGCCAGGCTCCGGGGGCCACTCGCCGAGTGGCCCCCGGGGAACCGGCAGACAAACAGGAGATAGACGTGATCCAGCAGGAGTCGCGACTGCGTGTCGCCGACAACACTGGTGCGAAGGAGATCCTTTGCATCCGTGTGCTCGGCGGCTCCGGTCGCCGCTACGCGGGCATCGGTGACGTCATCGTCGCCACCGTCAAGGACGCGATCCCCGGTGGCAACGTGAAGAAGGGTGACGTCGTCAAGGCGGTCATCGTTCGCACCGTCAAGGAGCGCCGCCGTCCGGACGGCTCGTACATCCGCTTCGACGAGAACGCCGCCGTCATTCTGAAGAACGACGGCGACCCTCGCGGCACCCGTATCTTCGGCCCGGTGGGCCGTGAGCTGCGCGAGAAGAAGTTCATGAAGATCATCTCCCTCGCGCCGGAGGTGCTGTGAGCATGAAGATCAAGAAGGGTGACCTGGTCCAGGTCATCACCGGCAAGGACAAGGGCAAGCAGGGCAAGGTCATTGCCGCTTACCCGCGCGAGGAGCGTGTCCTGGTCGAGGGTGTCAACCGGGTCAAGAAGCACACCAAGGCCGGTCCGACCGCCAGCGGTTCCCAGGCCGGCGGCATCGTGACGACCGAAGCCCCCATCCACGTGAGCAACGTTCAGCTCGTCGTGGAGAAGGACGGCAACAAGGTCGTGACCCGCGTCGGTTACCGCTTCGACGACGAAGGCAACAAGATCCGCGTTGCCAAGCGGACGGGTGAGGACATCTGATGGCTACCACCACTTCCCCGCGTCTGAAGCAGAAGTACCGCGACGAGATCGCCCCGAAGCTGCGTGACGAGTTCAAGTACGAGAACGTCATGCAGATCCCGGGCCTCGTCAAGATCGTGGTCAACATGGGTGTGGGCGACGCCGCCCGCGACTCCAAGCTGATCGAGGGCGCCATCCGCGACCTCACCACGATCACCGGTCAGAAGCCGGCCGTCACCAAGGCCCGCAAGTCCATCGCGCAGTTCAAGCTGCGTGAGGGTCAGCCGATCGGTGCCCACGTCACGCTCCGTGGCGACCGCATGTGGGAGTTCCTGGACCGCACCCTGTCGCTCGCGCTGCCGCGCATCCGCGACTTCCGCGGTCTGTCCCCCAAGCAGTTCGACGGCCGTGGCAACTACACCTTCGGTCTCACGGAGCAGGTCATGTTCCACGAGATCGACCAGGACAAGATCGACCGCGTCCGGGGTATGGACATCACCGTGGTCACCACGGCGACCAACGACGCTGAGGGCCGCGCGCTCCTTCGTCACCTCGGCTTCCCGTTCAAGGAGGCGTGAGCGAGATGGCGAAGAAGGCTCTGATCGCTAAGGCTGCTCGCAAGCCCAAGTTCGGTGTGCGTGGCTACACCCGCTGCCAGCGCTGTGGCCGCCCGCACTCCGTGTACCGCAAGTTCGGCCTGTGCCGCGTGTGCCTTCGTGAGATGGCTCACCGTGGCGAGCTGCCGGGCGTGACCAAGAGCTCCTGGTAATTCCGGTAATTCGGGATTCCCAAGGCTCTCGGTAAGCAACTGGGTCGGCAGGAGCCCCATCCCCCATGCCTTAGGCTTGTGGGGTTGGGCGCCTGCCGCGCCCGTACGACTTACTACGCCGTAGGTCCACCGCGCCGCACCCGTCCCGTCTCGGATCGGGGAGAGGGATGGCGCACCAGGAAACCCCGGCGAGAGAGGCCGAAGGCCAATTCATGACCATGACTGATCCGATCGCAGACATGCTCACGCGTCTGCGGAACGCGAACTCGGCGTACCACGACACCGTGGCGATGCCGCACTCGAAGATCAAGTCGCACATCGCGGAGATCCTCCAGCAGGAGGGCTTCATCACGGGCTGGAAGGTCGAGGACGCCCAGGTGGGCAAGAACCTCGTCCTGGAGCTGAAGTTCGGCCCCAACCGTGAGCGCTCCATCGCGGGCATCAAGCGGATCTCCAAGCCCGGTCTCCGGGTGTACGCGAAGTCCACCAACCTGCCGAAGGTGCTCGGCGGCCTCGGCGTGGCGATCATCTCCACGTCCCACGGGCTCCTCACCGACAAGCAGGCCGGCAAGAAGGGCGTGGGTGGGGAAGTCCTCGCCTACGTCTGGTAGCGGAAGGGAACGGAGGAAACAGCTATGTCGCGTATTGGCAAGCTCCCCATCACGGTTCCCGCCGGCGTGGACGTCACCATCGACGGCCGTACGGTCTCGGTCAAGGGCCCCAAGGGCGAGCTGACCCACACCGTCGTGGCACCGATCGAGATCGTCAAGGGTGAGGACGGCGTCCTGAACGTCACCCGCCCGAACGACGAGCGTCAGAACAAGGCTCTCCACGGCCTGTCCCGCACGCTGGTGGCGAACATGATCACCGGCGTGACCCAGGGTTACGTGAAGAAGCTCGAGATCAGCGGTGTCGGTTACCGCGTCACGGCCAAGGGTTCGAACCTCGAGTTCGCTCTCGGTTACAGCCACCCGATCACCGTCGAGGCGCCCGAGGGCATCACCTTCAAGGTGGATTCCCCGACTCGCTTCCAGGTCGAGGGCATCGACAAGCAGAAGGTCGGCGAGGTTGCGGCCAACATCCGCAAGCTGCGCAAGCCCGACCCGTACAAGGCCAAGGGCGTCAAGTACGAGGGCGAAGTCATCCGCCGCAAGGTCGGAAAGGCGGGTAAGTAAGCCATGGCATACGGGCAGAAGATCCTCAAGGGCGACGCCTACAAGCGCGCCGCGATCAAGCGCCGTCACATCCGGATCCGCAAGCGGATCGCCGGTACGGCGGAGCGTCCCCGTCTGGTCGTGACCCGCTCCAACCGCCACATCGTGGCGCAGGTGATCGACGACCTGAAGGGCCACACCCTGGCGTCCGCGTCCACCCTGGACACGTCCGTCCGCGGCGGCGAGGGCGACAAGTCCGCGCAGGCCAAGCAGGTCGGCGCCCTGGTCGCCGAGCGTGCCAAGGCCGCCGGTGTCGAGGCCGTCGTGTTCGACCGTGGTGGCAACCAGTACGCCGGGCGCATCGCCGCCCTGGCGGACGCCGCCCGCGAGGCCGGACTCAAGTTCTGAGTCGGTTCCGTAGCTAGCGGAAACAGAGAGAGGTAATTCCAATGGCTGGACCCCAGCGCCGCGGTGGCGGTGCCGGTGGCGGCGAGCGGCGGGACCGGAAGGGCCGTGACGGCGGCGCAGCTGCCGCCGAGAAGACCGCGTACGTTGAGCGCGTAGTCGCGATCAACCGCGTCGCCAAGGTTGTGAAGGGTGGTCGTCGCTTCAGCTTCACCGCGCTGGTCGTGGTGGGCGACGGTGACGGCACCGTGGGTGTCGGATACGGCAAGGCCAAGGAGGTGCCGGCCGCCATCGCCAAGGGCGTTGAGGAGGCCAAGAAGCACTTCTTCAAGGTCCCCCGTATCCAGGGCACCATCCCGCACCCGATCCAGGGTGAGAAGGCTGCCGGCGTCGTGCTGCTCAAGCCCGCGTCGCCCGGTACCGGTGTTATCGCCGGTGGCCCGGTGCGTGCCGTGCTCGAGTGCGCCGGTATCCACGACGTGCTGTCGAAGTCGCTCGGCTCCGACAACGCGATCAACATCGTGCACGCGACCGTGGAGGCCCTGAAGGGCCTGCAGCGTCCCGAGGAGATCGCGGCCCGCCGTGGTCTGCCGCTCGAGGACGTCGCCCCCGCGGCCCTCCTTCGTGCGCGTGCCGGGGCGGGTGCGTAATCATGGCGCAGCTCAAGATCACGCAGACGAAGTCCTACATCGGCAGCAAGCAGAACCACCGCGACACCCTGCGTTCCCTGGGCCTCAAGCGCCTGGGTGACGTGGTCGTCAAGGAGGACCGTCCCGAGTTCCGCGGCATGGTGCACACCGTCCGCCACCTCGTGACGGTCGAGGAGGTCGACTGATCATGGCGGAGCAGAACCCGCTCAAGATCCACAACCTCCGTCCCGCCCCGGGCGCCAAGACCGCCAAGACCCGTGTGGGTCGTGGTGAGGCGTCGAAGGGTAAGACGGCCGGTCGTGGTACGAAGGGCACGAAGGCCCGCTACCAGGTTCCGGAGCGCTTCGAGGGTGGCCAGATGCCGCTCCACATGCGTCTCCCGAAGCTGAAGGGCTTCAAGAACCCGTTCAAGACCGAGTACCAGGTCGTGAACCTCGACAAGCTGGCCACGCTCTACCCCGAGGGTGGCGAGGTCACGGTCGAGGGTCTGGTGGCCAAGGGTGCCGTTCGCAAGAACAGCCTCGTCAAGGTCCTCGGCCAGGGCGAGATCTCCGTGGCGCTGCAGGTGACGGTCGACGCCGTCTCCGGCTCCGCCAAGGAGAAGATCACCGCCGCCGGCGGTAGCGTCACCGAGCTCGTCTGATTCTCTCGGACGTCTCGATGACCTGAACGATCCCAACCGGGGATACCCACAAAAGGGGTATCCCCGGTTGGTCGTTCCAAGGGGGGCAGTGTCGCCGGTAAGGTGGCCTGCACTGTCCACTTTCACGGGCCGCCGCACCACGGGCACCCGGAGCGGCACTCGTCCGTTGTTAAGTCGTTGTTCTCTGTTGGAACCTCAAGACCGTCACCCTTGACGCAGTTGCGCGGGGGTCGCAGGAGGCACCGTGCTCACCGCGTTCGCCCGGGCGTTCAAGACGCCCGACCTGCGCAAGAAGCTGCTCTTCACGCTGGGCATCATCGTGGTCTACCGGGTCGGTACCCACATCCCGATCCCCGGCGTCAACTACAAGGCCGTCCAGACGTGCGTGAAGGAGGCGTCCGGCAACCAGGGCCTCTTCGGTCTGGTCAACATGTTCAGCGGTGGTGCGCTGCTGCAGATCACCGTCTTCGCCCTGGGGATCATGCCGTACATCACGGCGAGCATCATCCTCCAGCTGCTGACCGTGGTCATCCCGCGTCTGGAAGCCCTCAAGAAGGAGGGCCAGTCCGGCACGGCCAAGATCACCCAGTACACCCGGTACCTCACCGTCGCGCTGGCGATCCTGCAGGGCACCGGCCTGGTGGCCACCGCCCGCAGCGGAGCCCTGTTCGGCCAGTGCTCGGTCGCCGCGGACATCGTCCCCGACCGGGCGATCTTCACCACGATCACGATGGTCATCTGCATGACCGCCGGCACCGCGGTCGTCATGTGGCTGGGTGAGCTCGTCACCGATCGCGGCATCGGCAACGGCATGTCGATCCTGATGTTCATCTCGATCGCCGCGACGTTCCCGTCCGCGCTGTGGGCGATCAAGAAGCAGGGCAAGCTCGCCGACGGCTGGATCGAGTTCGGCACCGTGATCCTGGTCGGCCTGGTCATGGTCGGCCTGGTGGTCTTCGTGGAGCAGGCCCAGCGCCGCATCCCGGTGCAGTACGCGAAGCGCATGATCGGGCGCCGTTCCTACGGTGGCACCTCCACCTACATCCCGCTGAAGGTGAACCAGGCCGGTGTGATTCCGGTCATCTTCGCCTCGTCGCTGCTGTACATTCCGGCCCTGGTCGCCCAGTTCGCGGGAGGCAATTCCGGCTGGAAGACCTGGGTTCAGCAGAACCTGACCAAGGGCGATCACCCGATTTACATCACTACGTACTTCTTGCTCATCGTTTTCTTCGCGTTCTTCTACGTGGCGATCTCCTTCAACCCCGAAGAAGTCGCCGACAACATGAAGAAGTATGGTGGCTTCATCCCGGGCATCCGGGCTGGCCGACCGACCGCTGAGTACCTGAGCTACGTGCTCAACCGGATCACCTGGCCGGGTTCGCTGTATCTGGGTCTGATCGCTCTCGTACCAACAATGGCGTTGGTTGGCTTTGGGGCAAGCCAGAACTTCCCGTTCGGTGGCACCAGCATCCTGATCATCGTGGGTGTCGGTCTCGAAACGGTGAAGCAGATCGAGAGCCAGCTCCAGCAGCGCAATTACGAAGGGTTCCTCCGCTGATGCGAATCGTCCTCGTCGGGCCGCCGGGTGCAGGTAAGGGAACGCAGGCGACGCGCCTGGCCGAGAAGCTGCGCATCCCGCACATCTCCACGGGCGACCTGTTCCGCGCCAACATCAGCCGGCAGACCGAGCTGGGCAAGCTCGCGAAGTCCTACATGGACGCCGGCAACCTGGTACCGGACGAGGTCACCATCGCGATGGCCAAGGACCGCATGGAGCAGCCCGACGCCAGGAACGGCTTCCTGCTCGACGGCTTCCCGCGCAACGTCAAGCAGGCGGAGGCGCTGGACGAGCTGCTGGAGTCCGAGGGCATCACGCTGGACGCGGTGCTGGACCTGGAGGTCCCCGAGGAGGAGGTCGTGAAGCGGATCGCCGGCCGGCGCATCTGCCGCAACGACTCCAGCCACGTCTTCCACGTGACGTACAGCCCCCCGAAGCAGGACGGCGTGTGCGACGTCTGCGGCGGCGAGCTGTACCAGCGCGACGACGACTCCGAGGAGACCGTCCGCAAGCGGCTGGAGGTCTACCACACGCAGACCGAGCCGATCATCGACTACTACAAGGCGCAGGGCCTGGTCCGGACGATCTCGTCGCTCGGACCGGTGGACGAGATCACGCGCCGGGCGCTGGGAGCGCTGAAGCGCGAGGAAGCCACCCAGTAGTCCCACGCCGGTCGCAGCCGCGGTTCCCGTCAGGGGCCGCGGCTGCGCTGTGGGCCGGTGCGGCCGCCGGCGCCCCCCGTATCGTTGAAGGTGTTCGTACACTCCCCGGTCCGAGAAAGGCCGTAGCCCCCATGGTGCAGATCAAGACCCCCGAGCAGATCGCCACGATGCGTGCCGCGGGGCTGGTCGTCGCCGCGATTCACGCGGCCACCCGGGAGGCCGCCGTGCCCGGGGCGACCACGAAGGACCTCGACGAGGTGGCGCGGAAGGTGCTCGCCGAGCACAACGCCAAGCCGAACTTCCTCGGCTACGGCGGCTTCCCGGCCACCATCTGCACCTCCGTGAACGAGGTCGTGGTCCACGGCATCCCGTCCGACGAGGTCGTCCTCAAGGACGGCGACATCATCTCCATCGACTGCGGCGCGATCGTCGACGGCTGGCACGGCGACGCCGCCTACACGGCCTTCGTGGGCTCCGGTCACGCTCCGGAGCTGGTCGAGCTCTCCCGGGTGACCGAGGAGTCGATGTGGGCCGGCATCGCGGCGATGAAGCACGGCAACCGGCTGGTCGACATCTCCCGGGCCGTCGAGACCTACATCCGCCGCCAGCCCAAGCCGGGCGGCGGCAAGTACGGGATCATCGAGGACTACGGCGGCCACGGCATCGGCACCGAGATGCACATGGACCCGCACCTGCTGAACTACGTGGACCGCCGCCGGGGGAAGGGCCCCAAGCTCGTGCCCGGGTTCTGCCTGGCCATCGAGCCGATGGTGTCCCTGGGTACCCCGCGGACGCGGGTCCTCGAGGACGACTGGACCGTGATCACCACGGACGGCACCTGGTCCTCGCACTGGGAGCACTCCGTCGCCCTGACCGAGCAGGGGCCGCTGGTACTGACCGCCCCCGACGGCGGCAAGGCCAAGCTCGCCGAGCACGGCATCACGGCCGCCCCGGACCCGCTGGCCTGACGGGGCCGCTGCCCCACCGCCCCGCGGCCCTGGCGCGTGGCGCCGCCGGCCGCTCCGAAGGGGGCGGCTCCGCGACCGCCCCCGAGGCCGGCTCCGCGATTGCCCCCGAGGCCGGCTCCGCGACCGCCCCCGAGGCCGGCTCCGCGATTGCCCCGCATGATGATCTCCGGCGCGGGGCAGACTTCTCCGATTCGTCTTTCCGGGTGCGCTGACGTAGACTGACTCGTCGGCTCTCGTGCACCCGCATGTCCGCATGCGCTCGCGCGGAGTCGATCAAGGTAGTCGATTCGAAGGGCGAAGCGTGGCCAAGAAGCAAGGTGCCATCGAGATCGAGGGCACTGTCGTCGAGTCTCTGCCGAACGCCATGTTCAAGGTCGAGCTCCAGAACGGCCACCAGGTCCTGGCACACATCAGCGGCAAGATGCGTATGCACTACATCCGCATCCTCCCTGACGACCGGGTCGTGGTGGAGCTGTCTCCGTACGACCTGACGCGTGGCCGGATCGTCTACCGCTACAAGTAGATCTTGCCCGCACCCCGCGTTCGCGGGGTGCGCATCCCGTCTTAGGCGGGGTGGTGGCACTGACCCGGAGAACCTCAATCCCATGAAGGTCAAGCCGAGCGTCAAGAAGATCTGCGACAAGTGCAGGGTGATCCGCCGTCACGGTCGGGTCATGGTCATCTGCGAGAACCCGCGCCACAAGCAGCGCCAGGGCTGACGCACGACCGCACCCTCTGCACTCCGCAGGGATTCGCGCGACGCAAGCTGAATATGTTCATACGCAGGGCCCAGGCCGACGCGGCCTGACACCCCCGGTTCGGAGGCCGGGGACCCAGTTCGTACCTGGTACGGCGGCTGGGATCCGGCCCTGCGGAAGACCTCCGAGGATCAACTGGAGCCATTGAATGGCACGCGTTTCCGGTGTTGACATCCCGCGCGAAAAGCGCGTGGAGGTCGCCCTCACCTACGTGTTCGGCATCGGCCGGACCCTCTCGCAGCAGACGCTCGCTGCGACCGGCATCGACCCGAACACCCGGGTCCGTGAGCTCTCCGAGGAGCAGCTGGTCGCGATCCGCGAGTACGTCGACAACAACATCAAGACCGAGGGTGACCTCCGTCGTGAGATCCAGGCCGACATCCGCCGCAAGGTGGAGATCGGCTGCTACCAGGGTCTGCGTCACCGCCGCGGCCTGCCCGTCCGCGGTCAGCGCACCAGCACCAACGCCCGCACCCGCAAGGGCCCGCGTCGCGCCATCGCCGGCAAGAAGAAGCCGGGCAAGAAGTAGTCCGCAGCGGACGCCTGTCCACGGTCTTCGCTGTAGGACCGACCACCTCCCGTAGGAGTTAAGAGATGCCCCCCAAGGGACGTCAGGGCGCTGCCAAGAAGGTGCGCCGCAAGGAAAAGAAGAACGTCGCTCACGGCCACGCGCACATCAAGAGCACGTTCAACAACACGATCGTCTCCATCACGGACCCGTCCGGCAACGTGATCTCCTGGGCCTCCGCCGGCCACGTCGGCTTCAAGGGCTCCCGGAAGTCCACGCCGTTCGCCGCGCAGATGGCCGCCGAGTCGGCTGCCCGCCGCGCCCAGGAGCACGGCATGCGCAAGGTCGACGTCTTCGTCAAGGGCCCGGGCTCCGGTCGTGAGACCGCGATCCGCTCCCTGCAGGCCACGGGCCTCGAGGTCGGCTCCATCCAGGACGTCACCCCGACCCCGCACAACGGCTGCCGTCCGCCGAAGCGCCGTCGCGTCTGACGCACGGGCCGCTCAACGGTCTTCACGGGGTGTGGGCGGTACGGCTCCTTCGGGCCGTGCCGCCCGTACCCTTGCAGTACCCGCACTTCTCACGGGTGCGGTTTCCGTCGGGCGTCAAATAGCGGGCGTCCACGAAAGAAGGATCTGATCCACACATGCTGATCGCTCAGCGTCCCTCGTTGACCGAAGAGGTCGTCGACGAGTTCCGCTCCCGGTTCGTGATCGAGCCGCTGGAGCCGGGCTTCGGCTACACCCTCGGCAACTCGCTCCGCCGCACCCTCCTGTCGTCGATCCCCGGTGCCGCTGTCACCAGCATCCGCATCGACGGCGTCCTGCACGAGTTCACCACCGTGCCGGGCGTCAAGGAGGACGTCACCGACCTGATCCTCAACATCAAGCAGCTGGTCGTCTCCTCGGAGCACGACGAGCCGGTCGTGATGTACCTGCGCAAGCAGGGCCCGGGTCTGGTCACCGCCGCCGACATCGCGCCCCCGGCCGGTGTCGAGGTGCACAACCCCGACCTCGTCCTCGCCACGCTCAACGGCAAGGGCAAGCTGGAGATGGAGCTGACCGTCGAGCGCGGTCGCGGCTACGTCTCCGCCGTGCAGAACAAGCAGGTGGGCCAGGAGATCGGCCGTATCCCGGTCGACTCCATCTACTCGCCGGTGCTCAAGGTCACCTACAAGGTCGAGGCGACCCGTGTCGAGCAGCGCACCGACTTCGACAAGCTGATCGTCGACGTCGAGACCAAGCAGGCGATGCGTCCCCGTGACGCCATGGCCTCCGCCGGCAAGACCCTGGTCGAGCTGTTCGGTCTCGCCCGCGAGCTGAACATCGACGCCGAGGGCATCGACATGGGCCCGTCCCCCACGGACGCCGCCCTGGCCGCCGACCTGGCGCTGCCGATCGAGGAGCTGGAGCTCACCGTTCGGTCGTACAACTGCCTCAAGCGCGAGGGCATCCACTCCGTGGGCGAGCTCGTCGCCCGCTCCGAGGCCGACCTGCTCGACATCCGCAACTTCGGTGCGAAGTCGATCGACGAGGTCAAGGCGAAGCTGGCGGGTATGGGCCTGGCCCTCAAGGACAGCCCGCCCGGATTCGACCCGACCGCCGCCGCCGACGCGTTCGGCGCGGACGACGACGCGGACGCCGGGTTCGTGGAGACCGAGCAGTACTGAGCTCGGGCTCGACGGCCGGATGTCGGCCGACGGCCGGCTGTGGCTGGTCGCGCAGTTCCCCGCGCCCCTTGGGGCGCGGGCCCTTCCGGGGTTGAAGAGAACCCCGGATCTCCGACAGGCGACCGCCTGCTCGGATACTGACCCCGGTACCTGATACGGCCGGGGCAGACACACAGGAGAAGAACCATGCCGAAGCCCACCAAGGGTGCCCGTCTGGGCGGCAGCGCCGCGCACGAGAAGCTGCTCCTCGCGAACCTCGCGAAGGCGCTGTTCGAGCACGGCCGTATCACCACCACCGAGGCGAAGGCCCGCCGCCTGCGCCCGTACGCCGAGCGTCTGGTCACCAAGGCGAAGAAGGGCGACCTTCACAACCGCCGTCAGGTGCTCCAGGTGATCACGGACAAGAGCATCGTCCACACGCTCTTCACCGAGATCGGCCCGCGCTACGAGAACCGTCCCGGTGGCTACACCCGCATCACCAAGATCGGTAACCGCCGTGGCGACAACGCGCCCATGGCCGTCATCGAGCTGGTCGAGGCGCTGACGGTGCAGCAGAAGGCCGTGGGCGAGGCCGAGGCCGCCACCAAGCGTGCGGTCAAGGAGTCCGAGGGGACCAAGGCCGAGGAGACCAAGGCCGAGGCCACCGAGGCTCCGGCCGAGGAGTCCAAGGACGCCTGAGGCTCTGCCTGACGTCGAGAGCGGGTCCGTCCCTCGGGGCGGGCCCGCTTTCGCGTACCCGAGTACCTGAGAGGATTCCCGTGTGAGTGACGAAGTACAGCCCGGCCACGTCCGGATCCGTCTCGACCTCTCCTACGACGGCACCGACTTCCACGGCTGGGCCAAGCAGGCCGGCGGGAAGCGGACCGTGCAGGGCGAGATCGAGGACGCTCTCCGTACGGTGACGCGGTCGAGGGAGACGACCTACGAGCTGACCGTGGCCGGGCGGACCGACGCCGGGGTGCACGCGCGCGGCCAGGTCGCCCACGTCGACCTGCCGGTGGAGCTGTGGGGCGAGCACCGGGAGAAGCTGCTCAAGCGGCTCGCCGGGCGGCTGCCCAAGGACGTGCGCGTCTGGTCCCTCACCGAGGCCCCGGCCGGCTTCAACGCCCGTTTCTCCGCCGTCTGGCGCCGGTACGCCTACCGCGTCACCGACAACCCGGGCGGGGTCGACCCGCTGCTGCGGGGCCACGTGCTGTGGCACGACTGGCCGCTCGACGTGGACGCCATGAACGAGGCCGCCCGGCGGCTGCTGGGCGAGCACGACTTCGCCGCCTACTGCAAGCGCCGCGAGGGCGCGACCACCATCCGGACCCTGCATGAGCTGAGCCTGGTGCGCGGGGCGGACGGGGTCGTGACCGCCACCGTCCGCGCCGACGCCTTCTGCCACAACATGGTGCGGTCGCTGATCGGGGCCCTGCTGTTCGTCGGGGACGGGCACCGCCCGCCGGACTGGCCGGGCAAGGTGCTGGCCGCGGGTGTGCGGGACTCCGCCGTGCACGTCGTACGGCCGCACGGGCTGACGCTGGAGGAGGTCGGCTACCCGGCGGACGAGCTGCTGGCCGCGCGGAACAGGGAGGCGCGCAACAGACGGTCCCTGCCCACGGCGGGCTGCTGCTGAGAAGTGGGGCGCCCGCCGGGCGGTCCGGGCGCGGCGGGCGGGGTAGAACAGCGGCATGACGGACCACGAGGCGTACGACGGCATACCCGTCACAGTGGTGATGCCGACGTACAACGAGGCGGGGAACCTGCCGCGGATGGCCGAGGCGGTGCTGGGGCTGCCGCTGGACGGACTGCATCTGAAGATCGTCGACGACTCCAGCCCGGACGGCACCGGGCGGATCGCCGAGGAGCTCGCCGAGAAGTACAACGCCGACCGGCCCGCCGGGCGGCCCCGGATGAGCGTGCTGCACCGCACCGCCAAGGACGGGCTCGGGCGGGCCTACGTCGCGGGCATGGGCGCCGCCCTGGCGGAGGGCGCCGCGTACGTGGTGCAGATGGACGCCGACGGAAGCCACCCCGTGGAGGCGGTGCCGCGGATGCTGCGGACCGCGGTCGACTCCGGCGCGGGCCTGGTCGTCGGCAGCCGGTACGTCGAGGGCGGCGCCCTGGACGAGGAGTGGGGCGTGCACCGGGTGCTGCTGTCACGCTTCGCCAACCACTACGTACGGGCCGTGCTCGGCACCGAGATCAGGGACATCACGGCGGGCTTCAACCTGTGGTCGGCACGGACCCTGCGGGACGTGGACCTCGCCACGCTGGGCAGCGCCGGGTACGGCTTCCAGGTCGAGCTGAAGTACGAGGCCGTCCGGGCGGGGCACCGGGCCGTCGAGATCCCGATCCGCTTCGAGGAGCGGACCGAGGGGGTCTCGAAGATGTCGCTGCGCACCCAGCTGGAGTCGGCGGTGCTGCCGATCCGGCTGCGTCTGAAGCACTGGTAGGGCGCCGGACACCGGGCGCGGCGGCCACGCGGGGGAGCGGGCCCGTCGGCCGCGGACGGGCGGTTCCGGAGCCGGCCCCCGCGTCGCCTACCGGGCGGCCGCCGCCGACGCCTGCGCCTCACCGCGCCGGCGGATCTGCCGGAAGGCGAACTCGGCGAGGTCGTCGCCGGTGCGGAACACCTGGGTGTCCTTGGCCGTGACGTCCTTGCCGCTGGTGAAGCCGGTGAGGGTGAAGTAGGCGTAGCGGCCGTAGGAGTTGGTCGTGGAGCGGCAGACGGCGCCGGTGCAGAAGGCCTTGATCCCGCCGCCGGACAGCGGCTTCACGATGCTCTTCTTGTCGGCCTGGCCCTTGGCCTTGGTCGCCTGCGCCTCGGTGTCGAAGACGGCGACGCCGACGGTGACCGCGATGCCGTCCTTGGCGTAGCTCACGCGCATCAGCCGGGTGCAGCCGTTGGCCGTCAGGATCTGCGGCAGCGTGCCCTGCGTGGCCGTTCCACAACTCTTCGTGTCCGCCGTGGGGCCCTTCTTGTACACGGTCTCGCCCATGGTGAGCTGCGTGCCCGGGAAGAGGCCGGCGGGGCTGAGCGGTGCCGTGTCCTTCCGGGCGCTGGATATGAAGTCCTTGGGGTCCAGCGGCGGCGGGGCGCTGGTGGGCGCGAAGGACGGCGCCGTGGCCGAGTCGCTCGGCAGGGACGCGGTGGAGGGCAGGGAGCCGGGGCCCGACGCCTCGTCCTTGCCGTTCGCGGACACCACGGCCATGGCGACGGCCGCGCCGATCGCGACGGTCGCCAGCACGCCGCCGCCGATGAACAGCAGGCGGCGCCGCTTGTTCCGGGTCTCGGACGCCTCGGCGAGCGCGGCCCAGTCAGGCGTCTGGTCGCTCCCGTCGCTGCTCCACGGCTGCTGAGAATTCGGTTTCCAGGGATCCCACTGGGACTGCGAGCCCCCCTGCCCATAGCTCATGGGGCGCATCTTAGACGGGCGTTGGGGGGTGCCGGTGCGCGCGTGAAGGCGCTTCGGTGCAGGCTGGTACAAAGCGACCGGCGTGTTCCTCCTACACTGGTGGGGACCAGGCGGGACCCGCAGCGGCGCCCCCGTTTTGACCGCGATGTGGCGCCGCGGGTATCCTGCATCTTCGTTGTGTATTGGCTTGGCTCTTCTCACGGACCCGGCCCTTACACCGGTCCACCGGGCCGATGACCAGCGACCTGCACGCGGTTTGCGTCACCGCAGTGCGGTCAGGGCTGTCGTGATCGTCTTCGGTGACCTTGTCAGGACCATTCACTGAAGAAGCGAAGGCTACGAACCGTGCGTACGTACAGCCCCAAGCCCGGCGATGTGACGCGCCAGTGGCACGTCATCGACGCTCAGGACGTTGTCCTGGGCCGTCTCGCCACCACTGCCGCCACCCTTCTGCGGGGCAAGCACAAGCCGATCTACGCGCCGCACGTCGACGCTGGTGACTTCGTCATCATCATCAACGCCGACAAGGTGCACCTCTCCGGCAACAAGCGGACCCAGAAGATGGCGTACCGCCACTCCGGCTACCCGGGTGGTCTGCGCTCCGTCCGTTACGACGAGCTGCTCGCCAAGAACCCCGAGAAGGCCGTCGAGAAGGCCGTCAAGGGCATGCTCCCCAAGAACACCCTGGGCCGTCAGATGCTTTCCAAGCTGAAGGTCTACTCGGGCGACCAGCACCCGCACGCTGCCCAGCAGCCGGTGCCGTTCGAGATCACCCAGGTCGCGCAGTAAGTCCGGCCACCCCCTAAGACTGAAGAGAATCTGAGGAGCATCGTGGCCGAGACCACTGCCGAGCAGCCGCTCGAAGAGCTTGACATCGACAGCTACACCACCGAGTCCGAGGTCCCCGTCGAGGGCGAGTACACCTCGGAGTCCATGGCCTCCCGCTTCGGCGAGCCGCAGCCGGCCGCCGGCCTGGGCCGTCGCAAGAACGCCATCGCCCGCGTCCGGATCGTCCCGGGCACCGGCAAGTGGAAGATCAACGGTCGTACCCTCGAGGACTACTTCCCGAACAAGGTGCACCAGCAGGAAGTCAACGAGCCCTTCAAGGTGCTCGAGCTCGAGGGCCGTTACGACGTCGTCGCCCGCATCGCCGGTGGCGGTGTCTCCGGTCAGGCCGGTGCGCTCCGTCTCGGTGTCGCCCGCGCGCTGAACGAGGCCGACGTGGACAACAACCGCGGCCCGCTGAAGAAGGCCGGCTTCCTCAAGCGCGACGACCGTGCGGTCGAGCGCAAGAAGGCCGGTCTCAAGAAGGCCCGCAAGGCCCCGCAGTACAGCAAGCGCTAATCACAGCTGCCTGCTCGTACCTCGAACGCCCCGGCGGCACGACACTGTGCCGCCGGGGCGTTCGTTTATCACAGCCCTTCGGCGTATAACGGCACAAGGCGCTCGAAGGTTAGTGTGATCGGATGTTCAGGCATCGGAATGCCCGCGATGCGGGAGCCGCAGACGCGTCGAGAACATCGAACCCGGTGAACACGCGCTGAACCCATCGGCACGGCATTTCGAACGGACGCTTTCTCAGGAGGACAAGTGGGACGACTCTTCGGCACGGACGGCGTGCGCGGCGTCGCCAATGCGGACCTGACCGCCGAGATGGCGCTCGGCCTGTCCGTCGCGGCGGCGCACGTGCTGGCCGAGGCGGGCACCTTCGAGGGCCACAAGCCGAAGGCGGTGGTCGGTCGGGACCCGCGCGCGTCCGGGGAGTTCCTGGAGGCCGCCGTGGTCGCGGGCCTGGCCAGCGCGGGTGTGGACGTGCTGCGCGTCGGTGTGCTGCCGACGCCCGCGGTGGCGTACCTCACCGGCGCGCTCGGCGCCGACCTCGGCGTGATGCTGTCGGCCAGCCACAACGCCATGCCCGACAACGGCATCAAGTTCTTCGCCCGCGGCGGCCACAAACTCGCCGACGAGCTGGAGAACCGCATCGAGGGCGTCTACGAGGAGCACCGCACCGGCGCTCCCTGGGACCGTCCGACCGGTGCGGGTGTCGGCCGGGTGCGTGACTACGGCGAGGGCTTCGACCAGTACGTCGCCCACCTCCTCGGTGTGCTGCCGAACCGCCTGGACGGCCTGAAGATCGTCCTCGACGAGGCGCACGGCGCGGCCTCCCGGGTCTCGCCGGAGGCGTTCGCGCGCGCCGGCGCCGAGATCGTCACCATCGGCGCCGAGCCGGACGGGCTCAACATCAACGACGGCTGCGGCTCGACCCACCTCGACAAGATCAAGGCCGCCGTACTCGAGCACGGCGCCGCCCTCGGCATCGCGCATGACGGCGACGCGGACCGGTGCCTGGCCGTGGACCACACCGGCGAGGAGGTCGACGGCGACCAGATCCTGGCGGTGCTCGCGCTGGCGATGCGGGAGCGTTCCGCGCTGCGCTCCGACACCGTCGTCGCGACCGTGATGTCGAACCTGGGCTTCAAGCTGGCCATGGAGCGCGAGGGCATCCATCTGGTGCAGACCGCGGTCGGCGACCGCTATGTGCTGGAGGAGATGAAGGAGAAGGACTTCGCCCTCGGCGGCGAGCAGTCCGGCCATGTCATCGTCCTCGACCACGCCACGACCGGCGACGGCACGCTGACCGGCCTGCTGCTGGCGGCCCGGGTCGCCGAGAGCGGCCGTACGCTGCGGGAGCTGGCGTCGGTGATGGAGCGGCTGCCGCAGGTGCTCATCAACGTGCCGGACGTGGACAAGTCGCGGGTGAAGACCTCCGCGGACCTCGCCGCGGCCGTCACCGAGGCCGAGCGGGAACTGGGGGAGACCGGGCGGGTGCTGCTGCGGCCGTCCGGCACCGAGCCGCTGGTGCGGGTCATGGTGGAGGCGGCCGACATCGACCAGGCGCGGTCGGTGGCGGGTCGGCTGGCGGACGCGGTGAAGTCCGCGCTCGGCTAACCGACTTCCTGGGAACGCTGGGTGCGCTCGCGCTGTCTGGTCCAGAAGTACTTCTGGGTCAGCAGCGTGAGCGTGCCCGCCACCACGATGCCGAGCAGGTTCAGCAGGAGTTGCTGCGTCGAGCCCCAGGTCTGCACCGTGTCGCCGTAGCTCAGCGCGACGGCCGCGTTGGCGGCGGCCGGGACCGTGGTCACGGAGATGGCGACGCCGACCAGGGCGCCGGACTTGGCCGAGGTCAGGGAGAGCGTGCCGGCGGCTCCGGCGAGCACCGCCACGACGAAGGAGAACGCGTCGGGTGCGTACACGAAGTTCGTGTTGGGCCGTGTGCCCTCCAGCTTCGCCTTGCTGAACAGCCCGACCGCGTCCATGACGAGGCTGAAGCCCACCGTCACCGCCATCGCCAGCGCGAAGCCCGCCAGCAGCGCGATCAGCGACCGCAGCGCCAGCCGTGGTGCCCGCTGCACCAGCGCGGTGCTGACACCGGCCAGGGGACCGAACTCCGGGCCGACCGCCATCGCGCCCACGATCAGGATCGCGTTGTCGAGCAGCACACCGCAGGCCGCGATCATCGTGGCCAGCGTGAGGAAGGCGAGATAGGTGACGGAGAGGGTCGACTCCTCGTGCGTCGCCTCGGTCAGGTGCTCCCACAGCACCGCGTCCGCGCCCTCGCCAGGCGCCTCCTTCTCGGCCCGGTCGGCCCGCTCGGACAGCGACAGGTCGATGCTCTCGACGGCGATGGAACCGGCCTCGTCGAGGCCCAACTCCTGCAGACTGCTCAGCAGCTCGTCCGCCGCCTCGCGGGCGACGTCGCACATCACCACGTCCCCGGCCGGGTTGCGGGCGGCGCCCGCGAGCACGACCAGGTGGGCGGTGCCGACCGTCTTCTCGATCACACGCAGCACGTCGTCGGTCCGGTCGGGCGGGGTGATCAGGCGCAGATGAAGCATGCACCCTGTCTAACAGACCCGGCCCGCCCTCCCTACAGCTTGCGCAGGCTGAGCCGTTGCACCTTGTGGTCCGGCCCCTTGCGCAGCACGAGCGTGGCCCGGCCGCGGGTGGGGGCGATGTTCTCCACCAGGTTCGGCTTGTTGATCGTGCGCCACATGGTGCGGGCGTAGTCCAGGGCGTCCTCCTCGGACACCTGGGTGTACTTGCGGAAGTACGAGGAGGGGTCCTGGAAGGCGGTCCCGCGCAGCTTGCGGAACCGGTTGAGGTACCACCGCTCGATGTCCTCGGTGCGCGCGTCGACGTACACGCTGAAGTCGAAGTAGTCGGCGAGCCCGACCCGGGTGCGGCCGTCCTTGCCGGGCAGTGCGGGCTGGAGGACGTTCAGGCCCTCGACGATGAGGATGTCCGGACGGCGGACGACGAGCCGCTCCCCGGGCACGATGTCGTAGATCAGGTGCGAGTAGACGGGGGCGGTGACCTCCCCCTTGCCCGCCTTGATGTCGGCGACGAACCGGGTCAGCGCCCGGCGGTCGTACGACTCCGGGAAGCCCTTGCGCGACATCAGGCCCCGGCGCTCCAGCTCCTGCGTGGGCAGCAGGAACCCGTCGGTCGTGACCAGCTCGACGCGCGGGTGCTCGGGCCAGCGGGACAGCAGGGCCTGGAGCAGGCGGGCCACGGTGGACTTGCCGACGGCGACCGAGCCGGCGACCCCTATGACGAAGGGGGTGCCGGACTGGGAGCCCTGCTCGCCGAGGAAGGTGTTCAGCGCGCCGCGCAGGCCGTCCGTGGCCCCGACGTACAGATTGAGCAGCCGGGACAGCGGGAGGTAGATGTCCCGCACCTCGTCGAGGTCGATGACGTCGCCGAGGCCGCGCAGCCGCTCCACCTCCTCGGCGGACAGCGGCAACGGCGTCTTGTCGCGCAGCGCGCTCCACTCGGCACGAGTGAGGTCGACGTAGGGAGTCGCCTCCGGCCGCTGCCGGTGGGCGCTCCGGGGCATCGAGGGGACCGGAGAGATCACAGTCCATTGTTAGCGGAGTTTGAACGGGGGCGCGGGGTGGGGTGCGTCACGTGGGAGCGTCCGCCCGGGGGCGCCACGCGGGCGCGTCGGCCCCGGGGTGGGCGTCGGGCGAAGATCACGCCGGCGTCACGGTCGGGTACCGGGTGATCGTTTGATGATCAACTGTGTGGCCGCTGTGGTTAAAGTGCGGGCAAAGCAATGGGAAAGCGTGGCTCTTGGGGCCGCGCCGACGCGAAGAGAAAGAGCTGCTCCTTGAGATCCACCGCCGTTCGCCGCACCGCCCTCGCCGCCTCCGCCGCTGCCCTCGCCCTGTTGACCACCGCCTGCGGCGGCTCCTCCGAGGGCGGGGAGGAGAAGGGCGGCGACTCGACGGCGCGGGCGGAGCGGACCGCCACCGCCGTGAAGCCGCTGACCGCCGCCGAGCTGGAGAAGGCCGCCCTCACCCAGGCCGACGTCAAGAGCGGCAAGGTCACCACCAAGGTGCCGGCGCGGGACGACATCGCGCGGGACAAGGTGAAGACGGACGACGCCGACTGCGCGCCGCTCGCGTACCTCCAGGTCGGCTCCTACGTCGGCACGCCGGCGGCCACGGTGAAGCGCTCCTGGACGAGCGACGCGAAGAAGCCCGCGGCGGGCGCGAGCGCCGAGGACACGATGATGGCCGCGCTCGACCGCGCCAAGGTCGTGGACACCCTCGCCTCCTACGCGGACGGCGGCGCCGAGCAGGCCATGAAGGACCTGAAGGCGGCCGCCCGCAAGTGCGCCGGCGGCTTCTCGTACACCGTCGGCGGCACGACGAACAAGATTGTCGGCGTCACCCCGACCCAGGCGCCCGGCGGCGCGGACGAGGCGTTCGCCGTGACGATGACCATCGACGCCGAGGAGGGTATGAAGGCGCCGGTCAAGGCCGTCGTCGTCCGCAAGGGCGCCACCCTCGCCCACCTCCCGGCCGTCAACCTCGCCTCCGCCGCCACGGGCAAGGACTTCGACTTCCCGGCCGAACTCGTCCAGGCGCAGCTGGCCAAGCTGGGATGACCGCGGATTCCCGCCGGGGTGGTTCGTACCCCGGCGGGAATTTCCGATTTCGGGCACCGAGTGCGGTGATCGGAAGCGGCCCGGCCCGTAGGCTGCCGCCCATGTGCGGAATCGTGGGATACGTGGGGTCGCAGTCGGCGCTCGAGGTCGTGATGGCCGGGCTGAAGCGACTGGAGTACCGGGGTTATGACTCGGCGGGTGTCGCCGTGCTCGCGGACGGCGGGCTGGCGGCGGCCAAGAAGGCCGGGAAACTGGTCAACCTGGAGAAGGAACTCGTCGACCGGCCGCTGCCGAGCGGCACGACGGGCATCGGGCACACCCGGTGGGCCACGCACGGCGGGCCCACGGACGCCAACGCGCATCCGCACCTGGACAACGCCGGGCGGGTCGCCGTCGTCCACAACGGCATCATCGAGAACTTCGCCGCGCTGCGCGCCGAGTTGGCGGAGCGCGGCCACGAGCTGACGTCCGAGACGGACACGGAGGTCGTCGCGCACCTGCTCGCCGAGGAGTTCTCCTCCTGCGCGGACCTCGCGGAGTCGATGCGGCTGGTGTGCCGGCGCCTGGAGGGCGCCTTCACCCTGGTCGCCGTGCACGCGGACGAGCCGGACGTGGTCGTCGGCGCCCGCCGCAACTCGCCGCTGGTGGTGGGTGTCGGCGAGGGCGAGTCCTTCCTCGCCTCCGACGTCGCCGCGTTCATCGCCCACACCCGCTCGGCGATCGAGCTGGGCCAGGACCAGGTGGTCGAGCTGCGCCGCGACGGCGTGACGGTCACCGGGTTCGACGGCAGTCCCGCCGAGGTGCGCTCCTACAACGTCGACTGGGACGCGGCCGCCGCCGAGAAGGGCGGCTACGACTACTTCATGCTCAAGGAGATCGCCGAGCAGCCCAAGGCGGTCGCCGACACCCTGCTGGGCCGTATCGACGCCTCCGGCAGCCTGACGCTCGACGAGGTCCGCATCTCCGCCTCCGAACTGCGCGAGATGGACAAGGTCGTCATCATCGCCTGCGGTACGGCCTTCCACGCCGGGATGATCGCCAAGTACGCCATCGAGCACTGGACCCGCATCCCCTGCGAGGTCGAGCTGGCCAGCGAGTTCCGCTACCGGGACCCGATCCTCGACCAGCAGACCCTGGTCATCGCCATCTCCCAGTCCGGCGAGACCATGGACACCCTGATGGCGCTGCGGCACGCCCGCGAGCAGGGCGCCAAGGTACTGGCCATCTGCAACACCAACGGCTCCACCATCCCGCGCGAGTCGGACGCGGTGCTCTACACCCATGCCGGGCCCGAGGTCGCGGTCGCCTCCACCAAGGCGTTCCTCACCCAGCTCGTGGCCTGCTACCTGGTCGCCCTGTACCTCGGCCAGGTCCGCGGCACCAAGTGGGGCGACGAGATCCAGGACGTCGTCCGGGACCTCTCCCAGATCTCCGGCGAGGTCGAGCAGGTCCTCGAGACCATGGAGCCGGTACGGGCCCTGGCCCGCTCCCTCGCCGACAAGAACACGGTCCTGTTCCTCGGCCGGCACGTGGGATACCCGGTCGCCCTCGAAGGCGCGCTGAAGCTCAAGGAGTTGGCGTACATGCACGCCGAGGGCTTCGCCGCGGGCGAGCTGAAGCACGGGCCGATCGCCCTGATCGAGCAGGACCTCCCGGTCGTCGTGGTCGTCCCGTCCCCGCGCGGCCGCTCCCTGCTGCACGACAAGATCGTCTCCAACATCCAGGAGATCCGGGCGCGGGGTGCCCGCACCATCGTGATCGCGGAGGAGGGGGACGAGGCGGTCGTCCCGTACGCCGACCACCTCATCCGCATCCCGGTCACCCCCACCCTGCTCCAGCCCCTGGTCGCCACGGTGCCGCTCCAGGTCTTCGCCTGCGAACTGGCCACCGCCCGCGGCAACGAGGTGGACCAGCCGCGCAACCTGGCGAAGTCGGTGACGGTGGAGTAGTTCCCATCTCGTGCGTCCGGTGCGCCGCCGGGAGTCCGTCCCTGTCGCTGACGGGACGTCCGAGGAGGAAGCTCCCGGCGGCGGCCGGGGTCAGGGACAGGCCGGCCGGTTCACACCGTAGAGGAACCGGCTGTGGGTGCCCCGGTGCTCGGTGAGGGTCCACAGCTGATTGGCCGAGCGCAGCCAGTAGAGGTCCTGCAGACCTCGACCGCCGAGCTGCGACCTCGGCGTCCTGTTGCCCGTCGTGTTGGCCCACACGAGGTCGCGGTTACCGCCCCCGCCGCCCGTGTTGAAGTAGTAGCAGCCGCGGGAGAAGGCGCCCTGCACGTAGCGGACGGGCTGGTGCCACGCGATGTACGGATGGATGGTGCCCTGGAAGCGGGTCATCGCGGAGTCCGTCCAGCGTGCCACCCGGCCGACGCTGTCCCTGCGGAATTCGCTGGTCAGGAAGGCCACGCTCCCGGAGGGGGGACGCTCCAGCGACATGGAGTCGTAGCGGGTGCCGGATGCCGTGTTGCTCCAGCGTCCGATCTCGGGCAGCAGGTAGTGGTATCCGCGCCCGCAGTACCTGCCGTTCTGGAGCCCGGTCGGGCAGCCGGGGCTGATGTTCCCCTTCGGGTTGTTCGCGAGCTGCAGCAGGTTGTTGGTGTCGAAGACGTGCACCCCGCCCTCGTTGGCGGCGACGAAGATGTAGTGCTGGTACCAGACGATGCCGCCCGCGTGGACGGTCACATCGCTGTAGTCGTTCCCCGCACTGTTCGGCACCACGAGCAGCACGTGGATGTACCTGTTGCTGGTGCGGTCCAGGAAGCTCAGCCGGGTGCCCGTATCCGTGGGAGCCGGCCTCTCACCGCCGGCGTGCCAGGAGAAGACGATGGCCCTGTGCCCGTCCACCGTGCCGGCCCCCGGCTGAGCGTCCTCGGTGCCGCTGACGCCCTGCGGGGTCCAGTTGTCGGTGTTGGCGTCGTCGCTTCGCAGACAGTAGTAGGCGACCGCGTGCGCTCCGTTCAGTGCGCTGTCGTTCGCACGGGCCTGAGCCCCGCAGTCCGCGTTGTTCTGCGTGTGTGCCTGGCGGTTGGCCGCGTTCAGCATCGACCCCACCGGGACCCGGTCGCCGTTCGGGTTCACCGCCGTCCTCAGTTGGAGAGCCTGGGTCACCCGGTCGTGGTCCCACCGGAGTGCGAAGGCGCTCGGATCGGCGGCGGTCATCGGTACGGGGGGCGGGTTGGGTACGGCGGCCGGGGCCGCGGGTGTGGGTGCGGCTGCGGCGAGCAGGCCGAGTACAGCGAGGAAGAACGCTGCGCCGGGCAGACGCCGACGCCTGGGAATTCTCATGACCTCTCCGAGGGCAGGGGGCGGGAAGCGCCAAGGCGTCCGCCGCCCATGACCGACGACGGCGCAACGGCAGGAACGTGATTCCACCCCGCTGCGGGAGAGGTGCGTGGGTGATCGGGAAATCACTCGCCCCGTGCTCCCCACGGGCTCATTCGGCCGCAGGCTCGGCGCGTCCGCTCGCGGTCTTCGGACCCCGTGGCTTTAGTGATCTCGTCGTTTCATCTTTCTGTTCACTTCCGGAATTGTCGGACATTGCGACACGAGCAAAGGTTCTGGTGGGAGGTTCGTTGAGATCGTCAACAAGGTGTGCCGGCTTCGCGGCTGCGCTCGGCCTGGCCGGTTCTCTGGTCATGGGCGCTTCCGTCTCCTCGGCGGCGCCCGCGTCCGAGGACGGTAGTCGGAGCGGGCCCCTCGGCCAGGTCCGGTCGCAGACGTCGACGCCGCGAGCGGGAGCAGCGCCCGGAATGCCGGGGGACGGGCGTGGCGACTCCGATGATCGGCGTGTGTGCAGGGGTCTGGTGCCCCTCACCGTTCCCCCGGAATACCGCGTGTTCTTCTTCTGCGGTGACTGGCGGCTCGGTCCCAGGCAGTTGCCGACCCAGGGGCTGCTGGGCGACATCCTCGAGGGATACGACCGGCTCGGGGGCCTCACCCCCGTGCACTTCCTGGACCGGTGGTGGGACCCCATCAAGGAGGACTGGAGGTATCCGCGCGACGACGGCTTCGCGCGCAACGCCCAGGGCCCGATCGCGGCGCCGACGTCGCTCGAAGTCGGCCAGCTGGTCGACAGGTTCGGCAACGAGAACGGCCGCTTCCTCTCTCCGGCGGGCGTGAAGTTCGGGCAGCGGGCGATTCCGCCGTCCAACCTCAACACCGAGGACCCGCGCTTCCCGAACGACTACCACCTGTACCAGGTGGCGAAGGAGGTCACCGTGTGCGCGGGTCCGGCCGCCCCGGCGTTCGAACAACCGGGCGGAGGCCTCCAGTACGCGACGTCGAGCGACGCCTGCTCGAGTCCCTCCCGCGTCACCGTGGGCAACCTGGTCGCCAACGGCACCCTGGTACCGGTGGCGGTCCCCTTCGCCGAGGGCAAGTCGATGACGCCGAAGCGGCCGGCCTGGGTGAAGGCCGCGGCCCGGTGACCAGCGGAGCCGGGCCAGCGCCTGGCGTCGGGCCCGGCTCCACCCCTGGTAGGAGACTTGCTTCATGGACCGCTTCCAGCTCTGCCGGGCCCTTCGGGCCGCCGGGGTCCCGGAGACCTACTACGAGATCCCCGGCTGCACTCACGGCCCTCACCTGCCCACCGATCGCTACTTCCTCGAAGAGCGCGGCGGTGAGTGGGTCGTGGGGATCCACGAACGCGGCAGCCGCGAGGTGCTGGAGCGGTTCCCGGACGAGGACGGGGCGTGCTGGTGGCTCCACGACCGCCTGACCGAGGAGGGACCGCCGCCCGTCCCGGCCACGCCCGAGGAGATCGACGCGCTGCTGCACGACAGCGAAGGCATCCAGCGGCGCGCCCGCGAGGAGTTCGAGCGCGCCCTCGCCGAGTCCCGCCGCCGCGCTCACGAGGGGCCCGCCGTGGACAACGGCCGTACGGAGCCGCCGCCGAGGCCGTGAGCCGCGGCAGCCGGTCGTCTGCCGCGTCGACTCGGGCTCGCCCGCCAGCAGTCCTCACTCCTGAGGGCTTCGACGAAGTGGAGGGAGGTGCCGACCGGGACGAGAGAGGGGTTCTGGCCGGGGCCATGCACGGGTGGTGCGAACTCGGGGACGCTCAGCGGGCGCGCAAGACCGAGGTCTGGCGCCCGCGGGGCAAAACAAATGCGGGCCCCCCAATTCTCCTGGGGTGCCCACATCTGTCGTTCGCCCGAATGGGTCAGGCTTTTGATCGGCTCAGTGGCGGAAGGCGTCCTTCGTCTTCTCCTTGGCCTCGCGGGCGTCGCCGCGTGACTGCTCCATCCGGCCCTCGGCCTCCATGCGCTCGTTGCCGATCGCGCGGCCGACCGTCTCCTTGGTCTTGCCCTTGGCCTGCTCGGTCTTGGCCTGTGCCTTCTGGTTCTCAGCCATGGGTTTCACATCCCAACGTCGTCATGGCGCTCGGTGGTGATCGGATAACCCCCGTCCTCGCGCATAAACATCACCGCAATTCGTGGCCTTACGACTCGGAGTCCCGTGCGAACCTCCCCGGATTCCCCGGGGCTTCGGAAAAAAACCGCGAGTTCGGGATGCGTGTTCGCCAAGTCAGGGGGAACTCGAACGATCGGAGGTTGATAGACATGGTTCCCTTGCTTCTCGTTCTTCTGCTGGCTCTGATCCTCTTCGGTGCGGGCTTCGCACTGAAGGCACTGTGGTGGATCGCCGTGATCGTGCTCGTCGTATGGCTGCTGGGCTTCGTGGTGCGCCCGGCGGGCAGCGGTGGCCGACGCGGCCGCTGGTATCGCTGGTAACGCGTCTCACGCCGAGAGGGGCTCCGACCGAGGTCGGGGCCCCTTTTCGTGTGCCCTCTGCGCAGGGGTGCCACACGCCTCCCGTAGGGCACTCCTGCGCATGCGCGCAGAAAGTGTGAAAACGGGCGTAACTCTCAGTTCATGGGGCACGCGTAGCACGTCGGGCGCCGGTGCGCCAAGGGAACCAGCGCCTCCACCCCGGCGCCCGGCGTCCCAACGGCCGCCGGGCGGTCCGCCCTCGGCCGGGGGTGGCGCGAGCCGCGTAGGGTGCTCGGCATGAGCATCATCGGGGTCGGCATCGACGTGGCCGAGATCGACCGGTTCGCGGCGTCTTTGGAGCGGACGCCCACGCTGGCGCAACGGCTCTTCCTGGACAGCGAGTTGCTGCTGCCGAGCGGTGAGCGCCGTGGCATGGCCTCGCTCGCCGTCCGGTTCGCCGCCAAGGAGGCGCTCGCCAAGGCACTCGGCGCCCCGGCCGGGCTGCACTGGACCGACGCGGAGGTCTTCGTCGAGGACTCCGGGCAGCCCCGGCTGCGGGTGAAGGGGACCGTGGCGGCGCGGGCGGCCGAACTCGGGGTCCGCTCCTGGCACGTGTCGCTGAGCCACGACGCGGGGGTGGCGTCGGCCGTGGTGATCGCGGAGGGGTGACCACCGGGGTGGTCGCGCAGACGCCGGTCGTGGTGTGCCGGGCAGAGGACGGCGGTCGCGGGGACGGTGGGCGGCCACGGGCGGTCGGGCGAGTCGCTGGGTGATGAGCCGCGCGGTGATTCCCCGGTCGTCACGGAGGGCGCTCCCGCGCCCCGCCCCTGCGCGTGCGGGACCCGCCCGTGCGCGTGCAGAACCCGCCCCATCCGGGGCAGACTCGACCGCATGCGTACTGCCTACAGCGTGGACACGGTCAGGACAGCCGAACGTGAGCTGATGGCGCGGCTCCCCGAGGGCGCGCTGATGCAGCGCGCCGCCGCCGGACTCGCCGCCGCCTGCGCGGACTTGCTGGGCCGGGTCTACGGCCGCCGGGTGGTGCTCCTCGTCGGCAGTGGCGACAACGGCGGTGACGCCCTGTACGCCGGTGCCCGGCTGGCCCGCCGCGGCGCCGGAGTCACGGCGGTGCTGCTCGCCCCCGACCACACGCACCCCGGCGGTCTCGCGGCCCTGCGGCGCGCGGGCGGCAGCGTCGCCCGCCCCGGCACGGCGGAGAAGCTGATCGACCGGGCCGACCTCGTGGTCGACGGCATCGTCGGCATCGGCGGCAAGGGCGGGCTGCGCCCGGACGCGGCGCCGCTGGCCGAACGGGCGGCCAGGTCCCGCGCGGCCGTCGTCGCCGTGGACCTGCCGAGCGGGGTGGAGGCCGACACGGGCGAGGTGCGCGGCGCCGCCGTCCGCGCGGACCTCACCGTCACCTTCGGCACGCACAAGCCGGGGCTGCTCGTCGACCCGGCACGCGAGTACGCCGGCACCGTACGCCTCGTCGACATCGGGCTCGACCTGCCGGCCGAGCCCGAACTCGAGGCACTCCAGCACGCAGACGTGGCCGCGCTGCTGCCGCGGCCCGCCGCCGAGAGCGACAAGTACCGGCGGGGCGTGGTCGGCATCGCGGCCGGCTCGGCACGCTATCCCGGCGCGGCCGTGCTCGCCGTGTCGGGGGCGCTGCGGGGCGGAGCCGGTGCCGTGCGCTACGTCGGCCCCGCCGGGCATGCGGTGATCGCCCGCTTCCCGGAGACCCTCGTCTCCGACCAGGGGCCGCACAAGGCGGGCCGGGTGCAGGCGTGGGTCGTGGGTCCCGGCGTCGGGGACGACGCGGCCACCGTCGCCGAGGTGTTGGAGACGGACGTACCGGTGCTGATCGACGCGGACGGGCTGCGGCTGGCCCATCGGGACGCCGTACGCGCCCGCACCGCGCCCACCCTGATGACCCCGCACGCCGGAGAGGCCGCCGCCCTGCTCGGCGTGGCCCGCGAGGAGGTGGAGGGAGCCCGGTTGTCCTCCGCCCGCGAACTCGCCGCCCGCTACGGCGCCACCGTCCTGCTCAAGGGCTCCACCACCCTGGTCGCCGCCCCGGACGGCGGCCCGGTGCGCGTCAACCCGACGGGCACGCCCTGGCTCGCCACGGCCGGCAGCGGAGACGTCCTGTCCGGCCTCGCCGGATCCCTGCTGGCGGCGGGCCTGTCCCCCCTGGACGCGGGCAGCACGGCCGCCTACCTCCACGGCCTGGCCGGCCGCTTCGCCGCGGCGGGCGCCCCGGCCGGCGCCCACGACGTGGCCGAGGCGATCCCGGAGGCGTGGCGGGACGTCCACGACTGACACCCAGCCGCGCCGACCCGGTCCTGGGTCCGGCGCGTCCGGCTCGCGCGGCCGCGTCGGGGCCGTAGGACGGGGAGTGTGCGGTCGGTGGCCCCGGCCGCGGCCGGGTCGCGGCGGTGTCACGGGAGCGGGACCGGGGGGCTGCGCCGTGTCCAGGGCCCGGGTGCCGAGGGGGCGTTCCGGTGCTCTGAGACACTGGGGGCGCGATGACTGAGACAGCACACCCGCGGACGGCACCGCTGCGCGCCCGCGCCGAGATCGATCTGTCCGCCCTGCGGGCCAACGTGCGGGCCCTGCGCGCCCAGGCGCCCGGCGCGGCGCTGATGGCCGTGGTCAAGTCCGACGCGTACGGCCACGGCGCCGTCCCGTGCGCCCGCGCCGCCCTCGCCGCCGGGGCGACCTGGCTCGGCACCGCCACGCCCGAGGAGGCCCTCGCCCTGCGCGCCGCCGGACTGGCGCCACCGGTGCGGATCATGTGCTGGCTGTGGACTCCGGGCGGCCCCTGGCGGGAGGCCATCGAGGCCGATCTGGACGTGTCGGTGAGCGGACTGTGGGCGCTGGCCGAGGTCCGCACGGCCGCCCGGGCCGCGGGCCGTCCCGCGCGCGTGCAGCTGAAGGCCGACACCGGCCTCGGCCGCAACGGCTGCCAGCCCGCCGACTGGCCCGAACTCGTCGCCGAGGCCCTGCGCGCCGAGGCCGAGGGGCTCGTCCGCGTCACCGGTCTGTGGTCCCACTTCGCCTGCGCCGACGAGCCCGGCCACCCGTCCATCGCCGCCCAGCTCACCCTCTTCCGGGAGATGGTGGCCCACGCCGAGCGGCAGGGCGTCCGCCCCGAGGTGCGGCACATCGCCAACTCGCCCGCCACGCTCACCCTCCCCGAGACCCACTTCGACCTCGTCCGCACCGGGATCGCCCTCTACGGCGTCTCGCCCAGCCCCGAGCTGGGCGCTCCGGCCGACTTCGGGCTGCGCCCCGTGATGACCCTGGCCGCCTCACTGGCCCTGGTGAAGCACGTGCCGGGCGGCCACGGCGTGAGCTACGGGCACCACTACGTGACGCCGGGCGAGACCACCCTCGGCCTGGTGCCCGTCGGTTACGCGGACGGCATCCCGCGCCACGCCTCCGGGGCCGGACCCGTGCTGGTCGGCGGCAAGTGGCGCACCGTCGCGGGCCGGATCGCCATGGACCAGTTCGTCGTCGACCTCGGCGGGGACGAGCCCGAGGCCGGCGCCGAGGCGCTGCTCTTCGGCCCCGGCGACCGCGGCGAACCCACCGCCGAGGACTGGGCGCAGGCCGCGGGCACCATCGCCTACGAGGTCGTCACCCGGATCGGAACCCGCGTTCCGCGCGTCTATGTGAACGAGGAAGACGAAGGACGCGGTGACGAAGGCCACGCACGGGACGGCGGCCGGGACGGGTAGCAGGACGGGTAACCCGCACAGGGCCCCGGCCCGCGCCACCTCCACCGGCCCCACCGGGCCGGGCACAGGCACGGCACCGACACCGGCAGCACCAGGACCACCAGAACCATCAGGACCAATGGAGCCGGCACGGCCGGCCACACCCCACCCGGCGAACATCAGTTTGGCGAAGAGGAGCGGTACGTGAGCGAGAGCAGCGCGGGGCCCGTCGCGCAGGCCGCGTCGGCGGTCGCCGCCTCCGCCGCGGGGGCCTCCGCCGCGGGGGCCGCCGGCGGCTGGCGCAGGGCGACGGGCATCGCGGGCGCCGCGATAGGCGTGGTCGCCGCGGGCGCGGCCGCCGGTGTCGCCCTCGAGCGGATGACCGTAGGACGCGGGATACGGCGCAAGGCGCGGCTGGCCCTGGACTCGGCGGGCCCCTACGGGACGCTGCGCGGCACCCCCGGCAAGGCGTACGCCGACGACGGCACCGAACTCCACTACGAGGTCGACGAACTCGACCCGGAGATCGCGGCGAGCCTGGCCCCGCGCCGCCGCCGGCTCTTCGGCCGCAAGGCCCCCGCCCCCGTCACCGTGGTCTTCAGTCACGGCTACTGCCTCAGCCAGGACTCCTGGCACTTCCAGCGCGCCGCGCTGCGCGGCGTGGTGCGCACCGTGTACTGGGACCAGCGCAGCCACGGCCGGTCCGCGCGGGGTGTGGCCCAGACGCGCGACGAGGTGCCGGTCAGCATCGACCAGCTCGGCCGGGACCTGAAGGCCGTCATCGACGCGGCCGCGCCGGAGGGGCCGATCGTGCTGGCGGGGCACTCCATGGGCGGCATGACGGTGATGGCGCTGGCCTCCGAGTGCCCCGAGCTGATCCGCGACCGCGTCGTCGCCACGGCCTTCGTCGGTACGTCCTCCGGGCGGCTCGGCGAGGTCAACTTCGGGCTGCCGGTCGCCGGCGTCAACGCGGTGCGCCGGGTGCTGCCGGGGGTGCTGAAGGCGCTCGGGCAGCAGGCCGATCTGGTGGAGAAGGGGCGGCGGGCCACCGCCGACCTGTTCGCCGGCATCATCAAGCGCTACTCGTTCGGGTCACGCGACGTCGACCCGGCGATCGCCCGGTTCGCCGAGCGGATGATCGAGGGCACCCCGATCGACGTGGTCGCCGAGTTCTACCCGGCCTTCACCGATCACGACAAGACCGACGCGCTCACCCACTTCCAGAACATGCCGGTGCTCATACTGGCCGGGGTGAAGGACCTGGTCACGCCCAGCGAGCACAGCGAGGCCATCGCCGACCTGCTGCCGGAGGCGGAGCTGGTGCTGGTCCCGGACGCCGGGCACCTGGTCATGCTGGAGCACCCGGAGATCGTCACCGACCGGCTCGCCGACCTGCTGACCCGCGTGGGAGCCGTGCCGGCAGGAGCTACCGTGGGTGGTTATGGAAGCACCAGCAGCACCGCACAGCCCGGCTGACCCCGCGTCCGTCGAGATCACCGTCACCTCCCCGGAACAGATGCGGGAACTGGGCCGCCGCGTCGCCAAGCTGCTGCGCGCGGGCGACCTCGTGATGCTCAGCGGGGAGCTCGGCGCGGGCAAGACGACGCTGACCCGCGGGCTCGGCGAGGGCCTCGGCGTGCGCGGCGCCGTCACCTCCCCGACATTCGTGATCGCCCGTGTGCACCCCTCCCTCGGCGACGGTCCGCCCCTCGTCCACGTCGACGCCTACCGACTGTCCGGCGGCCTGGACGAGATGGAGGACCTCGACCTCGACGTCTCGCTGCCCGACTCCGTGGTCGTGGTCGAGTGGGGCGAGGGCAAGGTCGAGGAGCTGACCGACGAGCGGCTCCAGATCCTCATCCACCGGGCCGTCGGCGACACGACCGACGAGGTGCGGCACGTGACGGTGGCCGGGCTCGGGCAGCGATGGTCGCCGGTGGACCTGAGCGTCCTGACGGCCTGAGCGCCCTGACGGCCACCCACCGCTTCCGGACACCTTCCCCGGCACACGGACTCTGCGGAGGTGAACATTCCGACAGGGCGTCGGCATGTTCTTGCGTCCGGTGTCCTCGCCGTGGTCACATGGGAGGCAGATCATGGTTAGGCATACCTAACTATCGTCGCCCCCGACCCGCAGGAGGCGCCATGTCGGCCACCGGAAGCACGCCCCAGCCACGGCCGTACCGGGTCGGCGGTGTCCGCGTGAGCGACCTGCTGGCCTCCTGCGCCGCGGCCGACGTGATCTCACGGCCGCCCCGCGACCCGGAGCCGGCGCCGGAGCGCGCCCGGGACGTCCACGGCGCCCGCGACGCCCGTAAGGCGGAAGAACGCGGCGAAGCGGCTTAGCCCTATCGGATGACGACGACCTTCTGCCCGATCGTCGCGAACATCCACATCGTCTCGCCGTCGACGCGGGACTCGCGGATGCCGCCGGTCCGCACGGCCGGATCCGGTGCCGGGACGGCCCCGTCCACCGCCGCGCTGAAGCCGATGACGACCCCGCCCACGCCGGTGAAGCGCACGACGTGCTCGACCAGGGTGCCGTCGGTCCCGGTGACCTGCTGCGACCGGGAGGTGACGGCGTAGGTGCCCGGGGCCGGGTCGACGCTGCCGGGGGTGACCGGGAAGGTGTTCTCCACCCGGTCGCCCGCGCTGACCAGCCACACCCGGTCGTCGTCCAGCGAGTACACGACCCGCTCACCGGTGCCGGAGCCGGAGGGCAGGGCGGTGGGGTTGCTGGCGTCCCGGGGCGCCTTGGTGGCGGAGGGCTTCGCGCTCGCGCCGGGCCGGCTGCCCAGGTCGGGGGGCACGCTCGCCTGCGCCCGGTAGGCGAGGAAACCGACCGCGGCGAGGGACGTGGCGGTGAGCGCGGCCACGAAAGCCGAACTGCCCCTTGCCACCGTCGACCACCTCCGTGTCGGGCCGGCACGGAGGTGCCGGCCGCCTCGCCGTGACGGTAGCAGCCGGGCACCGTCCGCCCGGGGCGTCCGTGCCCGTGCCGCGGGAGCCGTAGGCTGTTTGCGTGCTCTTGCTCGCTCTGGATACCGCCACCCCCGCCGTCACCGTCGCCCTGCACGACGGATCGGCCGTCGTCGCCTCGTCGAGTCAGGTGGACGCCCGCCGGCACGGAGAGCTGCTGCTGCCGGCCGTCGACCGGGTGCTCGCCGAGGCGGGGCTGAAGCTGGACGCCGTCACGGACATCGCCGTCGGCGTCGGCCCCGGCCCGTACACGGGCCTGCGCGTCGGGCTGATGACCGCCGAGACCTTCGGGCTCGCGCTCGGCGTCCCCGTGCACGGCCTGTGCACGCTCGACGCCCTCGCCTACGCGGCCGACGTTCCCGGCCCCTTCGTCGTGGCGACCGACGCCCGCCGCAAGGAGGTGTACTGGGCGCGGTACGCCGACTCCCGCACCCGTGTCACCGACCCGGCCGTCGACCGGCCCGCCGACATCGCCGACGAGGTCAGGGGCCTGCCCGCGGTCGGCGCGGGCGCGCTGCTGTACCCCGGCACCTTCCCGAAGACGCACGAGCCCGAGCACGTGTCGGCCGCCGCCCTCGCCCGCCTGGCCGCCGAGAGACTGGCCGCCGGCGAGGAGCTGCCCGCGCCCCGGCCCCTGTACCTGCGGCGGCCGGACGCCCAGGTGCCCAAGAACTACAAGGTGGTCACCCCCAAGTGACGGGACAGACGACGACCGGACCCGCCACCGGCGGTGCCGCGACTCCCGTGCTGCGGGAGATGCGCTGGTGGGACATCGACCCGGTGCTGGAACTGGAGAAGGACCTGTTCCCGGAGGACGCCTGGTCCCGGGGCATGTTCTGGTCCGAGCTGGCGCACTCGCGGGGCCCGGAGGCGACGCGGCGGTACGTCGTCGCCGTCGAGGACGACCGGATCGTCGGGTACGCCGGGCTGGTCGCCTCCGGGGACCAGGGGGACATCCAGACCATCGCCGTCGCCCGCGACCACTGGGGCACCGGGCTCGGCTCCCGGCTGCTGACCGAGCTGCTGCGGGCCGCGACCGCCTTCGAGTGCGCCGAGGTGATGCTCGAGTGCCGCGTGGACAACGTCCGCGCGCAGAAGCTCTACGAGCGTTTCGGCTTCGAACCCATCGGCTTCAGACGCGGCTACTACCAGCCGGGGAACGTGGACGCCCTGGTGATGCGCCTGTCCACCGCCTCCGGCAGCGGCCCCGCCGCGGGTGCCCCCGCCCCCTCCGACAACGGCGTACAAGGAACCGACATCCATGACTGACATCCGCGACGAGCCGCTCGTCCTCGGCATCGAGACCTCCTGCGACGAGACCGGCGTCGGCATCGTCCGCGGCACCACCCTGCTGGCCGACGCGGTCGCCTCCAGCGTCGACGAGCACGCCCGCTTCGGCGGGGTGGTGCCCGAGGTGGCGTCGCGGGCGCACCTGGAGGCGATGGTCCCCACCGTCGAGCGGGCCCTGAAGGAAGCGGGCGTCTCGGCGAAGGACCTGGACGGCATCGCCGTCACCGCGGGCCCGGGCCTGGCCGGCGCCCTCCTGGTCGGCGTCTCCGCCGCGAAGGCGTACGCCTACGCGCTCGGCAAGCCGCTGTACGGCGTCAACCACCTCGCCTCGCACATCTGCGTGGACCAGCTCGAGCACGGCCCGCTGCCGGAGCCGACCATGGCGCTGCTGGTGAGCGGCGGCCACTCCTCCCTGCTGCTGTCCACCGACATCACCTCCGACGTCCGCCCGATGGGCGCGACGATCGACGACGCGGCCGGCGAGGCCTTCGACAAGATCGCGCGCGTGCTGAACCTGGGCTTCCCCGGCGGCCCGGTGATCGACCGGTACGCGAAGGAGGGCGACCCCGAGGCGATCGCCTTCCCGCGGGGCCTGACCGGCCCGCGCGACCCCGCCTACGACTTCTCCTTCTCCGGCCTGAAGACGGCGGTGGCCCGCTGGATCGAGGCCAGGCGGGCGGCGGGGGAGGAGGTCCCGGTGCGGGACGTGTCGGCCTCCTTCCAGGAGGCGGTCGTGGACGTGCTGACCCGCAAGGCCGTGCGGGCCTGCAAGGACCAGGGCGTCGACCACCTGATGATCGGCGGCGGTGTCGCGGCCAACTCCCGGCTGCGCGCGCTGGCGCGGGAGCGGTGCGAGGCGGCCGGGATCCGGCTGCGGGTGCCCCGCCCCAAGCTGTGCACGGACAACGGCGCGATGGTCGCCGCGCTCGGCGCGGAGATGGTGAGCCGGGGGCGTGCGGCGTCGAGCTGGGATCTGTCGGCGGACTCGTCCCTGCCGGTGACGGACCCGCACGTGCCGGGCGACGACGGCCACGGTCATGATCACGATCACGTGCACGAGGTGAGCAAGGAGAACCTCTACTCATGACCGTCGCCCTCATGTGGGAGGCGCGCGCGGCCCCCGGCCGGGGCGAGGAGCTCCTGGCCTGGGCCCGCGCACAGGAACTCGCCGCGCGGCCGGTTCGCCGGGAGTTCTTCCGGGCCCCGCAGGACCGCGTCCTGGTGGTCACCTGGTGGGACGCCGCGTACGACGCCGACCTTCCCGAACTGCCCGAGCCGGACGGCGAGTTGGTCACCCGCGCGGTGCACCGCTGGCGCTTCGAGTCGGCGGGGGAGGACCGGGGCGGGGCGTAGGACCGAGGTGGCGTCGGTGATCTCGCTGACGGCCCCGGTTCGCCCGGAGTCCGGCGCGGACCAGTACTTGGCGAGCAGCGTGCGCTCACCCCCGCTTCCCCTCGGTCCCACCGTCTTCGGGTACGACGGCGTCGTCCAGCCCGTTCTGGCGCCGCTACACCCGCACTGGGCTGCTGTGGACCCTGATCGGAGGATCCCTCGCCACCCCGGTCCCCATGACCGGCACCGACCTGGTCTCCGGATCCCCTGCCTCCGCCTTCCCGGACGCCGACTTCAACTGGTACCCGTTCACCACCACCGGCCTGGTCTCCGTCCCCCTCGGCTTCGCCCTCGGCTGGGCGGGGACGGTGATCTCCGGGCGGCGCAGGGCGGAGGAGCAGCGCCGGCAGTACGAGGCGGTCGAGGCCCGGATCCTGGCGGGGGCGACACGACGCGGACGCCGACGCCCGGGCCGTATCCCCTGCGCCACGCTGCGGGAGCACCCCCGCGAGCGGCCGGAGCCCGGCCCGGAGCGGCGGCGGACAAGGCGGGCGCACCCCTGCGCACCGGCCGGTGAGACCGGCCGGTGCCCGGCTGGAACACCGCTGCGGTGCCGGGCCGCTGCCGAGATGCAGGGGCCGATGCGCGGAGTGAGCATGGAAAGGCGGGGGGCGACCGGGGGATGATGTGGCGGAGGATCTTATGGCAGACAACAACGAGGCATTCGTCCGCGGACTTTTCGAGGCGTGGAACAACCGCGACTACGACTCCATCGCGGGGTCCGTGGCGCCCGACTGCACCCTCATCGACGAGGGCAGCGGCAGGACCCTGCAGGGCCCGGAGGGCTTCACACAGCTGGCCAAGGCGCTGTTCGACGCCATGCCCGACGGGAAGTTCACCCTGGACCACCTCACGGCCCAGGGGGACACGGTGGTCATCGAGTACACGGGCAGCGGCACCCAGACCGGAGACCTGAAGCTCAACGTCGGCACCGTGCCCGCCACGGGACGCGCCGTCACGGTGCACGGGGTCGACGTCTACGAGGTGAAGAACGGCAAGGTCCAGGAGGCCCGCGCCTACCTCGACTCCGGCTCGATCATGTCCCAGCTCGGCCTGACGGAGCGGATGGGGGCCTGACCCTCAGTCAACTGCGGCGGCCTGCGCCACGGTCGTCCCGCAGCGCAGCCGCCGGTCCGGGCCCGGCACCCGCACCGGACCCGTCAGGGTCAGCCGGGCTGTGTGCCGTACTTCCGCCGCTGACGACGTCAGGCGCAGTTCCAGCGCGCCCGGTTGCACCACCCGCGCGCCCGAGGCGTCGGTGAACGCCGAGAGGTCGCGTGGAAGTGGAAGGCCACGCGGCGGGACTCGCCCGGCGCCAACCGCACGCGCCGGCAGCCGATGAGGCGGACGCCCGGACGCGTGACGCTCGCCACCGGGTCGTGCGGACGGAGCTGGACGACCTCCGCGCCCGGCCGCGCGCCGGTGTTGCGGACCGTGAGCCACCTCGTACGCGCCGTCCGTGCCGATCTCGCCGCCGCTCTCCGTGCCGCTGCCGGTCGTGACGTCGTCCCGGGCGAACGTCGTGTACGAGCGCCCGTGGCGGCCACGAGCCTGGTGGTGCGCGGCAGCACGGTGCCGCCCGTGGGGTGGGCGGGGCCGGCCCGGGCGCTCTCGAAACTGTCGAAGCGAGGGCGCCGGGCCGGCCGGAGCCCTGCCGGAACACGAGATGACAGGAACACCCAGCCACCTGCGGAACGCCCCCGGAGAAAAATCTCCGGGGAATTCCGGCGCGGGTGTCGATTCCCGGTGTCCCCGTTCGACGCAGGGGGTGAGAGGCGGGGAAGGGCCCCGTCCTCGACCCGAGGAGACACCATGCCGCGCTACCTGTCGCTCGTGAAGATCGACGAGTCCACCGCCCCCGCCGAGGGCCCGAGCTGCGAGCTGACGCAGCGGATGGGGGAGCTGATCGAGGAGATCACCAAGGCCGGGGTCATGCTCGACACGGCCGGGCTGACCCCTTCCGCCCAGGGCGCCCGGGTGCACTGGGAGGGCGGGAAGATCTCCGTCACCGACGGGCCGTTCACCGAGTCCAAGGAGGTCGTCGGCGGCTACGCGCTCATGCAGTGCAAGGACATGGCCGAGGCCCTGGAGTGGACCAAGCGGTTCCTGAAGGCCCACGAGGAGTTCTGGACGGTGACCTGCGAGGTGCGGGAGATCGCCGAGGGCTGAGTCCTCCTTGGCCGGGGGCCGTCGGCGGTGTTGCATGGGGAACTGTGGAAGTGGACAGGCAGCCCACCGGGCCCACCGGCGCCCTCGAAACCGTCTTCCGGCTGGAGTCGCCGCGTGTCGTCGCCGCCGTGGCCCGGATCGTGCGGGACGTCGGCATCGCCGAGGAGCTGACCCAGGACGCCCTGGTCGCGGCGCTGGAGCAGTGGCCCCGGGACGGGGTGCCGGACAACCCCGGCGCCTGGCTCATGACCACCGCCCGCCACCGTGCCGTCGACCTGGTGCGCCGCCGGGAGCGGTACGCCCGCAAGCTGGCCGGGATCGGGCGTGATCTGGAGACCACGTCCGGGCCGGAGGAACCCTCCGGCCCGGACGACATCGACGACGACCTGCTGCGGCTGGTCTTCACCACCTGCCACCCGGTGCTGTCCGCCGAGGCACGCATCGCCCTCACCCTGCGGCTGCTCGGCGGTCTGACCACGGCCGAGATCGCCCGCGCCTTCCTCGCGCCCGAGCCGACGGTCGCCCAGCGCATCGTGCGCGCCAAGCGGACGCTGGCCACCCGGAACGTCGCCTTCGAGGTGCCGTACGGCCCCGACCGGGAGGCCCGCCTCGGTTCCGTGCTCGACGTCATCTACCTCGTCTTCAACGAGGGGTACGCCGCCACGGCCGGCGACGACTGGCTGCGCCCCGCCCTGTGCGAGGACGCGCTGCGCCTGGCCCGGCTGCTGAGCGGGCTGATGCCCAAGGAGCCCGAGGTGCACGGGCTGACCGCGCTGCTGGAGTTCCAGATGTCGCGCGCCGCCGCCCGCACCGGCGCGGACGGTGAGCCGGTGCTGCTCCAGGACCAGAACAGGCGCCGCTGGAACCGCATGCTCGTCGCCCGCGGCGTCACCGCCCTGGCCCGCGCCGACGCCGTGGCCACCGGAGCCCCCGGCCCCTACGTCCTCCAGGCCGCCATCGCCGCCTGCCACGCCCACGCGCTCACCTACGAGGAGACCGACTGGCCCGCCATCGCCACCCTGTACGGCCTGCTGGCCTCCCGGGCCCCGTCCCCGGTGGTGGAGTTGAACCGCGCGGTGGCCGTCTCGATGGCGGACGGCCCGGCCCCGGCGCTGGAGATCGTGGACGCTCTCGCCGCCGAACCGGCCCTGCGCGACTACCACTTGCTCCCCAGCGTCCGCGGCGACCTCCTGTCCCGTCTCGGCCGCCGGGCGGAGGCCCGGGCGGAGTTCGAACGGGCGGCAACCCTCACCCACAACACCCGCGAACGGGCCCTGCTGCTACGCCGCGCGGCCGCGTCCGGCTGATCCGCCGGGCGCGCTCACCCGTTCGGATGGCCGGCAGCGGTTACGGTGAGTCAGCGACCGAGGCCTCCGTAGCGTCACGACGTCGCTTGTGCCGTAGTGGCGCTCACGCCCACACTTGGAGGTGCTTCACGATGACCGCTCTCGCAGAAGAGGTGGCCCCGGTGATCGTCGACGACTTCGACGACGAGGGAGCCGTCGTCGTTCTGACCTCCCCCGACGCCAAGAAGGCCAAGTACACCGGCGAGCACCGCGTTCCCTACGGCACCGACGCGGTGATCCCGGAAGGCCCGGCCAAGGGCTTCGCCGTGGGCAAGGGGATCGTGGCGTCCTGAGCGGCCCGGTCCGCGCCGCCGCCCCCGTCAGTCCGCCGGGTGGCCGATCAGCATGGTCGGGGCTCCCGCGACGCGGGTCAGGAACACCGTCGCCGTGTTCCGTCCGTGCGGCCTGGGCAGCACCTTGCGGCGCAGTTCCTCCGGTTCGACCGCGGAGCCCCGCTTCTTCACGGTCAGGACGCCGATCTCGCGCTCCCGCAGCAGGGCCCTCAGCTTCTTGACGTTGAAGGGGAGCCGGTCGGTGATCTCGTAGGCGCGCGCGTACGGTGTGGGGCGCAGGGTGTCGGCGGTGACGTAGGCGATGGTCTCGTCGAGCAGGCCCCCGTCGAGCTCCTCGGCGACCTCGGCGACCAGGTGGGCCCGGATGACGGCGCCGTCGGGCTCGTACAGAAAGCGGCCCACCGGGCGCACCTCCGGGTCGGGCAGGCCGCGGCCGAGCAGGGTGCGCGGACCGGGGAGCAGGGTGGCGCGGACGCGGCCGGGTTCGGTGCCGAACCAGAGCACCGCCTCCTTCACGTCCCCGCCGTCGGAGATCCACTCGGCCTCGGCCTCGGCGGGGACGGCCTCGTGCGGGATGCCCGGGGCGACCTTCAGCGCCGCCCGGGGGGCCTTCAGCGCGGTGTCCACCGCCCAGGACAGCGGCGGCGAGTACGCCTCGGGGTCGAAGATCCGGCCCCGGCCGCCGCGCCGCGCGGGGTCCACGAAGACGGCGTCGTACGCCGAGGTGTCGACCTCGGTGACATCCTCCTCGCGGACCTCGATCAGGTCACTCAGCCCCAGCGCCTCGGCGTTCGCCCGCGCCACGGCCGCCGTAAGCGGGTCCCGGTCCACGGCCAGCACGCGGATCCCGGCGCGGGCGAGCGCGATCGCGTCCCCGCCGATCCCGCAGCACAGGTCGGCCACGGAGGTCACGCCGAGGTCCCGGAAACGGTGCGCCCGGTGGGCCGCCACGCTCGTCCGGGTCGACTGCTCGACCCCGTTCGCCGTGAAGAACATCCGCTCCGCGTCCTGGGCCCCGAACTTCGCCGCCGCCCGTTGCCGCAGCCGCGCCTGCCCCAGCGCGGCCGACACCAGCTCGGCGGGGTGCTCGCGGCGCAGCCGGGTGGCGACGGCGAGTTCTCCCGCGGGGTCGGTGCCGCGCACCTCGTCCAGGAGGGCACGGCCCTCGGGGGTGAGCAGCGGGGCGAAGTCGCGCAGGTGATGGTCGTTCACCGGCTCATTGTGGGCCAGTCGGTGGACGGCGCGCCTCCCGCCGCGGTGTCGGCTCGGGTTCCGTGCGGAAGCCTGCGAAGATCCGGCGCCATGGGAGCAGTAGGACAAAATGACAAAAAGCGCACCACGGTGGCGGTGTGCCGGAAGGCCGTGACCCGCGGCGGTCTCGCGCTCCTCGTGGCCGCCGCACTCGCCTCGGGCTGCACGCCCTCCAAGACCCAGGTCCGTCCGGCCCCCGGCCAGGAGCCCCTCCTCCAGGCTCCCCCGGCCCGCGCCCTCCACTCCTACGCCGGCCGCCTGCGCGCCGCCTACGAGGCCCGCGTGGCCGCCGCCCGGCGCTGGGGCCTCCCGCGGGTCCCGATCGCACCCCCGCCCCCGCCCGCCGTCAAGCCGAGGATCCACGCCCGCCCCGGCTTCCAGGTGACGAACCAGGAGGAGTGGGACCTGCCCCCGGTCTTCACCACCGTCCCCACCAGGGACCGCGTCGTCTTCCTCACCATCGACGACGGCGCGGAGAAGGACCCCGAGTTCCTGGAGATGATGCGGGACCTGAACCTCCCGTACACCGCCTTCCTCAGCAACTACCTGGTGAAGGACGACTACGGGTACTTCCGGAAGGTGCAGGACTACGGCAACACCCTCGAGAACCACACCCTGCACCACCCCTACCTGCCGGGCCTGTCCTACGAGGACCAGGAGCGCGAGATCTGCGACATGCAGGACATCATGCGGCGCCAGTTCGGCAAGCGCCCGAAGGTCTTCCGCCCGCCCTACGGCAACTACAACCAGGACACCCTGGTCGCCGCCAAGTCCTGCGGCATCGAGTACGCGCCGATCTGGAACGAGGAGGTCTTCGTCGACCACTGGGAGTACCGCGAGGACGACCAGCGGATCCACCGCGGCGACATCGTCCTCACCCACTTCCGCGGGCCGGGCGAATGGAACGGCACGATGATCGACGACATGCGCCGGTTCCTGAACAAGGTCACGGCCGAGGGGTACGCGGTGGCCCGTCTGGAGGACTACCTGTGAGGCCGCGGCGCGTGGCCGCGGCCCTGCTCGCGGCCGCGCTGCTGACCGGCTGCGCGCCGTCCGTCGACCCCATCGAGCGGCTCGGCAGGAAGGCGGCCCAGCGGGTAAGGCCCGCGGACCCGGCCGCCGAACCGCCCTACCGCCGCTGGGGCCTGGCGGCCCCGCTGCCCGCGCCCCCGCCCCCGCCCGCCCGGCCCCGGCTCACCGGCGCCTCCGGCCCGGGAATGCCACCGGTCGTGGACCACGTCCGGACCTCCGACAAGGTCGTCTTCCTCACCTACGACGACGGGGCCGAGCGTGATCCGCGGTTCGTCGACATGGTCCGTGAGCTGAGGCTGCCGGTCAGCATGTTCCTCACGGACCGTGTCGTGGGACCGGAGTACGGGCACTTCGCCCACCTGATGTCGGTCGGCGCGGACCTCCAGAACCACACCCTCGACCACTCCTCGCTGCGCGGCCTGCCCTACGCCGGCCAGCGCGCCGAGATCTGCGGCCAGCGGGACAAGCTGCACGCCCGCTTCGGCGTGCGCGCCCGCCTGTTCCGGCCGCCGTACCGCGCGTTCGACCGCACGACCCTGCGCGCGGCGGCCGACTGCGGGGTCGCGGCGGTCGTCCTGTGGCGGGCCTCGATGTCGGACACCGACCTGCGCTTCACCCACGGTCACCACGGTCTGCGCCCCGGCGACATCCTCCTCGTCGCCTCGGACGACGACGACCTCGACGGCCCGCCCCTGCGCGAACGCACGACACGGCTGCTGCGCCGGATCCAGGAACGGGGCCTGACGGTGGGGCGGCTCCAGGACTACCTGTGAGCCGGAGTCACGCACTCAGCCCGTCCGGCGCTCGAGGACGAGGTCGTTAGGCCGAAGCGGGGGTTCGGGGGCGGCAGCCCCGGGACCGGTCACACCAGCAGACAGCGTGCTGCACAACCCCGCGCTCACAAGGAACCCCCGCGACGCGCCGCAGGCAATTGGCACTCCGCTTGACCGAGTGCTAACGACGGTCATAGTCTCAGGTCTGGCACTCCCCCCTGGAGAGTGCCAACACAGCGACGGGCAGGTCCGGCACCCGCGACGACGGATCGACCTGGTCGCCACCTCAGACAGTTAACCCCGTGAGATCTCCGAAGGGGGAGGTCGGATCGTGACGACCGCCAGCTCCAAGGTTGCCATCAAGCCGCTCGAGGACCGCATCGTGGTCCAGCCGCTGGACGCCGAGCAGACCACGGCCTCGGGCCTGGTCATTCCGGACACCGCCAAGGAGAAGCCCCAGGAGGGCGTCGTCCTGGCCGTGGGCCCGGGCCGCTTCGAGGACGGCAACCGCCTTCCGCTCGACGTCAGCGTCGGCGACGTCGTTCTCTACAGCAAGTACGGCGGCACCGAGGTGAAGTACAACGGCGAGGAGTACCTCGTCCTCTCGGCCCGCGACGTGCTCGCGATCATCGAGAAGTAATCACCTCAGCATTCCTGCTGTGAGCTGCGCCCCTGGCCCCCGCGACCGATAAGAAGCCGGGCGCCCGGGGCGCAGTGTCTTTTTCACCCAGATTTCCGAGAGGGCTCCCGCTGCCATGGCGAAGATCCTGAAGTTCGACGAGGACGCCCGTCGCGCCCTCGAGCGCGGCGTCAACAAGCTTGCCGACACGGTCAAGGTGACGATCGGCCCCAAGGGCCGCAACGTCGTCATCGACAAGAAGTTCGGCGCGCCCACCATCACCAACGACGGCGTCACCATCGCCCGCGAGGTCGAGGTCGAGGACCCGTACGAGAACCTCGGCGCCCAGCTGGTGAAGGAGGTGGCGACCAAGACCAACGACATCGCGGGTGACGGCACCACCACCGCCACCGTGCTCGCCCAGGCGCTGGTGCGCGAGGGCCTGAAGAACGTCGCCGCCGGTGCCTCCCCGGCCGCCCTGAAGAAGGGCATCGACGCCGCGGTCAAGGCCGTCTCCGACGACCTGCTGGCCACCGCCCGCCCGATCGACGAGAAGTCCGACATCGCCGCGGTCGCCGCGCTGTCCGCGCAGGACCAGCAGGTCGGCGAGCTCATCGCCGAGGCCATGGACAAGGTCGGCAAGGACGGCGTCATCACCGTCGAGGAGTCCAACACCTTCGGTCTGGAGCTGGACTTCACCGAGGGCATGGCCTTCGACAAGGGCTACCTCTCGCCGTACTTCGTGACCGACCAGGAGCGTATGGAGGCCGTCCTCGACGACCCGTACATCCTGATCCACCAGGGCAAGATCTCCGCGATCGCGGACATGCTCCCGCTCCTCGAGAAGATCATCCAGGCGAACGCCTCGAAGCCGCTGCTGATCATCGCCGAGGACGTCGACGGCGAGGCCCTGTCGACCCTGGTCGTCAACAAGATCCGCGGCACGTTCAACGCCGTGGCCGTCAAGGCTCCGGGCTTCGGCGACCGCCGCAAGGCGATGCTGCAGGACATGGCCGTCCTCACCGGTGCCACCGTCATCTCCGAGGAGGTCGGCCTCAAGCTCGACCAGGCCGGTCTGGACGTCCTCGGCTCCGCCCGCCGCGTCACCGTCACCAAGGACGACACCACGATCGTCGACGGCGCCGGCAAGAAGGAGGACGTCGAGGCCCGCATCGCGCAGATCAAGGCCGAGATCGAGTCCACCGACTCCGACTGGGACCGCGAGAAGCTCCAGGAGCGCCTCGCGAAGCTGGCCGGCGGCGTGTGCGTGATCAAGGTCGGCGCCGCCACCGAGGTGGAGCTGAAGGAGAAGAAGCACCGTCTGGAGGACGCCATCTCCGCGACCCGCGCCGCGGTCGAGGAGGGCATCGTCTCCGGTGGTGGCTCCGCCCTGGTCCACGCCGTCAAGGTCCTCGAGGGCAACCTCGGCAAGACCGGCGACGAGGCCACCGGTGTCGCCGTCGTCCGCCGCGCGGCCGTCGAGCCGCTGCGCTGGATCGCGGAGAACGCGGGCCTGGAGGGCTACGTCATCGTCTCCAAGGTCGCCGAGCTGCAGAAGGGCCACGGCTACAACGCCGCCACCGGCGAGTACGGCGACCTGGTCAAGGCCGGCGTCATCGACCCGGTCAAGGTCACCCGCTCCGCCCTGGAGAACGCCGCCTCCATCGCCTCCCTCCTCCTCACGACCGAGACCCTGGTCGTCGAGAAGAAGGAAGAGGAAGAGCCGGCCGCCGCGGGCCACGGCCACGGCCACGCCCACTGACGCAGTCCGGCGAGCCGTACCGAGGTACGGCGCCGAGCCCACCGAGGCCCGGTCCCCCCTGCTGGGGGGCCGGGCCTCGGCGCGTCCCACGACGTCAGTCGAAGCACGCCTCGGCCGCCCCCGCGCCATGAACCGCGCCTCAGTAGGCACCCACGACGGCCCAGACCGTCTTGCCGTGTGCGCCCGGCCGTGGGGCCGTGCCCTACTCCTTGGCGAGCGATCCGACGAGGAGAAGTCCCCGGCCGCCCCTCTTCTCGCCTTCGGTGCCCCACGGCGTCGGCAGCGCTCCCCGCGGGCGTCGCTCACCTCGACGCGCACGTGCCCTGGCTCCGCGCCGAGCCTCAGCTCGGCGTCCCGGCCGGGCACGAGGCCGGGGGTGACGGCGTTCGCGGCCAGCTCGGCGACGACCCGTTCCACGGCGTCGTGGACCGGCGGGCCGTAGGGCCACCCGCAGGCGTCCATCCGCTGTGAGGCGAGTCTGCGGGCCAACCGGGCGCCGCGCGGGGACGCGGTGAAGCGGAGGGAGAGGACCGGTTGCTCGGCGGCCGCGGCACCGCCGCCTCTTGTGAAGCGGCGGGCCACTCGTATTACTTCTGCTGCGGCCAAGACCGTTTGAAAAACAATGCCCTAATTCTGACTGTCCCGGACTGTGCGCTTGTTCACTTTGTCGATCAGCAGTGCGTAGGCGCCGGCCAGAATGAACGTAGCCACGTATTGAGCCCAATCGGTCCCGGTGAGCAGCTTGTTCACTCCGATGAGTACGGCAATCCAGACGAGCGTGACAAGGATCTTGGCCGTCATGTGGTGCGCTCCCGATTTCTTACGTGAAGGACGACAGACAGGCCGAGGCCCCTGCGACGACGACCTTGGAGGCGATGTCCTTGGCCAGGTCCTTGCTGATGTACCTGCCGACGACGAACGCGGCAGCCCCGCCGATACCGGCCTTGACCAGGCAGTTCTGGACCGCCTTGGTCATCTTGTTGTTGTGCAGGAGCGAGGCGCACGCGTACTTGTCGTGGTAGACGGTGCACATCGACCGCACGTCTTCCCTCGGGTCGACCCCGACCACCGGCGTCGAAACCTTGGCGACGCGCTGCGACTGCGGAGCGGCCGACGCGGTCCCCGCACCCATCATGAGGGCGCCGCCGAGAAGGGTGACGGACAGCGTGCTCGATATCACGCGCTTCATGTTGAAAAGATCCCCGATTCGTCTGGTTTGGATAAGCGGACTCTGGTCAGGAGCCTCGCCTTCCGGTCACGCAGAACGCTACAAGCAAGATCACTCAGGGAAGAAGGGAGTTGAGGAAGATCTGAGTCTCTTTGCGGGTGGTTCTGAAATTCAACAGAATTGACCTTCGCCGAGGCGTCCCCCGGAGCGCCGTCCGACGTGCAGCCGCGCTGCCGGAGCGGACGAAGCCTTCGTCCTTGAGCTTCACTCGTAGGACTCAACCTGTCCTGTCCTGAGCTTGGTTGACGCTCCCGGTTCCTACTCTGCGATCACAGCGGGAACCCAGGAGGCGAGGCGGGGACGGAGTCGGGCGCGGATCCGGGCGCGGGTGTGGAGGCGGACTCCAACGGGGAGTTCCTGCGCTGCTTCGGCCGCCAGGTGGAGCTGTTCCGCGAGACCGCCGGGCTCACCCAGGCGCAGTTGGGCGAGCGCGTCGGGTACGGCGAGGCGCAGATCGCGGCGGTGGAGCAGGGACGGCGAATCCCGAGACCGGAACAGGTGGACGCGGTCGACCGGGAGGAGGAGACGATCGAGCAGGGGGCGGCCACGCGGACGGAGCGCCGGAAACCGTTCTCGCGCCGGCCCGAGCCGCTGCTGAGCCTCGTCATCGAGGAGCACGTACTGCGGAGGCCACTGGGCGGCCCGGAGGTGCTGCGGGGGCAGCTGGAACAACTGCTGCTCGACGGGCCCGTGCGGCACAACAGGTCCCCTGCCTTGCCGAGCAGGGGGCCGGTCCCTCGGGCGGTGCCTAGATCTCCAGCGCCTCCAGCGCCCCCAGTTGGCCCATCAGCCCCAGCTGGTCGTGCTGCCACCAGGTCTCGGCGATCTTCCCGTCGGCCGTGAACCTGAACAGCGTCATCCCGGTCATGGTGACTTGCTTGCCGGTGGAGGCGATCCCCAGGAACTCGCCCTTGTGCGTGGCGTTCCAGGTCCAGCGGGCGCAGACCCGGTCGCCCTGGGCGATCAGGTCCTCGATGGCGAAGGTGAAGTCGAAGGCGTCCCGCCACATCCGGTACTCGCGCCGGACGGCGTCCAGCCCGATGGTGTCCTGCGGGTTGACCGGGTCGTGGCTGTGGCAGTCCTCGTCCAGCAGGTCGTTGAGCGGCGGCAGTTCACCGGGGGCGGCGAGGGTCTCGAACAGGCGCCGCGCCGTCGTCGCGCACAACGGCTCGTCCCGTACGACGTCCAGGTCCGTGAAGGTCGGTTCCTCGTCGCAGAGGGCGACCAGGTCCTGGAAGATGCGGCCGGTCTCGGGCAGTTCCGAGTTCCGCATCGCCTCCTCGTACGAGGGGAACTCCACGATCTCCACGATGTGTGATCCGTCGGAGCGGTCCCTGCCGACCAGGTCGTGCGTCGCCGTCCGCTTCCCCCGGGTCTGCTCGACCCAGGCGTCCATCAGCCGGTTCATCTCGTCGAACCGGCTCGTCCTGCACTCGATGAGCTGTACGAAGGTCATCACGGCACCTCCGGCCCCCCTGGGTCCGGTACGTCAGGGCCCATTTTTCCACCGCAGCGGCGCCCTGACCTCCGTACCGGCGCCGCGGCCGGAACCGGTGGCGGGGGCGTCACTGGGGCCCGTACTTGCGGCCCGTCTTCGAGGAGATCCCGCCGAGCAGCGAGCGGGGCGTCACCTTCACCAGGCCCATGAGCGCCTTGTAGCGGGGGTCCGGGATCGACAGGGTCCGGCCGCGGGCGAGGTCCGCCAGCGCCGCCGCGACCAGTTTGTCCGCGTCCAGCCACATCCAGTTCGGGATGTTGTCCGTGCCCATCCCGGCCCGCTCGTGGAACTCGGTGCGGACGAACCCGGGGCACAGCGCCATCAGCCGTACGCCGCTGCCGGCCAGGTCCCGCGCCGCGCCCTGCGTGAACTGCACGACCCACGCCTTGGACGCGCCGTAGGTGCCCCGGGGCACGAAGGCCGCCACGGAGGCCACGTTGACGACCCCGCCGCGGCCCCGCTCCCGCATCGCCTCCGTCGCCGCCGACGTCAGCCGCAGCACCGCCTCGACGTGCACCTTGAGCATCCGCAGCTCGTCGTCCATCGAGACGTCCAGGTAGCGCCCCTTGTTGCCGAAGCCCGCGTTGTTGACCAGCAGGTCGACGGGGTGCTTGCGGTCGCCCAGGCGCGCGGCGACCGCCTCGATGCCCGCGTCCGTCGCCAGGTCGGCGGTCAGCACCTCCGCCTCGATGCCGTGCCGGTCGTGCAGCTCGGTCGCCTGCTCCGTGAGCCGCTCGGTGTCCCGCGCCACCAGCACGAGGTTGTGCCCGTCGGCCGCCAGCCGCCGCGCGAACGCGGCACCGATGCCCGCGGTCGATCCCGTAATCAGAGCCGTTGTCATGGCGAAAGATTAGTGGCCCGGACCGCCCGGTTCCGATCTCTGCACAGGTCCTCCCGATCGGTGCCGGTCGGATGCGGTGCGGACGGCTTCCTTCCGGCACCCTTCCGGCACCTTCTCAGCGTCCCTCCGGCGTCCTTCCCCGGCCCTCTCCGGCCCTCTTCCGACGTACAGCCGGTGGCCTTCCGGCGGTCACCAGGAACGACCGCGCGCTGACGTCCGCTCAGCCGCCGTGGGCCGCCGCGTACCTCCGTGCCGCCGCGAGCGACTCCGGGTGCAGCGCCCTGCCCGCCGCGAGCAGCCGGGGCAGCAGGGTGCGATCGGTCGTGGCGGCCCGGAACTCCAGGGCCACGGTCACGTCGTGGTCCGGCCGGTGCACCACCTCGATCGCGTCGCCCGCGCGGATCTCACCGGCCTCGATCACCCGCAGATACGCCCCCGGCGCGCCCCTGAGCGTGAACCGCTTCACCCAGCCCTTCTCCGCCAGATGACCCTGGAACGTCCGGCAGGGAATCCGCCCGCAGGTGACCTCCAGCACCACCGTGGGGCCCACCCGCCAGCGCTCGCCGATCAGCGCCCCCGATATGTCGAGGCCCGCCGTGGTGAGGTTCTCGCCGAACGCGCCGTCGGTCAGCGTCCGCCCCAGCTCGCGCTCCCAGGCGTCGAGGTCCTCCCGGGCCATCGCGTACACCGCCTGGTCGTCGCCGCCGTGGTGCCGCGTGTCGCACACCGCGTCCCCGGCCAGACCGCTCGCGCCCACGCCCTTCGGCCCGGGCGCCGCCACCCGCACCGCCCCGTCCGCCGGCCGCTTGTCGATGCCGGTCAGACCCTCCGGCTGGTCGGTGTACGGCACGGCGCGCGGTCGGCCCAGATTCACTGACAGAAGCTTCATGCCCGCACGGTAGGGGAGCAGGAGCCAAAGCGTCGACGCATTATCGGAACGAAGACCCAAGTCTGGCTTATGCTCAAGGGGTGATCGAGGCTCGTCATCTCCGAGTGCTGCGCGCCGTGGCCGCCACCGGCTCCTTCTCCGCGGCGGGGCGCGAACTGGGCTGCACCCAGCCCGCCGTCAGCCAGCAGATGAAGGCGCTGGAGGCCTCCGTCGGCACCCCGTTGCTCGTGCGCAGTGGCCGTGAGATGCGTCTGACCCAGGCCGGCGAGGCGCTCGTCCGGCACGCCAACGGGATCCTCGCCGGGCTCACCGCCGCCGAGGAGGAGGTCGCCGCCATCGCGGGCCTGCGGGCCGGGCGCGTCCGGCTCGTCTCCTTCCCCAGCGGCAGCTCCACCCTCGTGCCCACCGCGCTCGCCGCGCTCCGCGCCGCGCACCCCGGCACCCGGGTCTCCCTGGAGGAGGCCGAGCCGCCGAGCTCCGTGGAGCTGCTGCGCGAGGGCGACTGCGACGTGGCCCTCGCCTTCCGCTACGAAGGGGCCGCGGGCGCCGAGGAGTGGGAGGACCTGGTCGTACGGCCGCTGCTGACCGATCGGCTCGTGGCGCTGGTGCCGGAACGGCACCCGCTGGCCCACGCCGGTTCCGTCGCGATCGGGGAACTGGCGGGCGAGCCGTGGATCGCGGGCTGTCCGCGCTGCCGCGGGCAGCTGGTGGCGGCGTGCGAGAGCGCCGGCTTCACCCCCCGCATCGACTTCGCGACCGACGACTATCCGGCGGTGATCGGCCTCGTGGGCGCCGGGCTGGGCGTCGCCGTCCTGCCCCAGCTGGCGATCGAGTCCGTACGGCCGCGGGGCGCCTGCACGATGGCCCTGGAGCCGGCGGTGCGGCGCGAGATCGTCGCGCTCACCCTTCCCGACCTGGCCCAGGTGCCGGCGGTGGCGGCCACGCTGGACGAGTTGGCCCGTGCGGCGTCCCGCCAGGACCGGGAGACGTAGCGACCGCGGACGCGGGGCCGACGCGCGCGGGCGCGAAACACAAGGGCACGCGTGGGCGTGCCCTGCTGTGGCAGAAACGTTCCTTCAATTGTTCGAGGCGGAGTCCCCGCCGGTCGACGACGTCACCAGCCGGTTCCGTGCCCGCCCCATGAGCTCTTCGCGCTCGTCCTCGGTCAGGCCGCCCCACACCCCGTACGGCTCGCGCACCGCCAACGCGTGCGCCGCGCACTCCGCACGGACCGGGCACCTCATGCAGACCTCCTTGGCCGAGTTCTCCCGAGCGCTCCGAGCCGCACCGCGCTCGCCTTCCGGATGGAAGAAGAGCGAGCTGTCGACCCCGCGGCAGGCCGCCAGCAGCTGCCAGTCCCACAGGTCCGCATTCGGACCGGGAAGGCGCGAGAAATCTGCCATTACGTGACCCCTTGTAGCCGTTCGTGGCGGATACGGTGCCAACGACCGTACATCTCCGATCTAAGGAGATGAAAATATGACTCATTGCGAATCTAGCTCCAGACACCGTGAAACGGGAAGAAAAAGGGCCGAACGGGGCATTGCTTGTGATGAAAAGTTGAGGGCCTGGCGGGCATGTCTGCACTGTGTCCGCTTCCTCACGTAGAGTGCCGAAGATGGCACACAGCCCCGTAACTCTTTCGAGTGACCGTCGTTGAGAGTGCGGAGGCGGTTGAGAACACAAGCGCTCGGGCGGGCGTCCGAGACGGTCGACCGCACAGGTGACGATTTCGTACCAGCCTGGAGGCTCAAGGTGACGCGCATCAGCTGCGGAGGACGGCCATGACATCCGTCCTCGTCTGCGACGACTCCCCGCTTGCCCGAGAAGCGCTCCGCCGCGCGGTCGCCACCGTGCCCGGCGTCGAGCGCGTGACGACGGCGGCCAACGGCGAGGAAGTTCTCCGCCGCTGGGGCGCCGACCGCTCGGACCTCATTCTGATGGACGTGCGCATGCCCGGCCTGGGCGGCGTCGAGACGGTCCGGCGCCTGCTGTCCGCGGACCCCGGCGCGCGGATCATCATGCTCACGGTCGCCGAGGACCTCGACGGCGTGGCGCTCGCCGTCGCCGCCGGCGCCCGGGGATATCTGCACAAGGACGCCTCGCGCGCCGAACTGCGGGCCACGGTGACCCAGGCCCTGGCCGACCCCACCTGGAGGCTCGCCCCGCGCCGGCTGCGGTCCGCCGAGATGGGGGCCGCGCCCACGCTCACCGCGCGTGAGATCCAGGTCCTGGAGGGCATGAGCCACGGGCGGTCCAACGCGGAGATCGGCCGTGAGCTGTTCCTCTCCGAGGACACCGTCAAGACGCACGCCCGCCGCCTGTTCAAGAAACTCGGCGCCTCGGACCGTGCGCACGCGGTGGCGCTCGGCTTCCGGTGGGGTCTGGTCCGCTAGGGCCTTTCCTTCGGATCGGGCCGGCTCCGGGCGAGGGTGCCTTCTGAGGTGCCAGGGCCCGCGACCCACGGCAGGATCCGAAAGAGAGGACCTGGGAGCCGCACACGCGGCGACGCCCCCACGCGCGGCATCGAGCATCGAGCGTGGGGGGCGTCGGCCCGTACGGCACCCGGGTTCCGGGTCTTTGGCGCCCAGGGGCTGCACGCCCCCGGGGCTCCGAGTCCCCGGGTGCCCGGGGCCTCTGCCGTCCCCGGGCGACCTCCGGTGGGGGCAGGCCTCCCCGGGCCTGCGGGCCCCCGGACTCGCGCGTACGACAGAAGCGGACCCCCGGATTCCGCCCCCTGCGGCGCCGCCGGGTACTCTCCGGCGGCGGCCGGTTCGTGCGGTTCATGCATGCGGTCGATGCAGACGCCCGGACCGGTGGTGACCGGCGTCGCCGGCGGCCGATGCGGTCTGCCGGAGGGGGCCGCGGGCGGTCGCGGGGTGGTCCCGGACGGTCGTGACGGCGTGTCGTCGGGGGTTCCGCCGGGTGGTTCCGTCCGCAGTCCCCTCGAGGGGCGCGGCGCGCGGGAACCGCACGGTCCGTCGAGCGGCACGCACGGAGGCCGTACGGAGGTCGCCGAGAGGTCGGAGAGGTCGATTTGCCCGGGCAGGAAGCGCCGTTCGCCGTGGTGCCGGAAAGCGCTGGTGTCAGGGCCGCCCGCGCCGACGCCCGGTACCGGGCGAACGCCTGTGGCAAGGCGGCCCGCCGTGCGCGCGCTGCTCGTTTCGCCGCGGATGCCGCATCCTTGAGGTGTGGAGTTCCTCGGGGACAAGTCGGTCGAGCGGAAGAGGAGGGCGCAGGGGATGAGTTCCGGCGCACCTGCTCATAACGCTTCGGTGCACAACCACGGAGGCGGTGCCGCGGACGCTGCGCGGCCAAGGCACCATGGACCGATGCGTGACGACGAGGCGGCACTTGCCCAAGGGCAGATCGGTGCGCTCGTCCACCGCGCGGTCGACGGGGACGAGCAGGCCACGCACGATCTGCTCGCCCGCGTCCACCCGCTCGCGCTGCGCTACTGCCGCAGCCGTCTGACCCGGCTGCCGGGCGACGCGCGCCACTTCGTCGAGGACCTCGCGCAGGAGGTCTGCGTCGCCGTCCTGCTCGCCCTGCCCCGCTACCGGGACACCGGCCGCCCCTTCGAGGCGTTCGTCTTCGCCATCGCCTCCCACAAGGTCGCCGACCTGCAGCGCGCGGCGATGCGGCACCCCGGCTCCACGGCCGTCCCGTCCGACGAGATGCCCGAGCGGCCGGACGACTCACTCGGCCCCGAGGAGCGCGCCCTGCTCAGCAGTGACGCGGAATGGGCCAAGAAGCTGCTGGCCAACCTGCCCGAGAACCAGCGCGAGCTGCTCCTGCTGCGCATCGCCGTGGGCTTGACGGCCGAGGAGACGGGTCAGATGTTGGGAATGTCACCGGGAGCGGTGCGCGTGGCCCAGCACCGGGCGCTGAGCAGGCTCCGGGCGCTGGCGGAGCAGTAGCGCCGGCCGCTTCCCGCGCGGCAACCCCTTGCCCGCAACGGCCGATGGGGCGGCCGATGAACGGGCGTCCACCCGATCCCGTACGAACATACGAAGCCGTAGGCCTCCCCGGACCGTGGAATAAGCCTGCCGCGCTTCCCGCTAGCATGGACATCCGCACCGATCAGGGCCATTTGGGGAAGGTGTCATGACTGCCAACGTCGACGGAGTGCCCGGTAAATTCGCGACACTCGGGCTGACCTACGACGACGTGCTGCTGCTGCCGGGCGCATCCGAGGTGCTCCCCAACGCGGTCGACACCTCGTCCCGCATCTCCCGCAACGTCCGGGTCAACATCCCGCTGCTGTCGGCGGCGATGGACAAGGTGACCGAGTCCCGCATGGCGATCGCGATGGCCCGGCTGGGCGGCGTCGGCGTGCTGCACCGCAACCTCTCCGTCGAGGACCAGGTCAACCAGGTCGACCTGGTGAAGCGGTCCGAGTCCGGCATGGTCACCGACCCGATCACGGTGCACCCGGAAGCCACGCTCGCCGAGGCGGACGCCCTGTGCGCCAAGTTCCGCATCAGCGGCGTCCCGGTCACCGACCCGGCCGGCAAGCTGCTCGGCATCGTGACCAACCGCGACATGGCCTTCGAGTCCGACCGCAGCCGTCAGGTGCGCGAGATCATGACCCCGATGCCGTTGGTCACCGGCAAGGTCGGCATCTCCGGGCCCGAGGCCATGGAGCTGCTGCGCAAGCACAAGATCGAGAAGCTGCCGCTCGTCGACGACCAGGGCGTCCTCAAGGGCCTGATCACGGTCAAGGACTTCGTCAAGGCGGAGAAGTACCCGAACGCGGCCAAGGACGCCGAGGGCCGGCTGCTCGTCGGCGCCGCCGTGGGCGCGAGCCCCGAGGCGCTGGAGCGCGCCCAGGCGCTCGCCGAGGTCGGCGTGGACTTCCTGGTGGTCGACACCTCGCACGGCCACAACAGCAACGCCCTCAGCTGGATGTCGAAGATCAAGTCCAGCGTGAACATCGATGTGATCGGCGGCAACGTCGCCACCCGCGACGGCGCCCAGGCGCTCGTCGACGCCGGTGTCGACGGCATCAAGGTGGGCGTCGGTCCCGGCTCCATCTGCACGACCCGTGTGGTCGCCGGCATCGGCGTCCCCCAGGTCACCGCCATCTACGAGGCCTCCCTCGCCGCGCGCCCGGCCGGCGTCCCCCTGATCGGCGACGGTGGTCTGCAGTACTCCGGTGACATCGGCAAGGCGCTCGCCGCCGGTGCGGACACGGTCATGCTGGGCAGCCTGCTGGCCGGCTGTGAGGAGTCGCCGGGCGAGCTGATGTTCATCAACGGCAAGCAGTTCAAGTCGTACCGCGGCATGGGCTCGCTGGGTGCCATGCAATCCCGCGGCCAGGGCAGGTCGTACTCGAAGGACCGCTACTTCCAGGCCGATGTGACCGCCGACGAGAAGCTCGTGCCCGAGGGCATCGAGGGCCAGGTGCCCTACCGCGGTCCGCTGTCCAACGTGCTGCACCAGCTCGTCGGCGGACTGCGCCAGACGATGGGCTACGTGGGCGCCGCCACCGTCGAGGAGATGGAGTCCAAGGGCCACTTCGTCCGGATCACCTCCGCGGGCCTCAAGGAGAGCCACCCGCACGACATCCAGATGACGGTCGAGGCGCCGAACTACAGCAACAAGGACTGACGTACGCGCGCGTGCGACGCGTGAAGGCCGTTCAGGGGCGGCCCCGGGTCCTCCGGGGCCGCCCCTGTCGTGTCCGTCGGCGATACTGGAAGACGCTGAAACGCATCAGGGAAAGGCCACAGACGTGACTGAGATCGAGATCGGGCGCGGCAAGCGCGGCCGCCGGGCGTACGCCTTCGACGACATCGCCGTCGTCCCCAGCCGCCGTACGCGGGACCCGAAGGAGGTCTCGATCGCCTGGCAGATCGACGCCTACCGCTTCGAGCTGCCCTTCCTGGCCGCCCCCATGGACTCCGTCGTCTCCCCGGCCACCGCGATCCGCATCGGCGAGCTCGGCGGCCTCGGCGTGCTGAACCTCGAGGGCCTGTGGACGCGGCACGAGGACCCGCAGCCGCTGCTGGACGAGATCGCCGCGCTGCCCGCCGAGCGGGCCACCCGGCGCCTGCAGGAGATCTACGCGGCTCCCGTCAAGGAGGAGCTGATCGGCAGGCGCATCAAGGAGGTGCGCGACGCGGGGGTGGTCACCGCGGCCGCGCTCTCCCCGCAGCGCACGGCGCAGTTCTCCAAGGCCGTGGTGGACGCCGGCGTGGACATCTTCGTCATCCGCGGCACCACGGTGTCGGCGGAGCACGTCTCCTCCTCGCACGAGCCGCTCAACCTGAAGCAGTTCATCTACGAGCTCGACGTCCCGGTGATCGTCGGCGGCTGCGCCACGTACACCGCGGCCCTGCACCTGATGCGCACCGGCGCGGCGGGCGTCCTGGTCGGCTTCGGCGGCGGCGCCGCCCACACCACGCGCAACGTGCTGGGCATCCAGGTCCCCATGGCCACGGCCGTGGCCGACGTCGCCGCCGCCCGCCGCGACTACATGGACGAGTCCGGCGGCCGGTACGTGCACGTGATCGCCGACGGCGGTGTCGGCTGGTCCGGCGACCTGCCGAAGGCGATCGCCTGCGGCGCCGACGCGGTGATGATGGGCTCCCCGCTGGCCCGTGCCACGGACGCGCCCGGCAAGGGCCACCACTGGGGCATGGAGGCCGTGAACGAGGAGCTCCCGCGCGGTCAGAAGGTCGGCCTCGGCACGGTCGGCACCATCGAGGAGGTCCTCACGGGCCCGTCCCACACCCCCGACGGCTCCATGAACTTCTTCGGCGCCCTGCGCCGCGCCATGGCCACCACCGGCTACAGCGAGCTCAAGGAGTTCCAGCGGGTGGAGGTCACGGTCGCGGACTCGCAGCACCGGCGGTAGCCCGACAGCGCTCCCGCCAGGGGCCCGGACACTCCCAGAGGTGGGTGCCCGGGCCCCTTCGCATGCGGGGGCCTGCCCAGGTGGGGACGCGTGTCGCGGCACGGGGGCGCACGGTTGCCTTCGGGCCCGGATGCGCGAGGTGCGGCCGTGCCGGGTCGGTAACGTCGTGACCGGCGACCCGGTTTCTGGGGCGCCCCCTTCCAGGGACACGGTCCGGACCCCGCCCTCGGGGCCCGGCCCGAATTCCGACGGAGCCGCAAGGTACCCGACCCACTGGATCTACGACTGATGAGCGGCCGAGTGCCGGCAGCCCCTGGAGCCCGCTGCCGTACGCGCCCCCCTTCACAACCGGTGCGCCGCCCCCGTCGGCGCGGCTCCCCGGGTGTCCAGCAGGAGCTGGGCCTTCACCGACAGGCCCTGGAGGTCGTACGTGCGGTGGTGCTGGAGCAGGATCGTCAGGTCGGCGTCGGCCACCGCCTCGTAGAGGGAGTCCGCGCGGGGGACCGGGCGGTTCAGGACGCTCCAGGACGGCACGTACGGGTCGTGGTAGCTGACGGAGGCGCCGAGCTCCATCAGCCGGCCGGCGATCTCCTGGGCGGGCGTGCCCTGGAGGTCGGCCAGGTCGGGCTTGTAGGTGACGCCGAGCAGCAGCACACGCGCGCCGCGGGCGGACTTGCCGTGCTCGTTCAGCAGGGCGGCGGCGCGTTGGATGACGTAGCGCGGCATCCGGCTGTTGACCTGCTGGGCCAGCTCGACCATGCGCAGTCCGCGGCCCGCCGCCCCGGTCAGGTCCAGCGGGAGGCCGTGGCCGCCCACGCCGGGGCCGGGCCGGAAGGCCTGGAAGCCGAACGGCTTGGTCTCCGCGCACCGTACGACGTCCCACAGGTCGACGCCCAGGTCGTGGCAGAGCACGGCCATCTCGTTGACCAGGGCGATGTTGACGTGCCGGTAATTGGTCTCCAGGAGCTGCACGGTCTCCGCCTCGCGCGGCCCGCGCGCGCGGACGACCTTGTCGGTGAGCCGCCCGTAGAAGGCGGCGGCCGACTCGGTGCAGGCGGGGGTGAGGCCCCCGATCACCTTCGGCGTGCCGGCCGGGGTGAACTCGCGGTTGCCCGGGTCGACGCGGCTCGGCGAGTAGGCGAGATGGAAGTCGCGCCCCGCGCGCAGTCCCGACCCCTTCTCCAGCAGCGGCCGCAGCACGTCCTCCGTGGTGCCCGGGTACACGGGTGACTCCAGGATCACCGTGGTGTGCGGGCGCAGCTGTCCGGCGAGGGTGCGGGTGGCGGTCTCCACCTGGCTCAGATCGAGCCCGCCGTCGGCACCCCGCGGGGTCGGCGCGCAGATGACCGCGGTGCGCACCCGGCCCAGTTCGGCCGGGTTGCTGGCGTGCCGGAAGCCCCCCGAGAGCATCCGGCGCACCTCGGCGGGGCTCAGGGAGCCGGCCTCGGCGCCCGTCCGGTACCCGAGGGTCGGGATGCCGGCGGCGACGGCGGCCTGGGCCAGAGGCAGGCCGAAAGGACCGAGTCCGATGACGGCGAGATCTGCGGGCATGGCGTGGGCCGTCCTTCCCAATAACCGAGGCGGGGCAGGTGCGCAAGCCCTGTGGACAGAACGAGCGAGCGCAATGTCAGACTAGGAGTAAATATGACCGTTTTGTGGGATTGACCAGCGTGTTTCTCGGTGTGCCGGGGAGGGTTGTCCACAGGCTGGGGGCGCCTGGTGGCTGAAGTAGGGCGAGACGGTCAGAATTTGGGCATGGGGAGGAAGAGAACGGCAACCGGAACGGGAACAGCAGCGAAGAGAGCAACGGGAACGGGCTTCGCCCGCCGGGTGCGGCCGGCGCGACCGACAGCGGGAGGCGGCAGTGAGGACAGCGACACTCGGGCCGGCGCAGCGCGCCGAGTCCCTGGCGGGAATGGCCGAGCGCGAGCTGGACGTACTGGTCGTGGGCGCGGGCGTGGTCGGTGCGGGCACGGCCCTCGACGCCGCGACGCGTGGCCTGGACACGGGCCTGGTCGAGGCCCGCGACTGGGCCTCGGGCACGTCCAGCCGGTCCAGCAAGCTGATACACGGCGGACTGCGCTATCTGGAGATGCTCGACTTCGCGCTCGTCCGTGAGGCACTCAAGGAGCGCGGCCTGCTGCTGGAGAGGATCGCCCCGCACCTGGTCAAGCCCGTGCCGTTCCTGTACCCGCTCCAGCACAGGGGCTGGGAGCGCCTGTACGCCGGATTGGGCGTCGCGCTCTACGACGCCATGTCGATGGCCCGCGGACAGGGCCGGGGCCTGCCCCTGCACCGCCACCTGACCCGCCGTCACGCCCTGCGGGTCGCCCCCTGCTTGAAGAAGGACGCGCTCGTCGGCGCGCTGCAGTACTACGACGCCCAGGTCGACGACGCCCGCTTCGTGACCGCCCTGGTGCGCACCGCGGTGTCGTACGGCGCGAAGGCCGCCAACCGCGCCCGCGTCACCGGCTTCCTGCGTGAGGGCGAGCGCGTCGTCGGCGCCAGGGTGCGGGACGTGGAGGGCGGCGGCGAGTACGAGATCCGTGCCAAGCAGGTCGTCAACGCCACCGGCGTGTGGACCGACGACACCCAGGCGATGGTGGGCGAGCGGGGCCAGTTCCACGTCCGGGCGTCCAAGGGCGTCCACCTGGTCGTGCCGAAGGACCGCATCAACTCCACCAGTGGGCTGATCCTGCGCACCGAGGAGTCCGTGCTGTTCGTGATCCCGTGGGGACGGCACTGGATCATCGGCACCACCGACACCGACTGGGACCTCGACAAGGCGCACCCGGCCGCCTCCAGCGCCGACATCGACTACCTGCTGGAGCACGTGAACTCGGTGCTCGCGGTGCCCCTCGGCCGCGACGACGTCCAGGGTGTGTACGCGGGTCTGCGCCCGCTGCTCGCCGGCGAGTCCGACGCCACCAGCAAGCTGTCGCGCGAGCACACCGTCGCCCACCCGGCGCCGGGGCTCGTGGTGGTCGCGGGCGGCAAGTACACGACGTACCGGGTGATGGCCAAGGACGCGGTGGACGAGGCCGTGCGCGGGCTGGACATGTGCGTGGCCGAGTGCGTCACCGAGGACGTCCCGCTGCTCGGCGCGGAGGGCTACCGGCCGATGTGGAACGCGCGGGCGCGCATCGCCGCCGAGACCGGCATCCATGTGGTCCGCGTGGAGCACCTGCTGAACCGGTACGGGACCGCGGCGCGGGAGGTCCTGGACCTCATCGCCGGCGACCCGTCCCTCGGCGCGCCGCTGCGGGCGGCCGACGACTACCTGCGCGCCGAGGTCGTCCACGCCGCCTCGTACGAGGGCGCCCGCCATCTGGACGACGTGCTGACCCGGCGGACCCGCATCTCCATCGAGACGTTCGACCGCGGCACCCTCAGCGCCCGCGAGGCCGCCGAGCTGATGGCGCCGGTGCTGGGCTGGGACGAGGACCAGATCGAGCGCGAGGTCGAGCACTACGAGAAGCGGGTCGAGGCCGAGCGGGAGTCGCAGCGCCAGCCCGACGACCTGACGGCCGACGCGGCACGGCTGGGGGCACCGGACATCGTGCCGCTGTAGCGGTGTGAACGAAAGACGGCCGGGCAGATGTTGTCGTGTGCGGGACGACGGAGACGGCGCGGGGTATGGCCGGAAGTGTCCGAAGGGTCGGCACCCGTGGGTGCTTCCTTGTCACGGGCCGTCATCCCGCCTCGCGTGAACCGCCGTTCACGCGCGACTCGGGGCGTGTCCAGGGGCACCCTGGGCGCCGAGCACTTGTCGGGTGAGAGACAATGGGGGCTCTGTCAGGGCGGGTTGCATGAGGGGACGCATGTCGGAGCCGGAGCGGGCGGGGACATCCCGTCAGGACACTCGTCAGGACAACCACGGGCGTCTTCTCGCCGGGCGGTACCGGCTGGGGGACGTGCTGGGCCGCGGCGGCATGGGCACGGTGTGGCGCGCCGAGGACGAGACCCTCGGCCGTACGGTCGCCGTGAAGGAGCTGCGGTTCCCGACGAACATCGACGAGGACGAGAAGCGGCGCCTGATCACGCGCACCCTGCGCGAGGCCAAGGCGATCGCGCGGATCCGCAACACCAGCGCGGTGACGGTCTACGACGTGGTCGACGAGGACGACCGGCCGTGGATCGTGATGGAGCTCGTCGAGGGCAAGTCGCTCGCCGAGGTCATCCGTGAGGACGGCGTGCTGGAGCCCCGGCGGGCGGCGGAGGTCGGACTGGCGATCCTCGACGTGCTGCGCTCCGCGCACCGCCAGGGCATCCTGCACCGCGACGTGAAGCCGTCGAACGTGCTCATCGCCGACGACGGCCGCGTGGTGCTCACCGACTTCGGTATCGCGCAGGTCGAGGGCGACCCGTCCATCACCTCCACCGGCATGCTCGTCGGCGCCCCCTCCTACATCTCCCCGGAGCGCGCCCGCGGGCACAAGCCGGGCCCGGCGGCCGACCTCTGGTCGCTCGGAGGCCTGCTCTACGCGGCGGTCGAGGGCGTCCCCCCGTACGACAAGGGGTCGGCGATCGCCACCCTGACCGCGGTGATGACCGAGCAGCTGGAGGAGCCCAAGAACGCCGGGCCGCTGCGGGACGTCATCTACGGGCTGCTCAGCAAGGATCCGGCCCAGCGACTCGACGACGCGGGCGCCCGGGCGATGCTGAACCGCGTCCTGCGGTCGCCCGCGACGAAGCAGACCGAGCCGGAGCCCCCGGCGGACGCGACCAAGGTCGTACCGCTGCCGGAGCAGCCCGACGGGCCCGAGGGCGGGGTCGGCTCGAAGGCCTCCGGCGGCAAGCGCGGCGAGGAGGCGGGCGAGCGGCTGCGCGGGGCGCTGCGCTCCGTGCGCAAGGCCGCGGGGGCGGCCGGGGTGGCCACCTCGGCGGCCGCGGCCCGCACCAGGACGGGCACCGACGGCGCCGGTTCGGCGGGCTCCGGAGAGGGTTCCGCAGCTGAGTCGGCGAAGGCGGCCGAGCCGGCTGCATCGTCGAAGACGGCGGGTGCGGCCGGCTCGGCGGAGAAGGCGGAGCCCGGTACGCCGGGTGCCGTCGCGACCGGGGCCGCGGCCGGTGCCGGGAGCGCGACGACCTCCTCCGACGGTGCCCCCGCCCAGGGCGGGCGGACCAGTTCCGGGTGGCCCGTGGTGCCGCCGCCGGACCTGCCGCCGCGGCCGGCCCCCAGGGCGCCGCTCACCGACGTCGTCCCGCGGCGCACGCTGGTGATCATCGCGGTGGTCGTGGCGCTGGCCGTGATCGGCGCCGTCCTTTGGCTCACCCTCGGCGGCGGCGACGACGGCGGGAAGGGAGCCGGGGGCAGCGCGGGCCGCACGTCCGCGGGTGCCTCCGCCTCCGCCGGGCCCTCGACCAAGAAGGACCCGAGCGGTGGGACCCAGCCGGGTTCCGGGTCGGCGGGGGCCGGCACACCGAGTGCGAGCGGTGCCTCCGGCACCCCGGGCGACGGCAACTCCGGCTCGGGCGGCTCGGGCTCCAAGGGCGGCGACGGGGCGGTGTCGACGTACAAGAGCGCCCAGGGCTTCTCCCTCGGGCTGCCCGCGGGGTGGAAGTACGCGGCCACGGACTCCGCGGGCGTCCGCTTCACCGGCCCCGACGGGCAGAAGCTGCTGGTCGCCTACACCTCGACGCCCAAGGACGACCCGGTGGCCGACTGGAAGAACCAGGAACGGTACATGGCGCGTCCGCAGTACCACCGGATCCGTATCGAGAAGGTGGAGTACCGCGGCTGGAACACGGCCGACTGGGAGTTCACCTACTCCGACGGCGGGACCGGCTACCACACCATCGACCGCGGCTTCGTCGTCAACGACCATCTCGGACATGCCCTGATGTACACCGCGAAGGACGCGAACTGGGACAGCGGACTGCGCAAGAACACATGGCAGACGCTGACGAAGACCTTCGAACCGAAGTCCTGAGGCCGCCGGACCCCGGTTTGCGGTGCGAGATCCGGCATCCCCTCTCTGCGGGTTGCCCGGGGCACGTATCGTGAGTGGTTGCGGACCGTAAGCGGCGTGAACGGGACGCGTCACGAACGGAACTGACCGACCGTGGGGCCGGGGGAGGCAACGTGGACGACTATGCGGGCCGGGTGCTCGCCGATCGCTACCGCCTGCCGCTGCCCCCGTCCGACGAGTACGAACTCACCGAGACCCGGGCCTTCGACACCTACAGCGGACAGGAAGTCCTCGTCCGCCAGGTGCCGTTGCCGGAGGTGGTCGAGGCGGAGGTGCTCGACGCGGACGGGCTGCCCGCCGGGTTCACGGCCCGCGACGGTTCCCCGCGGCGGTCCCCGGCGCGGGCGGCGACACGGCGGCCCGCCGATCCCGTGGTGCGGCGGGCGGTGGAGGCCGCGCAGGCCGCGGCGCGCATCCCCGACCATCCGCGGCTCGACCAGGTCTTCGACGTGTTCGCCGAGGGCGGTTCGCTGTGGATCGTCAGTGAGCTGGTCGCCGCGCGGCCGCTGGCGGCCCTGCTCGCCGAGCGGACCCTGACGCCCTACCGCGCGGCCGAGGTCGCCTCCGACGTCCTCATGGCCCTGCGCGTGCTGCACGCCCACGGCTGGGTGCACCGCAACATCACCGCCCGCACGGTCCTCGTCTGCGACGACGGCCGGGTGATGCTGACCGGCCTCGCGGTCGGCGCGGCGGAGGAGGCGCTGTGCGGGTACGACCCCGTACCGGCGCCGGACGAGCAAGCCGACGGAGTCCCGGGGGGCGGCCAGGACCACTCGGACCACGCCGGCGACCCCGATCGCTTCGGCGGCTCGGACCGCTCGGACCGCTGGGGCGGTTCGGAGCGCTCGGGTGGCTCGGATCGCTTCGGCGGTGGTGTGCGCGGTCCGGACGGGCGCGGGGGTTTCCCCGGCGGTGGTGGCGGTGGCTCGGCGGGCCGCCCTGGCGGTGCCGGGGGCCCTGCGGGCGGCGGTGGATTCGCCGCCGGGGATCCCGAGGCCGCGCGGCGGGCGGCGATCGAGGCGCGGGCGGCAGGCGGGCTGCCCGGCACCGGGTCCGGCGCCGGGGCCGATCCGGCGGGCGGCGGCGGATCGTCGGGTGCGGTCGCCAGGCGCGCTGTGGAGAGCGGCGGGGACGTCCGGGCGGCGCGGGCCGGGGCGATCGCCGCGTACCGCGCCGGAGCACGGGCCGCGGCCCGGGTGCAGGAGGCGCAGGAGAGCACACGCGTCGCGCTGCCCTCCGCCCGGCCGCCCGCCGACGGCGGCGCCCCGGCCGGCACCCCCGGCGGGCAGCCGTACGCCCCGGGAGCGCCCGGGGAGCCGGGGACCGGCACCACGCCCCCCGGCCGGATCGCCGACCCCTACGGTGTGCAGCCCCCGCCCTGGAACGGCGCACGTCCCGGCAGTGGTCCTTACGTCCCCGGGGCCGGTACGGCCCCTGGGTCCGGCAGCGGTCCGTACGTGCCCGCTCCCGGTACGGCCCCTGGGTCCGGCAGCGGTCCGTACGTGCCCGTTCCCGGGTCCGGCAGGGGTCCGTACGGCCCCGCGCCCGGCGCAGCCCCCGCGCCCGGTGCCGCCCCGGCGGCCGGCGCTCTCGGGCACGGTTCCTCCTTCGGTACGGCCGGTCCCGCCGCCGGGGCCCTCCCCGTGTCCGGGGCGCCCGAGACCGCGAGCGGCGCCGCCCGTACCCCCGGCCAGGCGGCCGCCCGCTGGGACGACCTCGTGGACGGCACCGCCGCCGCGCGGCGCGGTCCCGCCACCGCGCTCGCCGCCGAGCGGGCGCGGCAGGCGCGGATGACCGTGGTGGGACCGGTCACCGAGCGCTGGGCGCCCGAACAGGCCGGCCCCGTGCACGAGAACTGGCAGCTCGCCGCGCCCATCGGGCCCGCGACCGACCTCTGGGCCCTGGGCGCCCTGCTGTTCCGGGCCGTCCAGGGGCACGCCCCGTACCCGGAGGAGTCGACGGCCGAACTGGTGCAGATGGTGTGCGCCGAGCCGCCCGCCTTCGCCGAGGAGTGCGGGCCGCTGCGGCCGGTGGTGGAGTCGCTGCTGCGTCAGGACCCCACCGAGCGGCCCGACTTCGAGGAACTGCGCGGCTGGCTGCGCTCCCTGGTGCGTTCCGCGCCCGAACCGGACGCCGGCGCGCACGTCGTCGCCGCCCCGCCCACCGACCCGAGCCGGCTGCCCATCGTCCGCCGTCGCGGCGAACTGGTGCGGCGGCGGCGCGCCGGGCTGCCCGCACCGCACGGGCGGCACAAGCGAGCCAGGCGGGAGGCCCGTTCGCCGCGCAGCCTCGGCCGTGCCCTGCTCCTGCTGATCCTGCTCCTGCTGGCCGCCGCGGTCGCCTACGCGACGCTGTTCATGCCGAAGTCGGGGGAGAACGGCGCGTCCGGGACCGACCGCACCTCGGCCGCGGGTGACGCGTCCCCCGCCCCGGCCCCCTCGGGCGGCGACGCGAGCGGCGCGCCCGGGGACGGCCCGTCCTCACCGGGCCCCGGCAACAGCCCTTCGCCATCCACCGGTTCGGCCGAGACGCAGACCACCGACCCCGGTGTCGCCGACGGCTTCGCCCTGCGCAAGGACGCCGAAGGCTTCCAGGTCGCCGTCGCCGAGGGCTGGAGCCGCACCCCACGGAACGACCGGGACCAGGTGGTGTACTCCCGCGGCGGCTTCGAGCTCATCGTCGTGCCCGGCCGGGACAGCGTCGCCGAGTTCGGCAGCGACCCCATGGCCTACCAGCGGGAGAAGGAGACCGAGTTGCGGGACTACCGCGACTCCAGCTGGGCCACCTCCTCCGGGATGCGGACCATCCAGGTGGGCGGACGGACCATGGCCGAGGGGCAGTTCACCTGGACCGACGCGAACGGACGGGCGCTGTTCGTGCGGAATCTGGCCATCCTCCAGGACGGCCGGTACCACGTGGTCCAGGTGCGCGGCCCGGAGAGCCAGAAGGACCAGGTGACCAAGCTGTACGAGCAGGCGTCCGCCACCTACCGGTTCACCGGCTGAGCCGAACGGTTCCCGCCGCCCCGGGAAGCGACAACCGTCACAGTGCGGTTTCCTTGGCACCCCTCAGGTTCCCAGTTCGAGAGCCTGTCCTTACGCTGACCCTGACAAGAACATTGCGGGGAAACGTGAATCAGATGCAGGGCCTGCTCCTCGCGGGCCGCTACCGGCTTGCCGACGCCATCGGCAGCGGCGGCATGGGCCGGGTGTGGCGGGCGCACGACGAGGTGCTGCACCGGGCCGTCGCCATCAAGGAGTTGACCGCCGCGCTGTACGTCTCCGAGAGCGACCGGGCGGTCCTCCTCGCGCGCACCCGGGCCGAGGCCCGCGCGGCCGCACGGATCAACCACTCCGCCGTCGTCACCGTGCACGACGTACTGGAGCACGACGGCCGCCCGTGGATCGTGATGGAGCTGGTCGAGGGCCACTCCCTCGCGGACGCGGTCAAGGAACAGGGCCGCCTGGAGCCCACGGAGGCCGCCCGGATCGGCCTGTGGGTGCTGCGTGCGCTGCGCGCCGCGCACACCGCCGGGGTGCTGCACCGCGACGTCAAGCCCGGCAACGTACTGCTCGGCCGGGACGGCCGGGTGCTGCTCACCGACTTCGGCATCGCCCAGATCGAGGGCGACACCACCATCACCCGCACCGGAGAGGTCGTCGGCTCGGTCGACTACCTCGCCCCCGAGCGGGTCCGCGGCCACGACCCCGGCCCGGCCTCCGACCTGTGGGCGCTCGGCGCCACCCTCTACACGGCCGCGGAGGGCCTGTCGCCGTTCCGCCGCACCTCTCCGCTGACCACCATGCAGGCCGTCGTCGACGAGGAGCCCCGCGAACCGCGGACCGCTGGCCCGCTCGCGCCCGTCATCACCGCGCTGCTGCGCAAGGATCCGGCCACCCGTCCCGGCGTCGACGAGGCGGAGCACATGCTCGCGGAGGCCGCGGAAGGGCGTCGGCCGGACGCCGCGCAGGCCTACGTCCCCACCCAGCGGGTCGGCGCCCAGTCGGCCGGCACGGTGCGGAACCCGGCCGGCCGTCCCGGGCCGGACCCGTCCGCCACGACGCCCCACTCCCCGGCGACCGGCCCGACCGCGGTCGGCCCCGGCCACGCCCCGGCGACCGCTTCCGGGCCGTCGAAGCACCGCCGGCTGCGCACTTTCGCGCTGGTGGTGGCGCTCGCCGCGGTCATCGGCGGCGGCACCGCGGTGGCGCTGCAGAAGTGGGCCGACACGCGCCGGCAGCCCGCCACCGCCACGTCCGGGTCACCCGCGCCGAGCTCCAAGTCCAGCCCCACGCCCCGCCCGAGCAACGTCTCGGGCGACAACCTCCCGGCCGGCTGGGTGCGCCGCGACGACCCCTACGGCTTCAGCGTCGCCGTGCCCGGCGAGAACTGGACACGGACGGTGTTCGACGAGGCGACCCACCAGGTCGACTACACGCCGGACGGCGGCGAGCACTTCCTGCGCATCGCCGTCGACACCTCGCCGGACTTCGCCGACCCGCACGACCACCAGAACGACCTGGAACAGCAGCTCCACCGGCTGGTCGACTACCGGCGGGTGACCCTGCGGCCCAACACCTACCGCGACCGGCGGGGCTCCCTGTGGGAGTACACCTGGACCGCGCTGTCCAAGGACACGCCCTACCCCGGGCCGCGCCATGCCGCCGAGGAGACCTACGTGTCCCGCGAGGGCGTCGAGTACGCGATCTACATGTCCTCGCCCGCGGCGGACTGGCCCACCGCGGAGAAGCAGTTCAGGTCGGTGCTGCAGAGCTGGCGACCGGACGCGGGCTGAGGCGGGCGGGGTCGCGTCCCGCGCCGGGGCGAGGCCGCCGGGCGGGCGTCGCGCGTCGGAGTGAGGCGGGCGGGCGGCTCGTTCACGTCGGTGGCTTGGCCGGTCAGCGCCCCGGAACCGGGTCGTCCGATGCGGCATGATGGGGCGCATGGGGACCGAGGGGGACGACTGCCGTGTCATCGCGGGCCGCTACCGCCTCCAGGCCCGGCTCGGGCGCGGGGGCATGGGTGTCGTGTGGCGGGCGACCGACCAGCTGCTCGGCCGTCAGGTGGCGGTCAAGGAACTGCCGTTCGACGAGACGCTGTCCGCCGAGGAGGCCCGACTCCGGCGCGACCGCACCCTGCGCGAGGCCCGCGCTGTCGCCCAGTTGCGCCACCCGCACATCATCGTCGTCCACGACGTCGTGGAGCAGGACGAACGCCCCTACATCGTCATGGAGTTGGTCGACGGCGGCTCACTCGCCGACCGGATCGCCGCACGCGGCCCCGTCGACGCGGGCGAGGCGGCCCGTATCGGCATCGCCCTGCTGAGCGCGCTGCGCACGGCGCACGCGGCCGGCGTGCTGCACCGCGACATCAAGCCGGCCAACGTGCTGACGGAGGCCGGCACCGACCGCGTCGTCCTCACCGACTTCGGCATCGCCCAGGTCGCGGGCGCCACCACGCTCACCGAGACGGGCTCCTTCGTCGGCTCCCCCGAGTACACCGCGCCCGAGCGGATGTCCGGGTCCCACACCGGCCCGGCGTCCGACCTGTGGTCGCTCGGCGCGCTGCTGTGCACGGCCCTGAGCGGCGAATCACCCTTTCGGCGCGACTCGTTGGGGGGAATTCTGCACGCGGTCGTCTCCGACGACATCCGCCCGCCGGCGCAGGCCGGGCCCATCCTTCCCGTCGTACGGGGGCTGCTGGAGCGGGATCCGGATCTGCGGCTGGACGCGGCCGAAGCGGAACGGATGCTGCGGGCCTTCCTCGACTCGGGGCGCACCCCGCAGCCGCCGGCCCGCTACACGGCCACCCAGCGCGACCTGCCCCGGCCGGGACCCGCGCCCACCGCCGAGGCCCGGACGGAGGAGGCCCCCGCCCGGCCCTCCACCCGGGGTGTGCTGGTCGCGGCGTTGCTGGTCGCAGCGATGGCCGGGGCGGGGGTGTCCGCCGCGGCCCTGCTGATGCAGGGGAGCGGGGGCGGGGGCGGCACTCCGACGAGTCCGGCACCGCGCCCGTCCGCGAGCGGCCCCGCGAGCACGGCGCCCTCGACCCCCGGTCAGCCCTCGCGGCCGACCACCCCCGCCTCCACGGTCACCGTCACACGGTCCGCCGCGCCCGCGGTCAACGCCCCCACCGCGCCCTCGGGTTACCACTCGGTCCGGGACCCCGCCGGCTTCTCGCTCGCCGTACCGGACGGCTTCAACCGCAGACCGCAGGGCGAGCGGATCTTCTACCTGTCCCCGGGGGAGATCTTCCGCCTCGGCATCAAGGTCACCGGCCCCGGCACCGGCGGCCCGCTCGCGGTGATGCGCCGGTCGGACGCACAGGGCCCGACCACCAACCCCGGGTACCACGACGGCCGGGTCACCGCCACCACGCACGCCGGACACCCTGCCGCCCTCTGGGAGTTCAGCTGGAACGGCTTCAGCGCGGCGGAGGGCCCCCGCCACACCTACGATCTGTGCTGGGAGCAGGACGGGCGGATGTACGACGTGTGGGTGTCGGCGCCGGTCGGGAAGGTGCGGGAGGCCAAGGAGCACTTCGACGTCGCCCTCGACACCTTCACCCCCGGGTAGGCCTTCCCCCGTTGGTCACGGGTGTGTGACCGCCGGGCCCACACGGTGGAGACGCCGGCGGCGGTCGCGATATGGATGGACCCATGAGCAACGACGGGGGAGCCCGCCACGAGTCCGAAGAGCCGACGAGTTTCGTTCTGCGGCCGCCCGACGCGCAGGTGCGGGTGCCTCACCCGCAGAACCCGTACGCCGCCCCGGTGCGGGGCAACAGCACCACGCGGTCCGGGGATCCCGGCGCCGGACGGCTGATCGCCGGGCGGTACCGGCTGCTCGCCAAGCTCGGACACGGCGGGATGGGGACCGTGTGGCGGGCCAAGGACGAGACCGTGGACCGCGAGGTCGCCGTCAAGGAGCCCCGCGTCCCCGACCACCTTCCCGAGCGCGAACGCGCCAACGCCTTCGAGCGGATGCGCCGCGAGGCCCGCGCCGCGGCCCGGCTCGACCACCCCGCCGTCGTCACCGTCCACGACGTCGCCGTCGTCGACGGACAGCCGTGGATCGTCATGGAGCTGGTGCACGGCCGCTCGCTGGGCAGCGCTTTGCAGGAGGGCACGCTGGACGCGCGTGAGGCGGCCCGGGTCGGCCTGGAGGTGCTCGGCGCGCTGGAGGCCGCGCACGCGGCGGGCGTCCTGCACCGGGACGTGAAGCCGGACAACATCATGCTGGGCCGGCACGGCCGGATCGTCCTCACCGACTTCGGCATCGCCCAGATCGAGGGCGAGACCAGCCTGACCGACACCGGCGGCTTCGTCGGCTCGCCCGAGTACATCGCGCCGGAGCGGGTGCTGGGCCGGCGCCCCGGCCCGGCCTCCGACCTGTGGTCGCTCGGCGTGGTGCTGTACGCGGCCACGGAGGGCGTCTCCCCGTTCCGCCGGAGCAACACCCCGGCCACGCTCCAGTCGGTGCTCAACGCCGTGCCCGCGGCGCCGGCCGCCGCGCGGGGGCCGCTCGCCGAGGCCGTCACCGGCCTCCTGCACAAGGACCCGGCGCACCGCCCGGACGCCGCCCGGGTGCGTGCCCTGCTGGAGGCGGCCGCCGCCCCGCCGGACCCGGTGCCGACCCAGGTGGTGGCGCACCCCGAGGGAGTGGGGGAGGCCGGGGGCGCGCGGCGCCGGCTCCGGTTCGGGCGCGGGGCGTGGCTCGGGCTCGGCGCGGCGGTCGTCGCGGCCGCGGTGACGGCGTACCTGCTGGTCGCACGGCCGTTCGCGGGTCCGCTGCCGGACGACTGGCGGACCCATCACGAGAAGGACGTGGCGGCCACGCTCGCGGTGCCCGGGGACTACCAGCGCACGGTGCCGGACCGGAAGACGGACAAGACCCACTGGGTGGCCTACAGCGACTGGAGCGGCAGCATCCGGGTCGCCCTGACGCTGGTGCGGAAGTCCGAGGACGACAGCCACACCATCAAGGGCTCCGCGGCCGCCCAGATGTACGACGACGACGGCACGTTCAAGCAGTCCGGCGACTACAACCTCGGGATGCCCGAGAACCCGCGGACCCGGCCCAGGGAGTCGGCGTACCAGGGCAGGAAGGCCGCCGAGAACACCGTCGTCTACACCACCACCGACAGCCAGAACCCGCTCCCGCGCGAGGTGCGGATCCTCTACTACAAGAGCTCGGCGGGCGACCTGTACAAGTTGGTCGTGAGCTACCCCGGCAAGGGCGACTTCACCGGGCGCGGGCGCGAGGTGGCGCAGACCGCGATCACGAACCTGGACGTCGACGCGCTCTGACCCGCACGGCTCGGCCGTCCCGGGCCGTTCAGGAGCGGGCGGCCCGGTAGCGCCCCGGAGTGATCCCGAACTCCCGGCTGAAGGCGTGGGAGAGGGCGTACGGGCTGCTGTAGCCGGTCTCCTGGGCGACCTTCACCAGCGGGGCGTCCGTGTCCCGCAGGCGGGCGGCGGCCAGGGTCAGCCGCCACCAGGTCAGATAGGCCATCGGCGGGCGGCCGACGAGCGCGGTGAAGCGGCGGGCCAGCGTGGCCCGGGAGACGCCCGCCGCGCCGGCCAGGCGGTCGTTCGTCCAGGGGGCGGCGGGGTCGGAGTGCAGGGCGCGCAGCGCCGCCGTCGTCACCGGGTCGTCGAGCACCGCCGGCCAGGCGCCGGCCGCCGCCTCGGTCATCCAGGCGCGGACCATGTAGATCAGCAGGAGGTCCAGCAGGCTCGGCAGTGCGAGGCAGGCGCCCGGGCGGCGCTCGTCCACTTCCCGGGCCAGCAGGTCGAGCGCGGAGCGCAACTCCGGGTGGACGCCGACCCGGTGCGGCAGATGCACCACCTGGGGCAGCTCGGCCAGCAGCGGGTGCGTCCGGCTGCGGTCGAGGCGGTACTTCCCGCACAGCAGCTCGACCACGGGCCCGCGCCCGCCCTCGTCCCCGCGGTCACCCTCGTCCGCGCCGCCGCCCACGCCCCCGTCCGCGCGCCGGGCGCCACCCCGTACGTCACCACCCCGGGCGGCACCCTCGCGCACCTGCTCGAACGGCACCGCACGCGCCACCTCCGCCGCGTCGGCGGGCCGGTCGGCCAGCACGTGCCCGGCGCCGTGCGGCAGCAGCACGACGTCGCCCGTGTTCAGCGTCACCGGGTCCCCGCCCCCGTCCGGCAGCAGCCAGCAGCCGCCCGCGAGCACGACGTGGAAGCCCGCACCCTCGTAGGGATCGAACCGGGTGCACCAGCGCCCGCTCACCCGCAGCCGGCTGGAGGAGGGCCGTCCGACCCGCACGGCGGAGATCGCGTCGCTCACCACGTCCATGACGGCAGGGTACGGCACTCTCCGGCACATGGCTGAGACGGTCTCGTATCCAATTGATCATTTCACGCATTGGAACGTTCATCGCCTCCGCCTAGGCTCCGGGACATGACTGAGGAGAACACGCAGCGTTTCGTGATCGGTGACCTCGAGGTGCTCCGGGTCGTCGAGTGGCAGGGCCCCTACGTCCCCGCAGGCACCCTTGTCCCGGACTGCGCCCCCGAGGTGTGGCGGGAGCACGAGGACGAACTCGTCCCCGACCACCGGGAGCCCGGCGGTGACCGGGCCGTGGTGACGCTCCAGACGTGGGTGGTGCGCGGCGGCGGGCGGACGGTGCTCGTCGACACCGGCGTCGGCAACGACCGGGAGCGCCCCGGCAGTGCGCTGTTCCACCGGCGGCAGGGGGACTTCCCGGGCCGTCTGGAGCGGGCCGGGGTCCGGCCGCAGGACGTCGACGTCGTCGTCAACACCCACCTCCACGGCGACCACGTCGGCTGGAACACCCGGGACGCCGGTGGGGAGTGGGTGCCGTCCTTCCCCCGCGCGCGCTACCTGGTCCCGGCCGCCGACGACCGCCACTTCGGCCCGGCGAACGGCTACGCGGGCGGGGCGCGGCCCGACGACCGGCTGATGTACGAGGACAGCGTGGCGCCGGTGCACCGCGCCGGGCAGTCCGTGCTGTGGGAGGGGGAGTACCGGATCGACGACCACCTCACCCTGGAGGCGGCCCCGGGCCACACTCCCGGCTCGTCGGTGCTGCGGCTGGAGTCGGGCGGCGAGCGGGCGGTCTTCGTGGGCGACCTGCTGCACAGCCCGGTGCAGATCCTCCGCCCCGAGTGCAGCAGCTGCTTCTGCCTCGACCCCCGGCAGGCGGCGGCCACCCGGCGACGGGTGCTCGAACGGGCGGCCGACGAGCGCGAGTTGGTGATCCCCGCGCACTTCGGGGGGTCCGGTGCGGTGGAGGTCCGGCGGAAGGGCGGGGGATTCGCCATGGCGCCCCGCCCGGTGGACCGCCCGGTGAACCCTCCGGCGTCCCGTCCGATGTCTCGTCCGATGTCCGGCCCAACGCCCTGATCAGCGCATTCGTTGCCAGTGATCGCTGGCGCCGTGTGAGCACTCGGTGAATCCCTATTACCGACGGGTACACAAAGCTTGCGGTCCGGCATACTCTGCGCGTCATGACGGACTCGCAGGCCCCGGAAATGACCGGAACGAATCCCCTGGCCCCCGCCCCCGCGGGTGCTCGCACCGCCGCCGACGTGGTGACCCCCGAGCTGGTCGCGCAGCTCACCAAGGGTGTCGTCGGATCCGGCCGGACCGCCAACCACTCGCCCTTCACCGGCGAGAAACTCGCCGACCTGCCCGAGTCCACCCCCGAGGACGTCGCCACCGCCTTCGAGCGGGCCCGCGCCGCCCAGGCGGTCTGGGAGCGGACCCCGGTCCGGCAGCGCGCCGCCGTCCTGCTCCGCTTCCACGACCTGGTGCTCGCCCGTCAGGCCGAGGTCCTCGACCTGATCCAGCTGGAGACCGGCAAGGCCCGTCTGCACGCGCACGAGGAGGTGCAGGCCGTCGCCGTGGCGGCCCGGCACTACGGCCGCAGGGCCGCCTCCTACCTGAGGCCCAAGCGGCACGCCGGCGCCATGCCCACCCTCACCCGCGTCACCGAACTGCGCCACCCGCGCGGCGTCGTGGGCCAGATCGCGCCCTGGAACTACCCCCTGGAACTGTCGGTCGGGGACGCGCTCCCCGCCTTCGCCGCGGGCAACGCGGTCGTCATGAAGCCCGACACGGAGACCTGCCTGACCGCCCTGTGGGCCCGGGACCTGCTGATCGAGGCCGGGCTGCCCGCCGAGGTCTTCCAGGTCGTCATCGGCGACGGCCCGGTCGTCGGCCCGGAGATCGTCCAGCACGCCGACTACGTCTCCTTCACCGGCTCCACCCGCACCGGCCGCGAGGTCGCGCAGGGTGCCGCCGCCCGCCTGGTCGGCGTCTCCCTCGAACTCGGCGGCAAGAACGCCATGCTGGTCCTCGAGGACGCCGACGTCGAGAAGGCCGCCGCGGGAGCGGTCCGCGCCTGCTTCTCCTCCGCGGGCCAGCTGTGCATCTCCATCGAGCGGCTCTTCGTCCACGAGTCTGTCGCCGACGCCTTCCTGGAGCGCTTCGCCGCCCGGACCAGGGCCCTGCGCCTGGGCACCTCCCTCGCCTACGGCGCCGACATGGGCTCGCTGGTCGGCGAGCGGCAGCTGGAGACCGTGACCCGGCACGTCGAGGAGGCCGTCGCGAAGGGCGCCCGGGTCGTCGCCGGAGGCGTCGCCCGCCCGGACATCGGCCCCTACTTCTTCGAGCCGACCATCCTGGACGGTGTCGAGGCGCCGATGTCGGTGTGCACGGAGGAGACCTTCGGACCGGTCGTCTCGATCTACCGGTTCGCCACCGAGGACGAGGCGGTCGAGCGCGCCAACTCCACGCCGTACGGCCTGAACTCGTCGGTCTGGACCACGAACGCCCGGCGCGGACGCGAGGTCGCCGCCCGGCTGCGGACCGGCACGGTGAACATCAACGAGGGCTACGCCCCCGCGTACGGCAGCGTGCAGTCCCCGATGGGCGGCATGAAGGACTCCGGCCTCGGCCGCCGGCACGGCTCCGAGGGCATCCTCAAGTACACCGAGGCCCAGACCGTCGCCCACCAGCGGCTGCTGCCCATGGCCCCCTCGCTCGGCATGGACGACGAGAAGTACGCGGCGTTCATGAGCCGGAGCCTGAGGCTGATGAAGACCTTGCGCTTCCGCTAGGACCGAGCGGCCCCGAGGGCGCACCCCCCTGGAGCGCACCCCCCACCGACAGCACCCGTTCTCAACGAGGAGAGCACGTGGCACAGGAGAAGTCCGTCCAGACCCGGGACGAGGACGGGTACGACTACGACGTCATCGTCGTGGGATCGGGGTTCGGCGGATCCGTCTCCGCGCTCCGCCTGACCGAGAAGGGGTACCGGGTCGGCGTCCTGGAGGCGGGCCGCCGCTTCACCCGCGAGTCGCTGCCGAGGAACTCCTGGGACCTGAGGAACTACCTCTGGGCCCCGAAGCTCGGCATGTACGGCATCCAGCGCATCCACCTGCTGGGCAATGTGATGGTGCTGGCCGGCGCCGGGGTCGGCGGCGGCTCGCTCAATTACGCCAACACCCTCTACGTACCGCCCCGGCAGTTCTTCGACGACCCGCAGTGGCGGGACATCACCGACTGGCAGGATGAGCTGGAGCCGTTCTACGACCAGGCGCGGCGGATGCTCGGTGTGCGGCTCAACCCCACGATGACCCCGTCCGACGTGCACCTGAAGGCGGCGGCGGAGCGCATGGGCGTGGGCGACACCTTCCACATGGCGCCGGTCGGGGTGTTCTTCGGCGACGGCGAGGACGCCGACGGCACCGCGAAGGCCCGGCCGGGGGAGAAGGCCGCGGACCCCTACTTCGGCGGCGCGGGACCGGAGCGCAACGCCTGCACCGAGTGCGGCGAGTGCATGACGGGCTGCCGGCACGGCGCGAAGAACACCCTCAACGAGAACTACCTCTACCTCGCCGAGAAGGCGGGCGCCGTCGTGCACCCCATGACCACGGTCGTCTCGGTCACCGGCGACTCCCGGGGCGGGTACGCGATCGCGACCCTGCCCACGGACGCCAAGAAGAAGGGCGAGGGCCGGATGTTCACGGCCCGCCGAGTGGTCCTCGCGGCAGGCACCTACGGCACCCAGACACTACTGCACCGCATGAAGGCCGGCGGCCAGCTGCCCTACCTCTCGCCCCGGCTGGGCGAGCTGACCCGCACCAACTCCGAGGCGCTGGTGGGCGCCCAGACCGACAACCGGCGCTACCGGAAGGCGACCGGCGAGGCGCGGGCGGACTTCACCCGGGGTGTCGCCATCACCTCCTCCATCCACCCCGACGAGAACACCCACATCGAACCGGTCCGCTACGGCAAGGGCTCCAACTCGATGGGCGGCCTGTCGATCCTCCAGGTCCCCTACGCCGAGGGCTCCTCCCGGGTCGCGGCCTGGCTGCGGAACGCCGCCCGGCATCCGCTGCTGGTCCTGCGCTCGCTGTCCAACCGCCGCTGGTCGGAGCGGACCATCATCGGCCTGGTGATGCAGTCCCTGGACAACTCCCTGACGACGTACCTGAAGCCGGACGGTGTGGGCAAGGGCCTGCTCACCGCCCGCCAGGGCCACGGGTCCCCCAACCCCAAGCAGATCAAGGCCGCGACGGAGGGCGCCTCGGCGCTGGCCGCGGAGATCAACGGCTTCGCGGGTTCGAACGTGGGCGAGCTGATGGGCACCCCGCTCACCGCGCACTTCCTCGGCGGCTGCCCGATCGGCGCCTGCGCCGACTCCGGTGTGATCGACCCGTACCACCGGCTCTACGGCCACCCCGGCATCTCGGTCGTGGACGGGGCCGCCGTCTCGGCGAACCTGGGCGTGAACCCGTCCCTGACCATCACCGCGCAGGCCGAGCGGGCGATGGCGTTCTGGCCCAACAAGGGCGAGGCCGACCGGCGTCCGGAGCAGGGCGCGGCATACCAGCGCCTCCGCCCGGTCGAGCCGAAGGCCCCGGCGGTCCCGGCGGACGCCTTCGGCGCGCTGCGGTTGCCGTTCCTCGGGATGCCGGCGGTACCGCCCAAGAAGTGACCCGCGGAAGTACCGCATCGAAGAAGAAGGACCTGCGCCCCCCTCCTGGCGCAGGTCCTTCTCCTCTTGCGGTGGCCTCAGGCCACGTCACGCACTACGCGTCACGCACCCGCCTTGCGGCGGCGCACCACGACCACGGTCCCGGCGCCGGCGACGACGGCGGCACCGCCGACCAGGCCGATCATCGGGAGCGCGGAGCTCGAACCGGTGGAGGCCAGGCTGCCGGTCGGCGGGATCTCCTTGGCGCCGCCCTGCGGCTCCTTGCCGCCGGCCGGCTTGTGACCCTTGCCCGGCTTGGCGTGACCGGGGTCGTGGTTGGGGCTGCCGGGGCTGAGGACGGTGAACTCGTAGTAGGCGAAGGAACTGTGGACGCAGTTCTTCTCCTGGTCGATGTAGCCGCCGAGGCCCACGGTGTAGCCGGCGCCGGCGGGGGCCTTGGCGGTGATGTTCACGCGCAGCTGGATGTCGACCGTCTGCCGGGGGCCGAGCGGCGTCTCACCGAAGTAGATGCCGTTGCCGATCTGGTCGGCGAGGGACTCCCACGCCCTGGTCGCCGGGTTGTAGTACTCGACCAGGGCGTAGGTGCTCAGCCAGTCCTTCTCGTTGTCGCTCATCGAGTCGTTGTCGACGACCGCGAGCCACTGCACCTGGCCGAGGGCCTGGCTGCTGTGGTTGGCCGCGGTGAGCGTGAAGTTGTGCCAGCCGCTGCCCGCGACGATCTTCCCGGGCAGGCCGGAGACCGAGAGGGACAGCTGCGAGTCGGGGTCCTCGAGCCCGTCCGTGCACGGCGTCGGCTCGGCGGTGGGCTCGGTGGACTCGCCGGCCGACGCCGACGCCGACGCGGACGCCGAGGAGGAGGCCGAAGCCGAGGAGGAGGCGGAGGACGAGGCGGAGCTGGAAGCGTCGGCGTCGGCGTGCCCGTCGGCCGGGGCGGACTGGCCGGCCTCGGCGGTCCCGGTCGTGTCGTCCGCGGGCGACTCCGTGGCGGTCGTGTCCGTGGCCGGCGACTCGCTCTCGGTAGCCGTCTCGTCGGCCCCGACGCTCGCGCTGGCCGAGGAGGTCGGATCGTCGGACGCGAACGCGGCCGGCGCCGAGAGCAGTGCGAGTGGGGCTATCGCGGCCGTCGCGGCTGCTGCGGCCATGACACGGCGGAGCTTCATGAAGACCTCGGAGAGTCCGGCGTACCGCTGCACCGCGGTACGTGCTGGGGGAGGCCTCCGCGTGTGGGGCGCGGGCGTGGCCCTTGGTTCTGCTGGTGTGACCCGGCAGGGCAGCAAAGGGTTGTGCCCCATTCGGCGACGGTTTTCTGTGGGCTGCGTCACAGGCGGTACGGCGAAGGGCCCCGCGGGGCGAGCCGCGGGGCCCTTCTTCTCGTCAGCACCGACGTCAGGGCAGCGCCGGTGCCTGAGGAGCGGCGCCGGGGGGTTGCGCCGCTGGTCTCGCGTGCCTCGGCCGGCTCCCCGGTCGCACCCGGGGGGTCGCGGCCGGTCTTGACCTCTGGCGGTCCTGCGGTGCACTGCAATGCGGTTGCCCGCACGGGGACTTGGGTTCGGGGGCTTGCTACGCATCGTGCTGGACGGACGCGGTGCCCGCAACCGTTTGACCCAGCCTCGTGCATTCTTCTGTTTTCCGCCGGCCGGCCCCGGGCGTCCCCGGGGCCGGCCGTCAGTTGGGTGACCGGGCTGCTGTCCCCTGCCGTCCGGCCACTTCCCCGGAGCGAGGTCCCACGACGCACGGCGCGATCCGCACGTCTCATCGCTCCGGAGAGCCACGCGTGGTTCTTTCGGGCCCGCCCCTGGCTGGCACGGACACCGGGACCAACGACCCACCGCCCGGGACGGTCACGCGCCGTACGGGTGAGGGCGGGCCCGAACTCAGATGCGACCCCGGCACAGTTCGAGCAGGGTCATGCCGAGGGAGGTCCCCGGCCTGCCCAGGGCCTCCCTGTAGTGCTCGAGGATCTCCATCTCGCGGGAGAGGCTCACGCGCCGCCCTCCGGAGGTGATGCGGGCCTCCTGGATCACGGCGGACACGGCGATCCGTTCCTGGATCAGCCCGATGATCCGGTCGTCGAGCGTGTCGATGCGCTCGCGCGCGCCGTTGATCACGTCGGTGGCCTCGTCGGTGCGGGCGCCGGTCTTCTCTGCGGGGGTGACGGACATCTCGGGGGCTCCTCGTCGGTTCGGACACGGTGCCCCGGTACGGCAGGACCCGGAGAACGACAGGCGCCCCGGGCCTTGTCGGCCCGGGGCGCCTGGTAAGTCGCTCGGCAATTCGCTCAAGCAGCACGACCATGGCAGCCGGCGGGCCGGTCGCCATAGGTAAAGAAGAAGGTCGTCTGCGCGAACATGCGGCCAGTATGTCACGGCGCCCCGGTGCCTTCATGCCCGAGCGGGTCGGGTGCTGGGTTGGTGTGGGCCGGGGGCCCGTGGGTGGCAGCCCCCGCGACGACGGCGAGGTCACCCACGGCCACCCCGGTAGACTCGGCCGCACAAGACCCCCGCCCGACCCGCCGGAAGGCACCCCGTGTCATCAGCGACCCCCGCTGCCGCCGCCACCGACACCGTCCTGGTCGTCGACTTCGGCGCCCAGTACGCCCAGCTCATCGCCCGTCGCGTCCGCGAGGCGCGGGTCTACAGCGAGATCGTGCCGAGCACCATGCCGGTCGCGGAGATGCTCGCCAGGAACCCCGCGGCGATCATCCTCTCCGGCGGCCCCTCGTCCGTGTACGAGGAGGGCGCCCCCCGCCTCGACCGCGCGCTCTTCGAGGCCGGCGTCCCCGTCTTCGGCATGTGCTACGGCTTCCAGCTGATGGCGCAGGTCCTCGGCGGCACCGTCGACAACACCGGCGCCCGCGAGTACGGCCGTACCGACCTGCACGTCTCGCGGACGTCCTCCACCCTCTTCGAGGGCACCCCGGCCGAGCAGCACGTGTGGATGTCGCACGGCGACGCCTGCTCCGCCGCCCCCGAGGGTTTCACCGTCACGGCCTCCACGGACGTCGTCCCGGTCGCCGCGTTCGAGAACGACGAGAAGAAGCTCTACGGCGTCCAGTACCACCCCGAGGTCATGCACTCCACGCACGGCCAGCAGGTGCTGGAGCACTTCCTCTACCGCGGGGCGGGCCTGACCCCGTCCTGGACCACGGGCAACGTGATCGAGGAGCAGGTCGCCGCCATCCGCGAGCAGGTCGGCGACCGGCGGGCGATCTGCGGCCTGTCCGGCGGCGTGGACTCCGCCGTCGCGGCCGCCCTGGTGCAGAAGGCCATCGGCTCCCAGCTGACCTGCGTCTACGTCGACCACGGCCTGATGCGCAAGGGCGAGACCGAGCAGGTCGAGAAGGACTTCGTCGCGGCCACCGGCGTGCAGCTGAAGGTCGTCGACGCCGAGGAGCGCTTCCTCACCGCCCTCAAGGGGGTCTCCGACCCCGAGGAGAAGCGGAAGATCATCGGCCGCGAGTTCATCCGGGTCTTCGAGCAGGCGCAGGCCGAGATCATCGCGGACCAGGGTCCCGCGGTCGAGTTCTTGGTCCAGGGCACGCTCTACCCGGACGTCGTCGAGTCCGGCGGCGGCACCGGCACGGCGAACATCAAGTCCCACCACAACGTGGGCGGTCTCCCCGAGGACCTCGAGTTCCAGCTGATCGAGCCGCTGCGCAAGCTCTTCAAGGACGAGGTCCGCATGGTCGGCCAGGAGCTCGGCCTGCCGGAGGAGATCGTCCAGCGCCAGCCGTTCCCCGGCCCCGGCCTCGGCATCCGCATCGTCGGCGAGGTCACCAAGGAGCGCCTGGACCTGCTGCGCGAGGCCGACGCCATCGCCCGCGAGGAGCTGACGGCGGCCGGCCTCGACCGGGACATCTGGCAGTGCCCGGTGGTCCTGCTCGCGGACGTGCGCAGCGTCGGCGTCCAGGGCGACGGCCGCACCTACGGCCACCCGATCGTGCTGCGGCCCGTCTCCTCCGAGGACGCGATGACCGCGGACTGGTCGCGCCTTCCGTATGACGTGCTGGCGAGGATCTCGACCCGGATCACCAACGAGGTCCGGGACGTCAACCGGGTCGTCCTCGATGTGACGAGCAAGCCGCCGGGCACCATCGAGTGGGAGTGAGCCCCCGGCTCACCTGCGCCTGAGCGTGCGCACCGGCGCTCCGGGCCGCCAGACCTCGGTGACCAGGTACGTGTCGTCCTCGACATGGGTTCGCACGACCTCGGTCAGCTCGGTGCGGAAGAGGTGGAACGGCTCCGGCGGTTCCACCTCCTTCACGTATGCGCCCTTCGTCTGCGGGTCCGTCGCCTCGACCGCCCGCCCGCCGACGCGCACGTCGCCGCCGCCCATCCCGGTGCCCGGCCCCGGATTGGCCTGCAGGGCGAACCGCGCGTCCCGGCGCAGATCGAGCGCCTTCATCGAGCCCGGCATCATGCCGAACCACAGCTCGCCGTCGAGGAAGCGAACCTCGAGACCGCAGGTGCGGGGGGAGCCGTCCTTGCGCAGGGTGGCGAGGACGTGGTGCGTGAACGCGCCGAAGCGCTCCTCCACGGTCGCGGCCAGTCCGGGTTCGGCGGCGGCGAAGGCCGCCCAGTTCGTTGCCATACGGCGAGTGTGGCGCCGAAACCGGACAACCTCTGTCGGGTATCGCGGCCGGACCCTCCCGGATGCGCGGCATCTTTACAAACGGGCGCTGTCATCCTGGCGCGACCGGGGGTACGTTCCGGCCCGTACGTCGATCCAGCGCCGGAGGACCCATGCACGGCCCCACGCCGCCCCCGCCCCTGCCCACCGACCGGCTGCGGTTCGCGATGCCGCCGAAGCACGAGTCGGTCGAGGACGAACGCCGCCACCGCAAGGAACGGCTCGCGGGCGCGCTGCGGATCTTCGGGCGGTCCGGACTCGAGGACGGTGTATCCGGGCACATCACCGCACGCGACCCCGAGTTCACCGACTGCTTCTGGGTCAATCCGTTCGGGATGTCCTTCCGGCACGTCACCGTGAGCGACCTCGTGCTCGCCAACCAGGACGGGCAGGTGATCGAAGGCCGCTACCACGTCAACCAGGCGGCGTTCACGGTGCACGCCCAGGTGCACGCGGCCCGCCCGGACGTCGTCGCGGTCGCCCACTGCCACTCCGTGCACGGCCGGGCCCTGGCGGCGCTCGGCGACCTGCTGGAGCCGATCACCCAGGAGAGCTGCGCCTTCTACGAGGACCACGCCCTCTACGACTCCTACTCCGGGGTCGCCGTCGACACCGAGGAGGGCCGCCGGATCGCGGCCGCGCTGGGCTCCGGCAAGGCGCTGGTGCTGCGCAACCACGGACTTCTGACGGTCGGGCACTCGGTGGACGCGGCCGCCTGGTGGTTCCTGTCCATGGAGCGCTCCTGCCAGGTGCAGCTCACCGCGCGGGCGGCGGGCCGGCCGGTCCTGATCGACCACAAACTGGCGGCGGCGACGCGGGAGCAGCTCGGCGGTGACCTGGTGGCGTGGATCAACTACCAGCCGCTCTGGCAGGAGATCAGCCGCAGCGAGCCGGACCTGCTCAGCTGAGGAGGCGCCGGTACGGAGCGGGGAGTGCGGGTGCGGATGGGGGGGCGGGTCCCGCCGGGGAGGCGCGGACGCGGCCGGAGGAGGTCAGAAGCCGCGCAGCACGACCGCCTTGGTCCGGGCGAACTCCTCGTCCGTGAGCACCCCGTCCCGGTGCAGTTCGCCCAGCTCGCGCAGACGGCGCAGCAGCACGTCGTGGTGGGCGGCGCGCGGCGCCCCGGCACCGGCGCGCTCGACCGGATCCGCGGCCGCGCTTCCGGTACGGGCCGACGGGTGCGGCAGCCGGGCGGTGACCGCAGTGGCGACCAGGGCCGTGAGCAGGTTCCGGCGGGCGTTGCCCCACAGGTCGAGGGCGTAGGGGTCCTTCTCGGGCGGCAGTTTGGAGAACGCGGTCTCGCGGGTCACGAAGCGCAGGAACCCGTCCTCGTAGCCGGAGCCGGGCAGCCACTCCACCTGCACGACGTCGTCGACCGCGATGATCCGGGGCCCGGTGGCGCGCTTGACCCGGTCGGAGGTGTCGGCCCAGTCGATGCGGACCTGGACGCCGTCGAAGGAGACGGTGCCGTCGGAGGAGCGGACCGAGACCGGCACCGGCGGCCCGGGCAGCAGATAGGTCCGGGCGGGGCCCTTGGGGATCTGGTCCAGGAGCAGGGCCCGGCGGATCTCCTCCGCGACGTACTCGGCGGCTCCGGCCCGGTCGAGGTCCACCAGCAGCCGGTACGGGTCGGCCGCGTCCGGCAGCCGCCCCCCGGTCGCCCGGAGCAGCGGATCGGCGCCCTCCCGCAGCCGCAGGCGCAGCCGGCAGCGCCTGCGTTCCGGCTCGTGGACCACGTCGGCCACGGCCTCCAGCGGCACCGCGACCTCGCCGTACGTCTGCCGGAACAGCGGCACGGAGCGGTGCAGTCCCGGCGTGATCCGGACCGTGCTGCCGTCGAAGGCCCAGGTCCCGTCACGCTGGATGATCTCGGCCATATGGGAATTCTCGCAGCCCGGTCAACCCGACGGTCCGAGCTTCACCCGCGCCCAGGGGACCTGGCGGCCGTGGGGGCCGGTGGTGTAGGGCACAATTCGCTTTCGGCGTAGGGGTGTTGTTCCGGGTGCGTTGGGGAAGGCGGGCGTCGCGCGTGGCGGTCCAGGAAGCGAGAGACGGCGCGGGGGCGGCCCACGAGGGCGGCTGCGCCTGCGGGGACTGCCCGCACGGGGCACGGGCGGGACATCGGCGCGCGGTCGCCGCGTTCCTGCTCAAGCGGGAGGAGTTCGCCGCCGGGCAGGGGCTGCCCGCGGCGGTGGCCCACTCGGTGTCGGCCTCCCGGCAGTGGGTCTCGGAGGAACTGACGCAGTCCGCGGAACTCGTCGCCGCACGCGGCCGCGCCGAGGGCGAGGCCTGGCTCGCGCGGCTGTGGCGCCGTACCGCGGGCGCGGTGTGGGCGGCGGTCGTGCTGCTGTTCCTGGCCCAGGCGCTCACCGCGATCGGCGCCGGCTGGACAGCGGCCCGGACGGCGGGGCTGCTGGCCGCGGTCCTGGTGGGCGGGGCGCTGACCGCCGCCTCGTGGTTCCACCGGGCGCGCGGCGGGGTGCTGGCTCCGGTCGTCGGCGAGGACAACCGGCTCTCCACCTCGCGGGTGGTGGCCGCGGTGTGGGTGCTGTTCGTCGTGTACGCGGTCCTGGTGCTGGTGGGCCGGCTGGCGGCGGCCTCGGACCACGCCGAGCGCGACGCGCTGATCTCCGGTCTGGAACTGGCCCGAGGGGCCGGTGTGGTGACCGTGCTCGCCGTGGCGTGCGGCATCGCGGTGCTGGTGCGCCGGGTGGTCGGACTGCGGGTGCAGGGGCAGCGGCTGCAGAAGGTGCGCGCGGACCGGCCCCGGGCGGCGGACCTGCTGACCGACGACGCGGGCCGGGGCACCTTCGCCGACATCCAGTACGTCGTGATCGGCGCGGTGGCGGTGGCCTTCGCCGCGGTACGGCTGGCCCGGCGGCCCGACCAACTCCCCGACCTGCCCTGGGGGCTGGCGGTGCTGGTGCTGGTGTCGGCGGCGACCTATCTGGCGGGCAAGTACGCCGAGGGCGGCCGGGCGGTGATCCTGTCGGTGGTGCGCGCCCGGGAGGCCGGCGACCTGGACGGGCCGATCCGCACCGGGGACGACATCGAGATCCGCGGGACCGGGTTCGTCCCGCCGGGCGCGCAGGGCGCCGACCGCCTGTCGCGGATGGTCGTCCGCATCGGCGCGGTGAACGTCCACGCCCCCCTGGTCCCGGTGGCGGGCGGCTTCAGCAACCCCACGGACACGGTGCTGACCGTGCCGGTGCCGGCGGACGTGGAGCCGGGCCGGGTGGAGGTGCAGGTGGTGACGGCCGCGGGCGTCGAGACCAACCGGTACGCGATCGACGTGCTGGACTGACGCGCGCCCGTCCGGCGGGCGGTACAGACGGCGACGAACGCCGCGTTCGCCGGAAAAAGGGTCCCGCGGAGGTGAGCCGGTCGCGCCTGCCGTCCGTATGGTCTGGTGAGGGCACTCCGCTCGGCGGTGAGAGGCGGCTGACAGCGATGACCTACGGCGTTCCCACGGACTCCCACACCTTCCCGGCGGACCACCGGGGCGAGAGCCGGCCGGAGGCCGCCGCCCGGTACGCCCTGCTGCCGCTCCGGATCTTCCTGGGCGTCACCTTCGTCTACGCCGGGCTCGACAAGCTCACCGACAGCGCCTTCATGAAGAGCGGCGGCTCGGGGTCGATCGGGGACACGATGCGCGCGGTCCGCGACTCCTCCGCCGTCCCGGCCCTGGTCGACCTGGCCCTCAGGAACCCCGTCGGCTTCGGCTACGCCATCGCCTTCGGCGAACTGGCCGTCGGCCTCGGCATCCTGGTCGGGCTGCTGGGCCGGCTGGCCGCGCTGGGCGGCGCGCTGATATCCCTGAGCCTGTGGCTCACGGTCAGCTGGGCGACCAGCCCCTACTACTACGGCAACGACCTCGCGTACCTGATGGCCTGGCTGCCCCTGGTCCTGGCCGGCACGCCGATGTACTCCCTGGACGCCGCACTGCGCGCCCGGCGCCGACGGCGGGCGGGCGACTGGTAGGCCTCCGGGGACCGAGGACCGGGGGCCGGTCCGGAGCCGGGGGTCGTCAGACCGCCCGCCCGGTCCGTCCGTCGACCCGTCACCCCGCCCCCTCCGTGCGGGGCGCCCCGCGCCCGCGCAGGCCCCGGTTCAGGACCGCCACCGCGCCCGCCAGACACAGGCCGCCCACCACGAGGGGGAGCGCCGCGAACCACGGGACCCGCCAGGCGTCCGCCGCGTCCCCGGCGTAGGCGACGCCCGCCGCGGTGACGAAGAGGCCGGCGACCAGCTTCCCGGGCTGAAACTCATGACGCAGCACGGCTCACCTCCGCCTGTCCCAGGCCGACCCGCAGGTCGAGGTCGAGTGTTCCGGCACGGCTCGCGCCGGCCGCCGGCGGCAGGATCACCCGCTGGCGCTTGTTCGGCGCGACGTCCACGTCCTGGGGGCGGTCGCCCGGCAGCTGGACGTCGCCGAGGCCCACCTCGATGGTCGCCCTGACGGTCACGCCCTCCGGGACGATCACGCGCAGCCGTCCCAGGCCCACCCGTGCCCGCGTGCTCACCGTCCGGTCCCTGCCCGGGTGCAGGCGGGTGAGGTCGAGGGTGCCCTCGCCGGTGCCGAGGTCGTAGCTCTGCCGTACGTCCGTCGTCGCGGCGGGCTGCCAGGTCCGGTGCGCCCACCGTGTGCCGATGTCCTGCGGGAGCACCGCCGACGCGGCGAGCAGGGCCGCCGTGACGATCGCCAGCAGGACCGAACCGGCGCCGGTGCGGCCGAGGAAGGCGCTCACCGCGATGCCCAGTCCGAGCACCACGAGCGCACCGGACAGACCGGCCTGGAGACTGGCGCCGAGCGCGTGGTCGTCCCAGGCCAGGCCCGTGCCGAGGCCCCCGGCGAGAAGGGCGAGCAGGAAGACCCAGCCGCCGATCCCGCGCGGGCCGCGCGGCCGGCTCGGCACGGGGCGCGGCGCGCCGGCCGTCCGGCCGTCTCCGGCGCCGCGGCCGAGGTCGGCGGCGGCCGCCACGTCCCGGTCCCGCGTGTCCGCCGGGCCCCACAGATAGCCCGTACCGCCCACGTGGGTGCCGTCCTTGACGATCGGGTCGCGCCACCAGGAGGGGTGGGCGGCGGGCACCGGCGGCGCCTGCGCCTCGGGCGGGGCGTCGGCGACGGCCTGCGCGGCCAGGGGGTCGGGGTCGGGGGCGCCGCGGTACCGCGACCAGTAGCCGGCGCCCGCGAGGAGCAGGGAGAGCACGACGGCGAAGGTCAGCACGCTGCCGTTGCTCAGCATCGACAGGAACACCCCGCAGCCGACCAGCGCGAACAGCACGGCCGCGAGCGCCGGGCCGTCGACCCGGCCGGTGAGGAGCTTGCGGACCTCGTTCTCGTCCTCGTCGTCGGAGGGGACGAAGAGCCAGGCGAAGCCGTAGAAGAGCAGGCCGATGCCGCCGGTCGCGGCGAGCACGGCCAGGGTGATCCGGAAGATCACCGGGTCCATGTCGCACTGCCGCCCGAGCCCCGCGCACACCCCGGCGATCAGCTTGTGCCGCCGGTCCCGCCGGAACCGCGCGGGGGACCGGGGGCCCGCCGCATCCTCCCCGGCCCCCGCCCGCCCGGCCGCCGCGCCCCCGCCGGGCACGGCGTCCGCGGGCCCGGCGCCGGGCCCCGGACCCGGCGCGGCGTGCTGGTGGTTCGTCATGGGTCCATGGTGACGGGCGTGCCGCCGCCGCGGCAGCCGGTACGACCCTGGTCGAACCCTGAATTCGCCCCTGATCCGGGACCGGCCGCCCGGGGGGACGGCCGCGGGGCGGAAGATCGGGGAGGGAGATCAGGGGAGTATCCGGGGCCGACCCTGATGCTCCGCTCCCGCGCGCGTGTGACCATCGGTGACATGCCGGAAGCCGCAGCCCTGCCCCTCGACGACCCGAGGCCGCCGCGCAAGCTCTACCGCAGCAGCGACGGACGCTGGCTCGGCGGTGTCGCGCGGGGCCTCGCCGGGCACCTCGGGCTGCCGGTGGTCTGGGTGCGGCTCGTCTTCGTGGGGCTGTTCCTGGCCGACGGCCTCGGCGCCCTGCTGTACGCGGCCTTCTGGTTCTTCGTCCCGCTCGGTGTCGGCGGGGTGGGCGGCGTGGGCGGCCGGCGGCCCCCGTCCCTCGTCGCCACGGAGACCTCGCCGGACGGCCGCCGCAGACTCGTCGCCCGCAAGCCGGACAAGGGCCAGATCGTCGCACTGCTCCTCATGGTCGTCGTGGCCATGGTCTTCGTCGGCAGCGTCGACCTCGGCAGCGGCGCCAAGGCCTACCTCCTGCCCGCCGTCCTGGTCGGCGCGGGCGTCGCGCTCGTCTGGCGCCAGGCGGACAACGCCCGCCGGGCCCGCTGGGTCGAGGTCGGCCGCCGCCGTCGTACGCTCACGCTGCTGCGCGCCGGCGGCGGCGTCCTGCTGGTCACGGCCGGCGTCTCCGGCATCTTCGTCCTCCAGGGCTCCACCGCCCACCTCGGCTCGCTGCTCCAGGCGGCGCTGGCGGTCCTCGTCGGCGTCACCCTGCTCGCCGGCCCGTATCTGGTGCGCATGACCCAGGACCTGTCCGAGGAACGCCTGATGCGCATCCGCGCCCAGGAGCGCGCCGAGGTCGCCGCCCACGTCCACGACTCCGTGCTGCACACCCTCACCCTGATCCAGCGCAACGCGGAGAACGCGAACGAGGTGCGCCGCCTCGCCCGCGCCCAGGAGCGCGACCTGCGCGCCTGGCTCTACCGGCCCGAGGGCACCGGCAAGGACGAGGCCGACGAACCGGACACCCTCGCCGACGCGGTCAAGCGCAACGCCGCCGAGGTCGAGGACAAGCACGGCGTGCCCATCGAGGTGGTCGTGGTCGGCGACTGCCCGCTGGACGAGCGCACCGGCGCGCAGATGCAGGCCGCGCGGGAAGCCATGGTGAACGCCGCCAAGTACGGTGGCGAGGGGGGTGCCGTACAGGTCTACGCCGAGGTCGAGGGCAGGACGGTGTTCGTGTCCGTCCGGGACCGCGGACCGGGGTTCGACCTCGACGCGATACCCGCCGACCGCATGGGCGTCAGAGAATCGATCATCGGCCGCATGGAGCGCCACGGGGGCACGGCGCGGCTGCGCGCGGTGCCGGACGGCGGCACGGAGGTCGAGCTGGAGATGGAGAGGGCGGAGAACACGTGATGAGCGACCCGACCGAGGCGAACGGTACGGCGGGAGCGGGGGAGACGGACGGCGGTGCGGGCGGGCGGCGCGTGCGCGTGGTCCTCGTCGACGACCACCGCATGTTCCGTACGGGGGTCCAGGCCGAGATCGGCCGGACCGAGGAGACCGGCGTGGAGGTCGTCGGCGAGGCCGCGGACGTGGACCAGGCGGTCACGGTGATCACCGCGACCCGGCCCGAGGTGGTCCTCCTGGACGTCCACCTGCCCGGCGGCGGCGGGGTCGAAGTGCTGCGCCGCTGCGCCGCGTTGACCGCCGACGCCGAGCGGCCCGTCCGCTTCCTCGCGCTGTCCGTCTCGGACGCGGCGGAGGACGTGATCGGCGTGATCCGCGGCGGCGCGCGGGGCTACGTGACCAAGACGATCACCGGCGCCGACCTCGTCGACTCGATCTTCCGCGTGCAGGAGGGCGACGCCGTCTTCTCCCCGCGGCTGGCCGGCTTCGTCCTGGACGCCTTCGCCTCCACCGACGCGCCGCCGGTCGACGAGGACCTCGACCGCCTCACCCAGCGCGAACGCGAGGTGCTCCGCCTCATCGCCCGGGGCTACGCCTACAAGGAGATCGCCAAGCAGCTCTTCATCTCGGTGAAGACGGTGGAGTCCCACGTCTCGGCGGTCCTGCGCAAGCTCCAGCTCTCCAACCGGCACGAGCTGACCCGCTGGGCTACGGCGCGCCGCCTGGTGTGAGCCCGGCTGGTTCCCGGCGGCCGGCCCGGACTGTCACACCACCCGGGTCGCCCCCGCGAACGGCATCTGGTCGATCGGGGCCACCCGGACCGGGGCCGAGGGGTTCGGGGCATGGATCATCAGGCCGTCGCCGATGTAGAGGCCGACGTGGCTGATGCCGGAGTAGAAGAACACCAGGTCCCCGGGGAGCAGCGCGGACCGCGACACCCGGCGGCCCGCGCCGATCTGGGCGTAGGTGGTGCGGGGGAGGGAGATCCCCGCCGAGCGGTAAGCCGCCTGGACCAGGCCCGAGCAGTCGAAGGAGTCGGGTCCGGTCGCGCCCCACACATAGGGGCTGCCGAGCTTCTGCCGGGCGTAGGCCACGGCCGCCGCCGCGCGGGAGTTGGGAGCCGCGACCGCTCCGGGGGCGGCCGGCGCGCCCCGCCCTCCGGTCGCGGCGCGCGAGGTCCGTTCCGTGCCCCCGTACCCGCCCTCGCCGAGTGCGGCTCGCTGCTCCGGGGACAGCCGGGTGAGCAGGCGCCGGGCCTCGGCCAGCTTGCCGCTGACCGTCCTCTTCTGCCGTCTGAGCTCCGTCTGCCGCGACCGGAGCGAGGTGAGCTGGACGTGCGCGGCCCCGCGCAGTTGCTCGATCTCCCGCAGTCGGCGGCGCACCCTGTTCACGGCCGCCGTCTGCCGGACGCCCGCCCGCTCGGTGAACTCGGCGCCGTCGAGGTACCGCTCGGGATCGTCGGAGAGCATCAGGCGCAGTGCGGGGTCGAAGCCGCCGTCCCGGTACTGCGCCGCGGCGACCGAACCGAGCGCGTCGCGCGCCGCGTTCAGGTCCTGCTGCCTGCGGGCGGCCTCGTCGCCCAGCGTCCTGATCCGCTTCTCGGCGGCGTCCGCCTTCTCCTTGGCGCCGTTGTACTTCTCGGTGGCCACCTCGGCCTGCTGGTACAGCTGCTCGACCTTGGCCCTGACCTGCTCCGGCGTCAGCTGCGGGGCGGCGTGGCCGGTCCCCTCGAAGCCCGTCGTGGTCGCCACGCCCGCCAGCGCGATCGTCACGGCCGTACGGACGGTGCGGGCCGGGCCGCCGCCGAGTGAGCGCTGTCGGGACTTGCGGTGCGCTGCCACCTGGACCGTCACGTCCCTTCGTCCGACCGCCGGACCGAGTCGCGTCCGGCGGCGGCTCACACGGGGGGAGCAGGCCGCCGCCGGACCTTCTCGGCGAAGGTGCCCGGCTGCCGCCCCAGGCCCGGGCGGCGGTGGGGAGCCGGTCACCTGGAGGAGGACGGTAAACCTCTCCGTAATGGGTCGGTGACGGAATGTACGGAAGTGGTGCGAGCGGATCGCCGGGTGACCGCATGTGACCGCCGGCCCGCCCCGGGGCCGCCGCCTTCACACGGAGCGATGACCGATTGCCGCGGTTCGTGGGCGGACGGTGCGGGCGGGGTGCTACGGGGCGGGCCGCACATGGCGCCGGGCGGCCCGGGAGCGCCCGCGCACCCCCGGCCCCCAAGGTCTCCCACGGGTGCCCTCCCCCGGTGCGCGGGGGTGACAGGGCCGCTGGCTAGGCTCCGGCCTCATGGACGTACTCATCCATTTCTTCGTCGGCCTCCACATCGTCGGCATCGCCGCGCTGCTCGGCGGATTCCTCACCCAGGTGAAGGCGATGGGCCGGGGCACCGCCCGGTTCGTGCCCGGAATGCTGCACGGCGCGCTGACCATGCTGGTCACCGGCGCCGTCCTGGTCGGCCTCCACCAGGCCGAAGGCCACCACGTCGACAACATCAAGATCGGTGTGAAGCTGGCGCTGCTGATCGTGATCCTCGGCCTGGTCTACGTGAAGCGGGACGAGGAGAAGGTGGACAAGAACCTGTTCGGCCTGGTCGGTCTGCTGACCACCGTCAACATCTTCATCGCGGTGCTGTGGACCTGAGCGGTAGCCGCCCTTCTTTCGGATCCGAGCGGTCGCCTTCCCCGCGCCCTCACGGGCGCGCCGGGCAGCGCGCGGCCCGCAGTTCGGCCCGTGCGGCCCTGACGGAACCCGTCCCGACGGCCAGCCACGCCGCCACCGCGACCCACAGCAGCAGCTCCCCGGGGATCTCCAGCGAGGGCACGCCGACCACGGCGGCGACGGACAGCGTCGCCGCCGCCGTCATGCCGAGGGGGAACACGGTCGCCCAGCGGCGCACGTCGTAGCGCAGGCGCGGCCAGGCCAGTTCGGCGGCGAGCAGGACGCCGTACCAGAACAGGTCGAGCACCAGCAGTGTGACGGTGACGGTGCGCAGGACGCCGCTGTCGTCCTTGTCCCACAGGTACATCCCCGACCCGGCGGCGGTCATCAGCCGCGTCCCGGCCAGCGCCGAGATCGCCGCCGCGCCACTCGCGATCCACTGGTCCCCGGCCCCCTCGATCACCTGCACCGGGTCGAACCGGGCGACCGCGAACACGTACAGCGCCAGCCCGAGCCAGAACAGCACCAGCGAGGCGTGCGCCAGCCACGCCGACGTCTCCGCCCCGGCCACGGTCGCGCCCAGCACGGCCAGCCCCTCGGTGGCCACGCAGCCCAGGAACACCGACCCGGGCATCCGGCGCCCGGCCTTGCGCAGCACCCGCAGCAGCAGCCCCGGCCACAGCACGACGGACAGCGCGAGCAGCGCCTCGGCCAGGATCCGCACGCCGAGCTCAGAGAAGCGGGTCCCCAGCACGGCCGTGGCGGCCACGGCAGTGAGCGCGCCCGGCGTCCCCGCCTCCGTGAGCCACTCCGACCGCTCGCGCACCAGACGCAGCACGAAGCCGGCCGCCAGCCCCAGCCAGGCGGCACACGCCAGGACCAGCGTGATCCAGGACAGCGCCTCGTAGCCCGTCGTGTGCAGGCCGACCGACAGGATGCCGGTCGCCATGACGGCGGACCCGGCCGTCGACGGACGGTGCACCCACCAGGCGCCGAAGGAGGAGGTGCGGGGCATGGCCCGATGCTAAGGATCTTCGCGCGCGCACACGCGGGGCACGCGCGCGGGCGCACGCGAAAGGGTGCGGGGCGGGACGGGGCGCGAACGGTGCGGGGCGGGGCGGGGGCGGCACGGTGTGCGCGCCGCCCGGCCCCGCCTCCAGGGCCGTGGGGCCTCAGGCGGGCCGCACCACGCTGTGGATCGCGGACTCGCCGTCGTAGTAGATCGACTCCTCGCGCACGTACGCGCCGGGCTTCGGAGCGTGGATCATCATGCCGTTGCCGATGTACACACCGACGTGGCTGATGTCGTCGTAGAAGAAGACCAGGTCACCGGGCTGCGCCTGGGAGAGCGACACCGTCGTCCCCGCGTTCACCTGGTCGTAGGTGGTGCGCGGCAGGGTGACGCCGGCGGCCTTCCAGGCGGCCTGGGTGAGGCCCGAGCAGTCGTAGGAGTCGGGGCCCGTCGCGCCCCACACGTACGGCTTGCCGATCTGGGCGCGGGCGAAGGCGAGCGCCTTGTCGGCCTTGGTGGCGTACGACGTGCCGGACGTCGAGGAGCCCGAGGTGTCCGTGGAGCCGGTGGAACCGGTGGAGCCGGTGGAGTCCGACGTGCCGGAGCCCGAGGCGGCGGCCTGCTGCCGGGCCGCGGCCTGCTCCGCCGCCTGCTTCTTCGCCAGCTCCGCCGCCTTGCGCGCGGCCTCCTCCTGCTTCTGCCGCTCGATCGCCGCCAGCCGCGCCTTCTCCTCGGCGTTCAGCTTCGACAGCAGTTCGCGGGCGTCGGCGAGCTTCTTCTGGACGGTGGCCTTGGCCGTCCTGATGTCGCGCTGCGACTCGGTCAGCGTCTCCAGGCTCCGGGTCGCCTCCCGCCGCTTCTCCATGGTCGCGGACTGCTGGGTGACGTAGTCGTCGACCATGCCCTTCTGCCGGTCGGTGAGCCGTCCCATCAGATGCGACTGGTCGAAGTAGTCCTGCGGAGTGTCCGCGAGCAGGAAGGTGGCGGTGCCGGAGGCGGCGGCACCGGTGCGGTACTGGGCCGCGGCGAACGAGCCCAGCTCCTCGCGCGCCTTGTTGAGCCGGTCCGTGCGCTTGGCGACGTCGTCGAGGAGCGAGGCCACCCGCGTGCGCTGCTTGCCGGTCTTCTCCTTGGCGTCGTTGTACTTCTCCGTGGCCGACTCCGCCTGGCGGTACAGGTCGTCGACCTTCTTCTCGACCTCTTCGATGCTCGGTCTGCCGTCCGGCGCGGGGGCGGCCTCGGCCGTCTGGGAGAGCAGGGCCACGGAGGTGAGGGCGGCCGTGGCCAGGGCCGGCGTGCGTATGCCTGCTACGCCCGGACCGACGGGGCGGGACTTGCGGTGCGACGCCAAGGGAGGCGACTCCTTCCATCGTCCGCCTACCGGGTTAGCTGTCGGGTTCGGGCGGGTGGTTCGGAAGGGTTGCCCTACGGTCCGCGCCCGCTGGGAGGCACGGACCGATTCACCCCAAGGTCGGTGTGGGTCCCCGGCTCCGGATCGCCTGGCGGCGGGACCGGACTCGGCGGAGGCCGCGCGGCCCGGCGTCGTTCGCCGGTGAGGTCGTGCGGCCTGACGGCACGCTAGCCAACTCGTGTGGCTCCTGTGAAGGTTGATGCGCGATATGCCCGATACATTTTCGTGACCTCGCATCACTTGTGCGGTGGACGTGACGGGGCTGCTCCGCAGCGTGAGGGAGCCGTCCCCGCCGCCCCGGGGCCAGCCTGCGAGACCTGCCCCGGGTCTGCCCCTCGCGTGGGGCGCGCCGCCGGGTGCCGGGATCGTGTGATGTTCCGCGGGCGGCCCCGGGTTGTCGGTGGGGCGCCCTAGACTCGTAGAGCGATGAGCAGCCTCTTTGACGACAGCTTCCTGGCGGACCTCCAGGCCCCCCGCGGCCACGAGGAGGGGCCCCCGCCCCCGCCCGAGGACGATCACGCTCCGGAACCGGTTCCGGACGATCTGTTCGGCGGGAAGTTCGACCTGCCTCCGGACCGGGACGCCCACTACCGCGACGGCGCGCCGCGCCCGGCGGTGGACCCGGCCGCCCTCCTGGAGGGGCTGAACGAGAACCAGCGCGCGGCGGTCGTCCACTCCGGCACCCCCCTGCTCATCGTGGCCGGCGCCGGCTCCGGCAAGACCCGCGTGCTCACCCACCGCATCGCCCACCTCCTCGGCGAGCGGGGCGTCCACCCCGGCCAGATCCTCGCGATCACCTTCACCAACAAGGCCGCCGGCGAGATGAAGGAGCGCGTCGAGCAGCTCGTCGGCCCGCGCGCGAACGCGATGTGGGTCATGACCTTCCACAGCGCCTGCGTCCGCATCCTGCGCCGCGAGAGCAAGAAGCTGGGCTTCACCTCCTCCTTCTCGATCTACGACGCCGCCGACTCCAAGCGCCTGATGGCCCTGGTCTGCCGCGATCTGGACCTCGACCCCAAGCACTACCCGCCGAAGTCCTTCAGTGCCAAGATCAGCAACCTCAAGAACGAGCTGATCGACGAGGAGGACTTCGCCGCCCAGGCCACCGACGGCTTCGAGAAGACCCTCGCCCAGGCCTACGCCCTCTACCAGTCGCGGCTGCGCGAGGCCAACGCCCTCGACTTCGACGACCTGATCATGACGACGGTCAACCTGCTCCGCGCCTTCCCCGACGTCGCCGAGCACTACCGCCGCCGCTTCCGGCACGTCCTCGTCGACGAGTACCAGGACACCAACCACGCCCAGTACGCCCTCGTGCGGGAGCTCGTCGGCACCTCCGAGCACCCCGTGGACGTCCCGCCGGGCCAGGACGACCTGCCGCCGGCCGAGCTGTGCGTGGTCGGTGACGCCGACCAGTCGATCTACGCCTTCCGCGGGGCGACCATCCGCAACATCCTCCAGTTCGAGGAGGACTACCCGAACGCCACCACGATCCTGCTGGAGCAGAACTACCGCTCCACCCAGACCATCCTGAGCGCCGCCAACGCGGTCATCGAGCGCAACGAGTCGCGGCGCCCGAAGAACCTGTGGACCAACGCCGGCTCCGGCGCCCGCATCACCGGGTACGTCGCCGACACCGAGCACGACGAGGCGCAGTTCGTCGCCGAGGAGATAGACCGGCTGACGGACGCGGGCGACGCGAAGGCCGGCGACGTCGCCGTCTTCTACCGCACCAACGCCCAGTCCCGGGTCTTCGAAGAGGTCTTCATCCGCGTCGGCCTGCCCTACAAGGTCGTCGGCGGTGTCCGCTTCTACGAGCGCAAGGAGGTCCGGGACGTCCTCGCCTACCTGCGCGTCCTGGCCAACCCCGAGGACTCGGTGCCGCTGCGCCGCATCCTCAACGTGCCCAAGCGCGGCATCGGCGACCGCGCCGAGGCGATGATCGACGCCCTCTCCCAGCGCGAGAAGATCAGCTTCCCGCAGGCGCTGCGCCGTGTCGACGAGGCGTACGGCATGGCCGCGCGCTCCACCAACGCCGTCAAGCGGTTCAACACGCTGATGGAGGAGCTGCGGACGATCGCCGAGTCCGGCGCGGGACCGGCGACCGTCCTGGAGGCCGTCCTCGAACGCACCGGCTACCTGGCCGAGTTGCAGGCCTCCACCGACCCGCAGGACGAGACCCGCATCGAGAACCTCCAGGAACTCGCCGCCGTGGCACTGGAGTTCGAGCAGGAGCGCGGCGAGGGTGAGTCGGGCACGCTGTCCGACTTCCTGGAGCGGGTCGCCCTGGTCGCCGACTCCGACCAGATCCCCGACGAGGAGGACGGCGACGGCGTCATCACGCTGATGACCCTGCACACCGCCAAGGGCCTGGAGTTCCCGGTGGTGTTCCTGACCGGCATGGAGGACGGCGTCTTCCCGCACATGCGCTCCCTCGGCCAGACCAAGGAACTGGAGGAGGAGCGGCGCCTGGCGTACGTCGGCATCACCCGCGCCCGGGAGCGGCTCTACCTGACCCGCTCGGCGATGCGCAGCGCCTGGGGCCAGCCCTCGTACAACCCGCCCTCCCGGTTCCTCGAGGAGATTCCGGCCATGCACGTGGACTGGAAGCGGACGGGTGCCGCGGCACCGGTGTCCTCCGGTCCGGCCTCGGGCCTGGCCGCCTCCCTGTCGTCCTCCCGCTCGCGCTCGTCGGCGTCCGGCGCGTCCGGCTTCGCCACCCGCCGGACCTCCGAGAAGCCGGTGGTCTCGCTCGCGGTCGGCGACCGGGTCACGCACGACCAGTTCGGGCTCGGCACCGTCGTCGCGGTCAAGGGCACGGGCGGGAACGCCGAGGCGACGATCGACTTCGGCGACGCCAAGCCGAAGCGGCTGCTGCTGCGGTACGCGCCGGTGGAGAAGCTCTGAGAGCAGGACCCGCGCCTGGTCGGGCCGGGTCGTGCCCGCGCCCGATCGGGTGGGTGCCGATTTGTCGGATCGGGTGGGGTGCCTGCTTGCCTGGTCAGGTGAGGTGGTGCTGCGTGGCCGCCTGGTGGGGTGAGGTGGTGCTGCCTGCCCGCCTGATCAGGTGGGGTCGAGGCCATGGCTGCGCAGCCACGGCAGTGGGTCGACCGCCGCACCGCCGCCCGGCCGCACCTCGAAGTGCAGGTGCGGGCCGGTGGAGTTGCCGGAGTTGCCCGAGTACGCGATCGGCGTGCCGGCCTTCACCACCGTGCCGGAGGGGACGCGGTAGCTGGAGAGGTGGCAGTACCACGTCTCCGTGCCGTCCTTCGCGGTCAGGATCAGCATGTTGCCGTAGGCGCTGTTCCACTGGGTGCGGACCGTGCCGTCGGTCGCCGCCATCACCGTGGTCCCGTAGGAGACGGGGAAGTCGATGCCGGTGTGCACGGACATCCAGTTCACGCCCGCCTGACCGAAATAGGCGCTGAGCCCTTTCTGCAGAACCGGGAGCACGAACTTGGGGCGCAGCCGCTCCTTGCGGGCCGCCTCCTCCGCCGCCTTCTTCGCCTCGGCCACCTGCTGCGCCTTGAGGTCGATGCGTTCCTGCGTGCGGCTGGCCCGGTCGGCGAAGTCGTCCGCGCCGGCGGACAGGCTCTGCAACTGGGTGTCCAGCTTGTTGTTGGCGGTGGCCGGCTGCACGGCGTGCGCCTCGGACGCGGAGGCGGTGGTCTCCGTGCTGTCGTCGGTCAGTCCGCCGACGGAGGCGGCGGCGATCCCGGCGACGCCCATCACACAGGCCGAGGGCACGGCCACGGTCAGCAGCGCGGAGCGCTTGGCCGGCGTGCGGCGCCGGGAACGGCCGGCGGCGCGGGTGGCCGAGCGCGGAGCCGGAGCGGCCTCTTCCTGGTCGTCGAGGAGCGGGCCCACCGGCGGCAGTGCGCCCGTGGTGCTCAACTCGTCGTCCGCGGCGGAGGGTTCGTCGTAGGCGACCTGGTCGAAGGTGGCGGTGGCCGGTGCGCCGGTGACCTCGTCGAAGCCGTCGGACCCGGATGCGTCCGCGGGGGTACCGGCGGTGTTCCACTGCGTGGCGTCGTACGCGCCGGTGTCGAAGGTCTGCGTGCCCCAGTCCCAGTGAGTCGTCCCGTCCGGGGCCGTCCCGTCCAGGGCGGTGCCGGTGCCGGGCTGGTCGGGACGGGGGGCGCCGGGCTGGAGCCAGGTGTTCGCGTCCCACTGGCCGGAGGCGTCCGAGAGGGCGTCGACGGGGGCGCTCTGCGGCGGCACGGCGGTCAGCGGCTGGTGGCCGGCCGTCCAGGCGGTGGCGTCGTAAGCACCGGTCTCGTAGGCGCCGGTGTCGTGGGCGGCGTGGTGCTGGGCGGCGTACGCGTCGTAGTACTGGGCCTGGTGGCTGCCCGTGGTCCAGTGGGCCGTGTCGTACGTACCCGTGGAGTGGCCGCCGTCCGGGAGTTCGCCGAAGAGGGGGTCGGACGCGAAGCCTGCCGTGCCGTGCGCGAGATGCGTACCGGTGTGGAAACCGGTGGCGTCGTAGTCGCCGTACGTGGTGAAGTCGCCATGGACGGCGTCCGGTCCGCCGTACGACGCGTACGGCGCCGAGGCGGCATCGGAGGCCGGAGCCGGGGTGGTCATGGTCCCCGACGGATGGCGGTCGTTCACCGACTTCTCTTTCGCCTCGACAACAGGGGCTGCCAGAGCAGTGCGGCGACTGTACCCGGCGGTACGCGGGCGCGACAATCTTCCGCAGGTTTCCCACGCGGGAAACGCGGGCAATCGCCCGTGTTTCGGGGGAGTGCGGACACGGCTTGGCTCTGTGTTCGGGCTTCGTTCGAGGTCGGGTCGGCGGTAGACGCCTTAAGTCGGCCGCCGCGGGCGGGGGTTGCGCCCCCCGGAGGCGACCCGCCGTCGGGTGCCGGCCTTGTTTCGCCGGCGGCGCATCGCGGTTCGTCCCGCGGTCGGATCGTGTTCTCCGAACGGTCGGGGCGTGCTCACCGCGGACTGCCCGCGTGTGCGCGGCACGGTCGACTCGTGCCGCGGCGCGGTCGGACCGCGCTCACGCCACGGTCAGACCGCCCCGGCGCCGGGCCGACCGGTCCCGCGGCCGGACGGTGTCGAGCGCCTGCCGTATGCCGGCCGCGACGGCCGGGTGCACCGGCATGGCGAGGTGTCCGATGCCGCTCACCCGCACGTTCTCCACCGACAGGTCGGGGTGCTCGATGCAGGCCGAGTCCAGCGGATCCATCAGGTGGTCGAGGTCGCTCCAGAAGCTCACGAAGTGCGTATGGCAGCCGGGCGCGGGCTGGGACAGCTCCTCGATCAGCTCCGAACCCGGGCGCATCTGGCGCACGATCGGATGGGCGTTGGCCAGCGGTGCCACCCGGGTGCCCGCGTGCGGGGTGCCCAGGGTGACCAGGGTGCGGACCCGGAGGTGACCGTCGAGCCGCTGCACGTAGTACCGCGCGATCAGTCCGCCGAGGCTGTGCCCGACGACGTCGACCTGCCCGCTTCCGGTGCGCTCGCAGATCTCCTCGATGTGCCGGCCGAGCAGTTCGGCCGCGGTGCGGATGTCGCAGGTCAGCGGGGAGTAGTTGAGGGACTCGATCCGCTGCCGGCCGTGCTGGGCGAGGCTGCGGCGCAGCAGGACGAACACCGAGCGGTTGTCGATGAACCCGTGCAGCAGGACCACCGGGGGCTTGGCCTCCGTCGGCAATTGCGCTGCGCCGTCGGGCGCGGGGAGCGGGGAGGCCGGTCCGCGGCGCTCCTGGATGATGCCCGAGGGATACAGCAGGAGGTGGCCGGCGAGGATCGCCAGCTCCAGGGCGGTCGCCTTCAGGAGGGACAGGGAGAGCCCCGCCAGCCGGATCGGGAGCAGGCGCTGGCAGAGCGGAACAATGGGATCTGCGACCCTGGTGACCTTCATGGCCGACCTCCTGTCGACACGCGGCAGGACGGCGTCGTCCCCCGTGTGTCCTCGTGGGAGGCCGCCACGAGGGTGCTCGGCCGGACAGACGAGGGCCACCCGGGGCGGATCCGGTGTGCGGCGCCGGTGACGCCGCCGGTCCGACGCGGCTGCCCGCCGGTGTGGCGGCGAGGCTCCCCGCTGTCGTGCCGTACCTGCCCTGTGTGCCCTTCCTGCCTTCGCCGATGCGTCGTACCGCCGCGGCGCGCGGCCTGCGGCGCGGTGGCACGACGACCTCGTTGCGGCTCCCGTGGAGCTTGTGCCCGCTGCGGGCCCCGTGCCGCGGAAGAGTGCGGCCCGTGGTCCGCGGGGACGCGGAGCTCCGCGCGGCGCGGGGGTCCCCCCGGCTCCACGAGCCCGAGGGAGTGTCCCACCGTGTGATTTCCCCCTCGGTGTGCACCGTGAAACTGCCGGTTGCGGGATGCTGGCGATAACGTTCGTTCACTTCCCCGGACGATGTGGTGCGGGGCGCCCGTGCCGTAGAGGCGCAACCGGTGCGATGAGCGGCGGAAGCCGTCGAACATGCGGTATGCCCGGCATGTTCGATGCGCTCGACATGTGCGGTACTTGACGGTACGGATGGATGTAGTCGCTTCATGGAGGCAGTGATGGGTGTGGCAGCCGGTCCGATCCGCGTGGTGGTGGCCAAGCCGGGGCTCGACGGCCACGATCGGGGCGCCAAGGTGATCGCGCGGGCGCTGCGCGACGCCGGTATGGAGGTCATCTACACCGGGCTCCACCAGACCCCGGAGCAGATCGTCGACACGGCGATCCAGGAGGACGCCGACGCGATCGGCCTGTCCATCCTCTCCGGCGCGCACAACACGCTGTTCGCCGCCGTGATCGACCTGCTCCGGCAGCGTGACGCCGAGGACATCGTGGTGTTCGGCGGCGGGATCATCCCCGAGGCGGACATCGCGCCCCTGAAGGAGAAGGGCGTCGCGGAGATCTTCACGCCCGGCGCGACCACCCAGTCGATCGTGGACTGGGTCCGGGCGAACGTGCGTCAGCCCGCCCAGGCGTAGGTCCTCCCGGGGCCGGGCGGGCGCCGTCGTCCCGTCCGGCGTCCGCGGGCGAGGCCGTCGGCGGTCCGGGGGCACCCGAGGCGCCCCGGCGTCCCGCTTCGCCCCGGCCGGTGCGGGGGTCGGTCGGCCCGTGGCGGGGCTTCGTCGGCACAGGGCGGAGTTCACTCCGCCGCCGGTGGCGGGGCTCAGCCGCCTGAGGACGGAGTTCAGCCCACCGGTGGCGGGGCTCAGTCGGTCGGGAGCGGGCCCAGCTCCTCGGTCATCACAGAACGCAGCCGCAAGGTGGTCACCAGGCGCTGGAACGCCTCCGCCCAGTACCCCCCGGCCCCCGGCGACGAGTCCTCCGCCTCTTCCGGCGCGGCCAGCAGTCCGTCCAGCCTGCTCGCCTCCGCGGGGTCCAGGCACCGCTCGGCCAGTCCCATTACTCCACTGAAACTCCATGGGTAACTCCCCGCATCCCGCGCGATGTCGAGCGCGTCGACGACCGCTCGTCCGAGCGGTGCGGTCCACGGCACCGCGCACACCCCGAGCAGTTGAAACGCCTCGGACAGACCGTGCGCCGCGATGAACCCGGCGACCCAGTCGGCCCGTTCTCCGGCGTCCAGCGTGCCGAGCAGCTTGGCGCGCTCGGCCAGGGACACCGCGCCGGGCCCGCCCGCCTCGGGTGCCGCGGGGGCCCCGAGGAGCGCCCGCGCCCACCGCGCGTCCCGCTGCCGCACCGTCGCACGGCACCACGCGGCGTGCAGCTCGTCCCGCCAGTCGTCCGCCACCGGCAGAGCCACGATCTCCCGCGGCGTGCGTCCGCCCAGCCGCGCCGGCCACGTCCCGAGCGGTGCCGCCTCCACCAGTTGCCCCAGCCACCACGACCGTTCGCCCCGGCCCGCGGGCGCCTTGGGCACGACCCCGTCGCGCTCCATCCCCGCGTCGCACTCGTGCGGGGCCTCGACCGTGATCGTCGGCGTCACCTGCGTGTGGTCGACGGCCACGCAGGCCCCGGCCCGGCCCGCCATCCGCGCGGCGAGCGCGGAGCCGGGCAGTGCCGACAGCAGTTCCGCCGCCGTCGCCCGTACGTTGCGGCTGCGGTCGGAGAGGGCCTGTTCCAGGAACGGCTCGTCGTCGGGGCCCAGGCCCGCCCGCAGCGAGTCGAGGAACATCAGCCGGTCCTCGGCCCGCTCCGCCGCCCAGCTGCCGGCGAGCAGCTCGCGCGCGACCGCGGGCCGGTGGGCGCGGACGGCTCCGAGCAGCGCGACCCGCTCCGCGAACAGGCCCTCCTCCCACAGCAGCCCGATCCGTTCCGTGTCCTCCGGGCCCGGCAGCGACGAACCGCCTCCGGGAGCCGCGCGCAGGGCGAAGCGCCAGTCCACGTTCAGCCGGGCGAGCCACAGGGCGCGCGGGCCCGCGAAGGCCAGCACCGCCGGCCGCAGGTCCGTACGGCCCCGGGCCGCGTCCAGCAGCGCGGGCAGCGTCTGCGGGGGCGCGGCGAACCCGCGTGCGTTCGCCGCGGCCAGCCACTGGGGCAGCAGCTCCATGAGGTCGGGCGCCGTGCCCCGGCGGCCGCCACCCGTGCCCGGCCGGTCGGCCAGCAGCATCGCGAGCCTGCGGGCCGCCGCGGCGGGCAGCGGCGGACGCGGGTCCACGGGCGGGGGCTGGGGGCGCTCGGCCGCCGGGGCGGGGAGCAGCCCCGCCCGCCGTCGTACGGTCGCCAGGGCCGCCGCGTCCAGCAGCGCCACCGGCGCCTCCCGGGGCGTCGCCGACGACTCACGGCCCTGGGTGCTCGGGGGCGTACGGCGGTCCGTACCGAGCAGGGCCGTCGTGACCAACTCCTCCCAGGCGCCCGACGCGGGCGCCTCCACAGGGCCGGAGGTCCTGATCATGAGCTTCCTTTCCGTGGCCGGGTGCCGGGGAGTGGTTGAAGGGTCACGCTGATCGAGTTTCCCGTGGTGCGTAACAAATGCGTGATTTCGGTGAGAAAGGGCTGATCGGTGGGCCCTGTGGGGTACACGCCCGGAGCGTTCGTGGCGGGTGTGGTGCGCGGAACGCTGGTGCTTGCCAATGTGCGCCCCACGCGGGGTGCGCACCGGTCCATGTGCTCCGGTCGGGTGAGGCTCCACGTCGTACGCGCCCGTACAGGCGGCTGTCTCGCGCCCTGTGCGGGTGGCGGCCGGGTGCGTGCTGTCATGGGTCCTTCTTTCGGGTTCCGGCGGCGTGGGGGTCTCGGCGGCCCCGGGGGCCGGCGCTCCCGGGGGGCCAGGCGGATCCCCGCGACCCGGGCCGGTCCCGCTGGTCCCGCCGGTCCCGCTGGTCCCGCTGGTCCCGCCGGTCCCGCTGGTCCCGCCGGTCCCGCTGGTCCCGCCGGTCCCCCTGGGTCCGCTGGTCCCGCTGGTCCCGCCGGTCCCCCTGGGTCCGCTGGTCCCGCTGGGTCCGCTGGTTCCCCTGGGTCCGCGCGGCCGGTGCAGGGCCGACCCGGGCGATGTCGCGGTGCGTACCCCAGTGATCAGCACAAGGTCACGGCCTCTCCCTCGCCCTCCGGCCAGGCGGTCAGCGGGGTGAAGCCCCGGTGGCCGCACTCGCCGAACACCGTGACCGGGGCGCCGCCCGACAGTGCGACCAGGCGCCACAGCCCGGGGCGGGCGCGGGCCGCCGGGGTGAGAGGCAGCGCGGAGTCGGCGTCGGCGTCCACCAGCTGCCAGGCGTCGCCGTCCGGCACCGGTATCACCCGGCCGAGGGTCACCGGGACCGACTCCAGCCACGGATCGTCCCGCAGGGCCTCGCCGTAGCGGGCGGCCGCCAGCGCCGTGGTCACCCCCGGCGGGCGGGCCCGCGTGGGGGCAGGCGGGGCGAACCGCTCTCCCAGCGCCCCGCGCACCTGGCCCGCGCCCGGATAGGCGGACACCTCGGCGTCCAGCGCCAGCCCCACCGGCAGCGTCTGCTCCGGTGCGCGGCCCGCGGCGCCGTAGGAGAGCAGCAGGGCCGTGCGGCCGGTCTCTGCCCCGTGCAGCCAGATCCGCCGGGTGACCAGCTTGGCGTCCGCCGTGTCGTACTGGGCGAGGACGAGCCAGCGGTCGCGCACCGGCGGGCCGTCCGCGGTGCCGGGCAGGCCGACCCGGGACCGGACCGTCGCCGCCAGCCCGTCCGGCAGCCGTTCACGGCGCAGCCAGCCCTGGTCGAGGAGGTGGAGCAGCGCGCACTCCTCCAGCAGACGCACCGGCCATCCGGGTCCGGACGACGGGACCGCTCCCAGTTCCCTCACGCGCGCGGCGAGCCCCGGCGCCTGCGCGTCGACCATGCGGGCCGCCGTCTCCTCCCACAGCCCGTACCCCGCCTGCTCGGCCCCGGCCAGGCCGCCGCGCAGCAGGTCGGCCAGGCGCTGCTCCAGCTCCGTGGCCCCCGCGGTGATCCGCTCGGCCCGGCGCTCGGCCCGGCGCCGGGCAGCCTGCGGATCGGCGGAGCCGGACCCGGGACCCGCCGCGCCCGCCGTCCCCTTCTCCTCCGCCCGTCTGCGCCTGCCCGCCAGCCACTGCCCGGCCCACTCCGGCGCCTGCCCGGCCGGTACGGCGCCGTCGCCGCCCGCCCACAGCAACAGCAGCCCGAGCGCGTGCTTGCACGGGAACTTACGGCTCGGGCAACTGCACCTGTACGCCGGCCCGGCCGGGTCCGAGAGGTCCACCACCGTCTGATACGGCCTGCTGCCGCTGCCCTTGCACAGCCCCCACACCGTCCCCTCGTCCGTACTGCCCGCCTCGGACCACGGTCCGGCCGCGCCGAGTTTGCTTCCCGCTTTGCGTGACGCGTCGTCAGGCGCCAGTGCCAGCACCTGGTCCGCGGTCCAGCGCACCCCCTGCTGAGTCATGACATCGAAGGTAGATCCCCCCACTGACAATCGGCCTCGCGAGAGCGTTTCAGCAGGTCAGAGTGGATTGTCAGTGGGGTGGTGCAGGGTGGTCACCAGATCCGAACCGGCCGAGCTGGAGGGGGCCTCAGCCATGTCCGTGTCCGTCGAACCGACGTCCGCCGAACCACGCCGAAACCACTCCGCGCCCGCGAACACGGGCGCGGAACGGGGAGAGTCCGAGGCGCCGCCGTCCGCGGCGCTGCGGCCGCACGCCGAGGACGCCTTCGCCGCCGAACTCGTCGCGCTCGCCGCGCAGGACGACCGTCCGCGCCCCGCTCGCTGGCGGCTGTCGCCGTGGGCCGTCGCGACCTACCTCCTCGGCGGCACGCTGCCGGACGGCACGGTGATCACGCCGAAGTACGTCGGCCCGCGCCGCATCGTCGAGGTCGCCGTCACCACCCTCGCCACCGACCGGGCCCTGCTCCTGCTGGGCGTCCCGGGCACGGCGAAGACCTGGGTGTCCGAGCACCTGGCCGCCGCGATCAGCGGCGACTCCACGCTGCTGGTGCAGGGCACCGCGGGCACGCCGGAGGAGGCCATCCGCTACGGGTGGAACTACGCGCGGCTGCTCGCCCACGGCCCGAGCCGCGACGCCCTCGTGCCCAGCCCGGTCATGCGGGCCATGGCCGAGGGGATGACCGCCCGCGTGGAGGAGCTGACCCGCATCCCGGCCGACGTGCAGGACACGCTGATCACGATCCTGTCGGAGAAGACCCTGCCGATACCGGAGCTGGGCGACGAGGTGCAGGCGGTCCGCGGTTTCAACCTGATCGCCACGGCCAACGACCGCGACCGCGGGGTCAACGACCTGTCCAGCGCCCTGCGCCGCCGGTTCAACACGGTGGTCCTGCCGCTTCCGGAGACCCCCGAGGCCGAGGTCGACATCGTCTCCCGGCGCGTCGACCAGATCGGCCGCTCCCTGGACCTGCCGGCCGTGCCCGACGGCATCGACGAGATCCGCCGCGTCGTCACGGTCTTCCGCGAACTGCGCGACGGGATCACCACCGACGGCCGTACGAAGCTCAAGTCGCCCAGCGGCACCCTGTCGACGGCCGAGGCGATCTCCGTGGTGACCAACGGCCTCGCGCTGGCGGCCCACTTCGGCGACGGCGTGCTGCGGCCCGCGGACGTCGCCGCGGGCATCCTCGGTGCCGTGGTCCGCGACCCGGCGGCCGACCGTGTCGTGTGGCGGGAGTACCTGGAGACGGTCGTCCGCGAGCGCGACGGCTGGAAGGACTTCTACCGGGCGTGCCGGGAGGTGAGCGCGTGAGAGGGAACGCGCGGGGGAGCGGGCACGGCAGGCCGGCGACGGGCGCCACCGAGGGGGAGGACGCGATGACGAGGGCGAGTTCCGGCGAGGACCCGAGCTGGACCGGGGGACGAGGGGGACGGTGTGGCGGGCACTGACCGGGCCGCCGGCGGCCGGTGGCCCGGCACGGGGCCGCTGCTGCTGGGCGTCCGGCACCACGGGCCCGGGTCCGCACGGTCGGTGCGCGCCGCCCTGGAGGCGGCGCGGCCACGGGTCGTCCTGATCGAGGGCCCGCCGGAGGCCGACGCGCTGCTTCCGCTCGCCGCGGACGAGACCATGCGACCGCCGGTCGCCCTGCTCGGTCACGCCGTCGACGAGCCCGGCCGGTCGGCGTTCTGGCCGATGGCCGAGTTCTCCCCGGAGTGGGTCGCCGTCCGCTGGGCCCTGGAACACGAGGTCCCGGCCCGCTTCATCGACCTGCCGGCCACGCACACGCTGGCCTGGGAGAGCGGCGACTCCGGCGGAGGACCGGAGGGAGGGAGTCCCGGGCCGGGCGGTGGGAGCCCCGCGCCGGGGGAGGGGAGCCGGGCGCAGGGCGAGGGGGGTCGTGCGCCGGAGGAGGCGGGTCGCCGGGGGAGTGAGGAGGGGAACTCCGGGGACGACTCCGCGGACGGAGAGCGGGGGGCGGAGCGGCCGGACGGGGCCGGAATTCGTGTGGACCCGCTCGCCGCGCTCGCCGAGGCCGCCGGGTACGACGATCCCGAGCGCTGGTGGGAGGACGTCGTCGAGCACCGGGGAGCGGGCGAGGGAGATGTGTTCGCCCCGTTCGCCGTGCTCGAGGAGGCCATGGAGGCACTGCGGGAGACGTTCGGCGGCGCGGGCCACGACCGGGATCTCGTCCGCGAGGCGTACATGCGGCTCCAGGTGCGGGCGGCGCAGCGCGAGTTCGGCGACGGTGTGGCCGTGGTGTGCGGTGCCTGGCACGTGCCCGCGCTGCGCCGGAAGGCCGCCGTCGCCGCCGACCGGGCGCTGCTGAAGGGGCTGCCCAAGGTCAAGGTGGACATGACCTGGGTGCCGTGGACGCACCGCAGGCTGTCCCGGGCCGGCGGCTACGGCGCGGGCATCGACTCACCGGGGTGGTACGCCCATCTGTTCCGCGCGCCCGACCGGCCGGTCGAGCGGTGGCTGACCAAGGTGGCGGGACTGCTGCGCGAGGAGGACCGGATCGTGTCCTCCGCGCACGTCATCGAGGCGGTGCGGCTGGCCGGCACGCTCGCCGCGATGCGCGGCCGCCCGCTGCCCGGGCTGAGCGAGACGACGGACGCCGTGCGGGCGGTGATGTGCGACGGTTCGGACGTCCCGCTGGCCCTGGTGCACGACCGGCTGGTCGTGGGGGACGTGCTGGGCGAGGTGCCGGAGTCGGCGCCCGCGGTGCCGTTGCAGCGCGACCTGACCCGGCTTCAGCGGCGACTGCGGCTCAAACCGGAGGCGCTGGAGCGGGAACTGGAGCTCGACCTGCGCAAGGAGACCGACGCCGGCCGCAGCAGACTGCTGCACCGGCTGCGGATGCTGGGCGTCGGCTGGGGAGAGCCCGCCGCCTCGCGGGGCAGCACGGGCACGTTCCGGGAGACCTGGCGGCTGCGCTGGGAGCCGGAGCTGTCCGTGCGGGTCGCCGAGGCCGGGGTGTGGGGGACGACCGTAGTCGCCGCCGCGACCGCCAAGGCCGAGACGGACGCCGTCGCGGCGCGGTCCCTCGCCGAGATCACCGCGCTCGCCGAACGCTGCCTGCCGGCCGAACTCCCGGACGCGCTGCCCGTGGTGATGCGGGTGCTCGCCGACCGCGCGGCGCTGGACACGGACGTCGGGCACCTCGCCCAGGCACTGCCGGCTCTGGTCCGCTCCCTGCGCTACGGCGACGTGCGCGGCACCGATACCCGGGCCCTGGCGGAGGTCGCCGCGGGACTGGCCGGGCGGATCTTCGTCGGCCTGCCCCCGGCCTGCGCGTCGCTGGACGCGGACGCGGCCGAGGAGATACGGCGTCACGTGGACGCGGTGCACACGGCCGTCGGGCTGCTCGGTGACACCCCGGAGGCCGGCCGCGGCGACCTGCGCGCCCGCTGGCACGGCGTGCTCCGGCTCCTGTCGGAACGGGACACCGTGCCGGGCGTCGTCAGAGGACGGGCGGTGCGGCTCCTGCTGGACGCCGGGGAGGTGGAGCCGGACCGGGCGGCCCGGCTCATGGGGCTCGTGCTGTCACCGGGCACGCAGCCGGCGGATGCGGCCGCCTGGATCGAGGGCTTCGTCGGCGGCGGTGGCGGGATGCTGCTCGTCCACGACGAGCGGCTGCTCGGGCTGGTCGACGCCTGGCTGACCGGGGTGCCGCAGGAGGCGTTCACGGACGTACTGCCGCTGCTGCGGCGCACCTTCTCGGCCTACGAGCCCGGGATCCGCAGAACGCTCGGGGAGCTCGTCCGGCGCGGTCCGGGACGGCCCGGCGCGACCGGGGCCACGACGGCCGGCGGGACGCCCGGCTTCGCCGCCGGCCTCGACACCGAGCGCGCGGACGCCGTACTGCCTGTCGTACGGCTGCTGTTGGGGCTGGACGGGGCCGGGCGGGGGCGGGCGGACACGGGGAACGAGTCGATGCGGAGGGCGGGATGACGGTGAGCGGGGCGACGGCGAGCGGGACGTCGGGGACGGAGGAGTACGACGTGCGGGACCCGGCGCAGGAGCGGCTCCGCCGCTGGCGGCTCGTCCTCGGCGGGGACGCGGCCGAAGGCACCGGATGCGCGCTGTCGGGACGGGATGCCGCGATGGACGGGACGCTCACCGCGCTCTACGGCTCGGGGGACAAGCCGCGGACGGGGCGGGAGCGTTCGGCCGGGCTCGGGGCCTCGGCGCCGTCGGTGGCGCGGTGGCTGGGGGACATCCGCACGTACTTCCGGTCCTCCGTGGTGCAGGTCATGCAGCGGGACGCCATCGACCGGCTCGGGCTGTCCACGCTGCTGCTGGAGCCGGAGATGCTCGAGGCGGTGGAGGCGGACGTGCACCTCGTCGGCACGCTGCTCTCGCTCAACAAGGCGATGCCGGAGACGACGAAGGAGACCGCGCGGGCCGTCGTGCGCAAGGTCGTCGAGGACCTGGAGAAACGGCTCGCCACCCGCACCCGGGCCACCCTCACCGGCGCCCTCGACCGCAGCGCCCGCGTCAACCGTCCGCGCCACCAGGACATCGACTGGAACCGCACCATCGCCGCCAACCTGAAGCACTACCTGCCGGAGTACCGGACGGTCGTGCCGGAGCGGCTCATCGGCTACGGGCGCGCGTCCCAGTCCGTGAAGAAGGAAGTCGTCCTCTGCATCGACCAGTCGGGGTCCATGGCCGCGTCCGTCGTCTACGCGTCCGTCTTCGGTGCGGTGCTCGCGTCCATGCGGTCGATCAGCACGCGGCTGGTCGTCTTCGACACGGCGGTCGTCGACCTCACCGACCAGCTCGACGATCCGGTCGACGTGCTCTTCGGCACCCAGCTCGGCGGGGGCACGGACATCAACCGCGCGCTGGCGTACTGCCAGTCGCAGATCACCCGGCCCGCGGAGACGGTGGTCGTCCTCATCAGCGACCTGTACGAGGGAGGCATCCGGGACGAGATGCTGAAGCGGGTGGCGGCGATGAAGGCGTCGGGGGTGCAGTTCGTGACGCTCCTCGCGCTGTCGGACGAGGGGGCGCCCGCCTACGACCGTGAGCACGCCGCCGCGCTCGCGTCGCTCGGTGCACCGGCGTTCGCGTGCACGCCCGACCTCTTCCCGGAGGTGATGGCGGCGGCCGTCGAGAAGCGTCCGCTGCCGATACCGGACACCGCCTGAGGAACCGGGAGGAGGGATGGGGGCGAGATGTTCGGCTGACGACTTGTCGACCGAATCCTGCCAGCAAAACGGACATGACTACCCATCGGTAACAGGGGGCTTGCGCAACGTCGGGAGGGCCGTGCAAGGATCGATGCCTCATCGGCGGTGCGTGGCGCACCGCCCGCCCGTACAGCGGTCGTAGCGGTCGTAGAGTCCGTGGCGACCCGTACCGCACCCTCACTCGTTCCGCACGGGAGGACCCGCCCGCTTGACCTGGCCGGCAGCCGTGTCCGTCGCCGCCCTGCGCGTGATGCGCACGGCGGCCGGACGGCGTGCGCTGCGACTGGGGCTGCTGGTGGGAGCCCTGTTCGCGCTCGGCTTCCTCTGCGGCGAGCAGGCGCACGCCGCGGACGGAACGCCGGCGGTGTCCTCGACCGGGTCCCTGGCGTCGTCCGCCGTTGACGGAGTGCGGTCGGCGGCGCAGGGCGCGGTCGGCGAGGTGGCCGGCGCTTCGGCCTCGGCGGTCACGACCACCGAGCACGACTCCGTGAGCCACCCGGCCAAGTCAGGGGCCGGGGCCGCGACATCCGGGGCCGAGGCCGGGAACGGCGGAGGCCTTCCGCCCCGTCACGGCTCCTCGCGGACCGGGGATGCCGTCCGGAAGTCGAGCTCCTCGTGGACGTCGGGCTCGTCGGAGAAGGCGAGTTCCTCCTCGGATGCCTTGGACGCCTCGGATGCCTCGGAGCGCGGCAGCGCCACGCGGGCGGGCAACTCCGTCCCGGCGGGCAGTGCCGCGCAGAGCGCGAGTTCCCTACGGGCTGACCCGGTCCTGCGGCCGGTGGCCGACTCCGTCGTCCGGTCCGTGGGCGAGCGGGTCGAGCGACCGGTCGGGGATCTGGTGGGGGCCGTGACGGACGAGCCGGCCGAGGCGGGGGCGACAGTGCTGCCGTCGGGCCCGTCCCCCCCGCTGCCTGCGCTCCCCGGCCCGTCCACGCTGCCGGGTCTGCCCGGCCCGCCCGGTGAGTCCGGGCTGCCGGTGACGGTGCCGCCGTTGCCGGCCACCTCGGAGCCCGGGACGCAGCGGCCGGGTGCCGGTCCGCCCCTGTTGTCCGGTGGGCACGCTCCGGACGGGCGGACGGTGGCACGTACGGCGCAGGGCGCCGCGTACGGACCGCGGTTCACCGTGGTCGGGACCGTGCCGGCCACCGCCGTGGGCGCCGGTGCCTCCGGCCTCCTCCGCGACCTTCGTGACGGCCGAGCGCCCCTGCCTCAGGCGCCCGCCCGTGACGCGGGCGCCCTCCTCGGCCAGTCGGCGCTCGACACCGGCACGCCGCGGCACGCCGACGCGCACGCCGTCACCCTGATCGACCGGGCCCCGCTGCGGCTGGCGCCCGGCGCCGCCGCGCGTTCCGACGCGGCCGGGACCCGGGACAGGCACCGGGACATCCCCGTCTTCCCCGGCTAGCGGAGCCGGACCTCTCCCCGCCCAGACCTGCCGCGCGGGGGCGGAACAGGTCTGCCCGCCCGTCCGGACCCCTCCTTCGTTCCCGGACGGAAGCCGCCGGAGCCGTAGCGCGTCCGCCGGTCCCCACTTCCCGGACCACGACCGCGACAGGCGACGGAATGTCCCCACCCCGGAGCTCTCCTTCCGGGCGTCCCGGAACCCCAAAGGATCTGAAGAACGTATGAACAAGAACATCCGCCGCTCCATCGTCATGGCCGCCGGTGTCACCGGCGCATGGGCGCTCGGTTCGGCCGTGGCCAGTGCCGACGAACTGGCCGCCTCCTCGCTGTCCGCCCCGGACCCGACCGCCGACGCCTCTGCCGCCGTCGATACCGGTGACACCGCCGGTTCGCTGACCGGTGCGGTCACCGGCACGGTCGACGGGACCGTCTCCGGCGTGCAGAACACGGTCTCCGGCATCACCGACGGCTCGGCCGCGCGGGGCGCCGGCACGACCGTCTCGGACACCGCCGGCCGGGCGGCGTCCAAGGCCGGCGCCCTGACCGGCACCGCCGCGACGACGGCGCGGCACGCCACGTCCGGCGGCGCCGAGCAGGCCCGCCGGTACGTCGACGCCGAGGTGGGCACGGCACGCGCCGGTGCCGTCCGCGGCGCGCAGGCCATCCAGGGCGCCCACGCGGCGCGCGCGGCGAAGGCCGGCGCCACCGCCCTCGCCCACGGAACGGCCGCCCACGCGGGCCACGTGACCGACCGGGCGGCGGGCATGGTCTCCGGCACCTCCGCGCCGCAGGACGCCATCGACTACCTCTTCGGCCCCCTCTCGGCATTCGCGCCGGAGGTCGAGGAGGCGCTGGCCGGTGCCCAGTCGAAGCTCCAGGCCACCCAGGCGGCCGCCCGCTCCCGCGTGCACGGCGTCGATGGCGTGGTCCGCACCAAGGCCCAGCACACGATCGCGGGCGCGGGCCGCACAGCCACCGACGTGACCGTCGCCGCCCAAGCGCACGCGGCCCACCTCGCCGGTGCC